>CAZLBA010000042.1:0-442 GCA_964557555.1 uncultured Beijerinckia sp.
AAAAAGTGGCGAATGCTGCCAGAGGTGGAAAAAGAACACGGATCGTCTGAAAGATCACGACAGGAGAGCGACCGCGGAACCCGGCACGCCGAAGGTCGCCCAAGCTGTTTTCGTCAAGACTGTGCTGTTGAAGGCGGAGCTGCCCATGGATTGTTTGGAAAAAATCAGGCGCGGCGGTACCAAGAGCAGCACCCGACATAGATATAACAGGGCTTGTTTGAAAGGCGCGGATACGTTGCGCAATCGTCGCGCGTGGACGCCACAACAGCCAGGCTCCAAGGGCTGCAATGGATGCGAAAGCCGCCGCGAAGGTCGCAAAGAGGAGGATGATGGTTTCACCATGCGTCATAAGTGGCCCCCTAAAAATCAAAGTTGATCATTTTGCGCATCACCACGATGCCCATAGCCATCCAAATTCCGCAGGCGATCAGAACAGTGATGC
>CAZLBA010000042.1:452-22107 GCA_964557555.1 uncultured Beijerinckia sp.
AAACAATAGTGCAATGTAATGCGGACTCGTCACATGGATCAGCAAGGCAACGACAATTGGCAAGGCACCGATGATCATGGCTGATGCTTTGGCTTCAGCACTCAGTGCCCTAATCTTCCGCCGCATTTTATGCCGTTCGCGGATGACATTGGTGAGATTGGTCAGAGCTTCCGAAAAACTTCCGCCGGATTTCGATTGAATCCCGACAACAATAGCGAAAAATCGGGCCTCAGCCGTGTTCAGACGCGCAGCAAAACGATCCACAGCTTCGTTGAGCGGGAGGCCCACTGACTGATCTTCTACAATATGTGCGAAATGACTCCGCACAGGCTCACGACCATCTTTTGCGATGGTCTTTATGCCTTCAACCAGTGGCAAGCCAGCTTTCACACCGCGAATGATCACATCGAGTGCGTTTGGGAATTCCTCGGCAAATGCCTTTAGCTCTTTGTCATGTTGTCTCTTCCTGACGAACCATGGCGTGATGAAAATGCTGATCACGCAAAAAAGCCCGATCGCCCAAAGAGGCAGCCCCGAAAAATAAGTCACTGCGCCTGTTGTCATGAAGCCTGCTACGGCAGGCAGTAGAACGGCTTTGGCCGGCGATGTCTTTGTCGTTCCCATTGAGGGCGGCTTATCTGCCTTCAGTTCGCTGAGACGATGCGCGAGGCCGGATGCCCTTTTGCGCCATGTCAGGTAAAACAGCGCTGAAAGACAAGCGCAGGTGAGTGCCACAAGAGCAAGAATGACTGCAGCCTGTCCGGTCATGCTGCCGATCCTTTTGTCATGGCAGCTTCAAGCGCAGCAAAGAGGCGTTTTTCTTCACCGTAATATTTTGCACGGGTCCAAAACCGTGGCCGGCCTATGCCTGTTGATCTATGCTGTCCAAGTAGGCGGCCGCGCTCATCTTCACCGAGGATGTCATAGACAAAGATATCTTGTGAGATTGGCACATCTCCTTCCATGCCCATCAGTTCGGTTACATGTGTGATGCGACGCGAACCATCACGCAAACGTTGCGTCTGTACAATCACATCAATGGAGCTTGTGATCATCTCGCGGATCGTCCGCGCGGGGAGCGTAAAGCCACCCATGGTGATCATGGCTTCCAGGCGCGAGATGGCTTCGCGCGGGGAATTCGCATGAAGAGTTCCCATGGAACCATCATGGCCGGTATTCATCGCCTGCAAGAGATCGAACGCTTCAGGGCCGCGAACCTCACCAACAACGATCCGTTCGGGACGCATGCGCAGACAATTTCGCACCAGATCGCGCATCGTGATTGTGCCCTCCCCTTCCATATTGGCAGGTCGGGTTTCGAGCCGAACCACATGAGGCTGCTGTAACTGCAATTCGGCGGAATCTTCGCAGGTGATGATGCGCTCATCATGATCAATAAAACGGGTGAGACAATTGAGCAAAGTTGTCTTGCCTGAGCCTGTACCGCCCGAAATGAGAACGTTACAACGCACTCGTCCAATGATCTTGAGGATCTCGGCACCTTCTGGCGAGATGCTGCCAAAACGAACAAGCTCATCAAGCGTCAGCTTGTCTCGGCGGAATTTGCGAATGGTAAGGGAAGGCCCATCAATAGCCAAAGGCGGAAGAATGACGTTGACACGAGAACCATCGAGAAGGCGCGCATCGCAAATGGGGGAGGATTCATCAACGCGGCGGCCAACCTGGCTCACGATGCGCTGGCAGACGCTAACAAGCTGTCCCTCATCTGTGAAACGCAAATCGCATTTCTGCAGCTTGCCGCCCGTTTCAATGTAAATCTCGTTTGTTCCGCTCACCATGATATCGGCAATATCGTCGCGGGCGAGCAAAGGCTCCAGTGGACCAAAGCCCAGGACATCATCGGTGATGGCTTTGATGAGAGCCTGCTGCTCATGCAGCGCGAGCGCAATTTTTTCGCGCTCTACAATTTGCGTGAGAACCACCGCAACCTCTCGGCGCGCAGCTTCTGATGAATGTTTGGCAAGCTCTGTTACATCAATGGAGTCCAGAAAAAGGGTAAGAAGCCGCGCTTTCAATTCGCTTTGCAAGGAAGGGCGCTGGTCAGTCGCCGCTAAGTTATTTTTGTCGCTTCGCTCGTCCAAGTTGACGGTCGAAATCTGTTGCGAATGGTCGGGTCCGAACGAAGGTTTGCGGCCAAACATGATGTGTTACTCCGCTCAGACCCGATCAATATGGTTCAGGGTGTCGCAACCGCAGCGGCAAGCTTGGTGGAAATGGTCGTGAAGACGGTCTTCAGATCAGTGCCGACAGAGGTGACAGCGGTGATGATCACAACAGCGATAAGGGCGGCGATGAGGCCATATTCAATCGCCGTCACGCCTTCTTCAGAAGTTTTCAGCTTGGTGATGAAGTGCAGCATTTTTTTCTCCTTGGGTGTTGATCGAACCCAAGGAAAAACTTGCAGAAGGTTTCTAATTTATCAATGAATGTAACGACTCGTGGTTAATCTAAGGCATTGAAATAGCTTAGACAAAGGCGCTCGCGCCCAGCGTTGTTGCCAGCGCCAAAGCGCCGCTCGGACCAAAGGGAATGCGGTGCAATTTTCCCTCTTGATGCATTCGCAACAGGCCCATGCGCGCACCGGCAAGATACAGAATCAAACTCACCAGCAATGTAATCATGAAGAAGGACAAGTTTTGCGGGCCAATCCACAAAGCTCCAGTGCTGAGAAATTTCACATCACCTCCGCCCAACATGTTCCTGGCAAAGGGCCAAAGCAACGCGAAGAAAATCAATCCAGCTGTTATGACATGCATCATGATCTCCGCGGCGTCCTGCGTGAGAGCAGCATAGGGCAAATAGGTCATCGCAAGGATCAGATTCGCGCGGTTCGATATTCGCAGATGTTGAAGATCATCACGGGCGATCAGGAAAAGTTGCACCAACACGGTGAGAAGAATCACCCACACAAAAACATTCATCATGGCGCACCTCTGATGCAGAAAGATGCGCACAAATTGCAAATATTTTACTGTAGCCAAGCTGTCGCTTCGAGCTGAGAAGGAGCTTAAAAAGAGCGATTTTGCTAAAGTCAAAGCCCCTTCGAGCTTGATTTCCTGGCAGGATATCGACGGCGCAACTGCGCCATTGCGACATCGGCATTGGCAACGACATGCGATGCGAAGTCATGCACCTTTGCCATGGTTTTTGCGTCAAGCTCAGCAAAGAGCGTGTCATTCACCTCGCAGACAAGCGGCATGATGGTCTCAACCGCATTGCGTCCGTTGCGGGAGAGGGAAACGAGCACACTGCGCCCGTCGAAAGGGCTTGGCTTTTTATGAACGAAGCCGGCTTTCTCAAGCTTGCCAACCTCGGTCGTCACATGGGGAGCAGCCATGGCAACATGGTCAGCAATATCGCGGATGGAGACTCCATGTGCGCCTTGCAAATGCGCAACGCTCATGAGCACGGCGAACTGACCCGGCGTAATGTCGAGTTGCCGACCAAAGGCGTCCCGAAAAGCAAGCAGCCGTGAAACACTCTGCACCAACATATACAGCATCCGGCGGAACTGCTCGTCAGAGCCTTTGACAAGAAGTTCCGGCCGCGAGGTGGTCAACTTTGGCTGATAACTGGACATGAGCGATCCTGAGATATGCAGCCCATATAGGCAAAGCCCAAGCCTTTCGCCAGAGAGAAGCTACTTGACATAGTTACAAAAAATAGCTTCAATTCGAATATAAATTCAGGAGGCTTACATGAACGCCATTCCCCAGATCCCCGCCGGCGCCCTGCAGGGCATGAGGACCGGACGTCAGTTCCTGGAGGACCTGAAGCACAAGGAGCGCAACGTTTACGTCGAAGGTGAGCGGGTCAAGGATCCAACCACCCACCCTGCCTTTCGCGGGGGTGCTGCGACCATGGCCTCACTGTTTGATTTTGCGGCAGCGCCTGAAAATCGCGACGTGATGACCTTTACGTCGCCAGATACAGGCCTGCCGGTGTGGCGCTGCTATCAGATTGCGCATTCGCTGAACGATCTGAAGTCAAAACGCCTCGCGGCAGAAGCTTGGGCAGGGCAGACCTTTGGCCTCATGGGCCGTACGCCTGATCATGTCGGGAATTTCTTTGCAGGTTTTGCAGCCAAGCCAGATTTCTTCGCGCGCGGTGGCAAACAGTTTGCGCAGAATGTCGTCAATTTCTACAAGCATATTCGCGACAATCATCAATATGTCACTTATGCCATCGTGCCTCCGCAGATTGACCGCAGCAAGCCCGCCCATCAACAAAGCGATCCGCATCTTTATGCAGGTGTTGTAAAGGAGACGGATTCCGGCATTGTCCTCAAAGGGGGGCAGCAGCTTGCCACGGGTGCCGTCTATGCGGATTATGTTCAGATCAGCAACATTCATCCGTTGCGTCCCGGCGATGAGAATTATGCAATCAGCGTCGTGATCCCCATGGATGCGCCTGGTCTTCGGCTTTACTCACGCCGTGCCTTTGCGCTCAGCGCGACCAATCCTGAGGATTATCCGCTTACATCGCGCTATGACGAGACAGATTGCTTCGTGGTTCTGGATGATGTGCATGTGCCTTGGGAACATGTTTTCATCTATCGTAATCTGGACTTGTGCTTCAACCAGTGGTGGCAAACGCCCTCGCATTCCTATGGCAATCACCAAGCACAAGCGCGTTATGCTACCAAGCTGCGCTTCTTGCTGGGCTTGGCCAAGCGGATGAATGAGGCGACCGGCAATGATGGCGTTCCACCTGTTCAGGTGGAGATGGGCGAACTCGCTGCCTATGCCTCGATTGTCGAGAACATGCTTCTGTCGCATGAGGTGAGTGGCGTCATTGACAGCGATGGCATTGCATGGCCGAGCAAGGCCGCCCTTTACGCTGTCATGGCACTGCAGTCGCAAATCAATCCGCATATGGTCGATATCGTGCGTGAGCTGACAGGTGCCGGCATGATCACCCTTCCCTCTTCAGTGAAGGACTTCGAGAGTCCCGAAACGGCGGCCGATGTCAGCCGCTACTTTGTCTCTAACGGGATTGAGGCGCGTGATCGTGTGAAGCTGATGCGGCTGGCATGGGATTTTATCGGGACCGAATTTGGCAACCGGCATCAGCAGTATGAAAAATTCTATGGTGGCGCCTCGCATCTGGTGAAGATGAATATGTATCGCAATTATGATTTCACCCGCGCCAGCGCCCTGGTAGATGAGGCGCTAAAGCGTTCCTGAACGGAAAGCGGCCCCTCCAGCAGAGGCCGCCTTCCTTTCCCCGGCCTTTTGACATGTGATCTCAAGGCCCCGATACTGGGGCGGCCTGAACCTGCGCAACAGCGGGCGGGCGGGAGGACGACATGATGCAACGGGCTTTTGCAACGGCTACGGCTATTGCCCTGATATTCTCCGCAACAGCGCTGGCGCAAACGCCGGAAGAATTTTACCGCGGCAAGACGCTGACCATTCAAGTTGGCTATGGCGTGGGTGGGGGATATGACACGACTGCGCGCATTGTGGCGCGTCATCTTGGCAAGCACATCCCCGGCAACCCCACCGTTGTTGTGTCCAACATGCCCGGCAGCGGCAGCTTGAATGTCGTGAATTACCTCTTCAATGCTGCACCACGCGACGGCTTGACGCTGGGCGTCTTTGCCTCGCTCCTGATGCTCGAACCCTTGCGCGGCAACGCCAATGTGAAGGCCGATCCTGCCCGTTTCAACTGGATCGGCTCCATGCATAGCGATGTGAATGCCTGTGCGCTGTGGCGCGGTGCAGGACAAAACATCACCAGCTTTGATGAGTTGCTGAAAGCCAAAAAGACCGTTGTTTTTGGTTCAACCTCTCCAGAGGCTGAGACAGGTGTTTACCCCGTCTTCTTCAAGAAATATTTCAAGGCGCCTGTGCAGGTCATCAACGGCTATAAGGGCACCAATGAAATCAACCTCGCCATGCAGACAGGCGAAGCGCAAGCAAGCTGCGGTATGTATGAGTCAACTGTGCGTGGCACCTATATGAATTACTTCAACTCGAATGACATGAAGATCATCTTTCAGGCCGGACTCGACCGCAAGGTTCCTCTCTTTGGGGACGCAACAAGTGCTGGCGATCTCATGAAGAGTGATGAGGAGCGCCAGCTCGGAGAATTGATCTTCCGTCCATCTGAAATCACGCGCCCGCTTGCAGCTCCACCCGGCGTTCCCGCTGATCGTGTTCTGGCTCTGCGCAAGGCGCTGGCAGATACGATGCGCGACCCGGAAACCCTGGCCGACGGCAAACGTATCGGCGTTGATTTCATACCCATGACGGGCGAACGCATTCAGGAGCTGATGGCCAATTTCTACAAGACGCCAGCTCATGTGGTGAAACGCGCAGCCGAACTGACACGCGAATGAAAAAGCCATGGGCCTTTGCGGGCCCATGGCCTTTGTTGCGTCAAACGCAAACTCAGCCGACGGCGAGTTTTACGGCAAATAAGACGGCAATGATCGGGACGGCAATCTTCATTTCACCTGCGCGACCCGACAGGATCTTGATTGCCGCATAGCAGATGAAACCAATGCCGATGCCATGGGCGATGGAGAAGGTGAGCGGCATCGTAATCGCTGTGATGACAGCTGGCACGAATTCCGTCACATCTTCCCAATCAAGATCCTTGAAGCTCATTGCCATCAAACAGGCGACATAGAGCAGGGCTGGTGCCGTCGCGAAAGCAGGCACAGTGCCCGCCAATGGTGCGAAGAAAATCGCCAGCGCAAAGCACAATGCCACGACAACCGCCGTAAGACCGGTGCGACCGCCTGCATCAACGCCAGCTGTGCTTTCGATATAGCTTGTGGTGGTGGAGGTTCCCAGTGCCGCACCCACACTGGCAGAGGCAGAGTCAACCACAAGTGCTTTGCCGATACGCGGCAGCTTGCCATCCTTGTCGAGGAACCCGCCGCGATGGGCAACACCGATCAGCGTGCCGGTATTGTCGAAGAGGTCCACAAACAGGAAGACGAAGATGATCGCCCAGAGCCCGACCTCAAGTGCGCCCATGATATCCATCTTGAGGAAGGTCGGCGCCATGGACGGCGGCGCAGAGGCGATACCCTTGAACTCCGTCAGACCAAGCGGAATCGAGATGATCGTCACAAGCAAAATCGAGATGATGATGGCGCCCGGCACGCGGCGCGCAGACAAGGCAGCGATCAAGGCAAAGCCAAGAGCTGACAGCAAAACCGGAAGGCTCTTGACGTCCCCCATGGTGACATAGGTGGCCGGATGCGCCGCCACGACATTGGCATTCTTCAGGGCAATGATTGCCAGAAAGAGTCCTATCCCGGCTGCAATGCCCAATTTCATCGACATCGGGATCGCATTGACGATCATCTCACGCAGCTTCACGAGCGAGATGACGAGGAAGAGAAGGCCTGAGATAAACACCGCACCCAGCGCGACTTCCCAGCTATAGCCCATGCCCTTGACGACACCGAAGGTGAAATAGGCATTGAGCCCCATGCCGGGAGCAAGTGCGATAGGGTAATTCGCGTAAAGGCCCATGAAGGCACTGCCAAAGGCAGCAGCCAAACAGGTCGCCATGAAGACGGCGCCAAAATCCATCCCTGCAACTTGCAGGATCGAAGGATTGACGAAGATGATATAGGCCATCGTGAGGAAGGTCGTCAGACCTGCAATCACCTCACGGCGCACAGTGGTGCCATTGGCCTCAAGCTGGAATAGCTTTTCTAGCATTGATGCTGCCCCTTTTCTGGCGCCCCTGCGCCGGTTGGGTAATCGACCAAATTGGCCCATATCCGGCAACCCAAGAGGGGGTGACCGGCAGCGATTCGTCCACAGAAACAGGGCATTGGTCAGGCTTTTCTGAGGTTTGCCGTGCCAGTGGGCCAGTGCTAGGCTCAAGGTCTTGGGATTGGCCGCATTTATCGAGGTTTCGGTGCGTTGCTCTTGTCGGCATTTGCTCTTGGTTCTGAGCCTCGCCCTTGCTGCACCCGCGCTCGCGCAGCAGGAGCAGCAAACCTTCGCTATCGAAGGCTTTACCTTGGGCGCGCGGGTCAGCGCCCAAGATCTTGAGCGGTTTGATTGCACCCGCAGCCCTTGGACGGGTGCAGCCCGCGAATGCCGTAAAAAGAAAGAATTCAAGCAAGTTTCTGCAGCAACTTCGCTGTTTCTTGATCGCAGTGACCGGCTGCAACTGTTGAGCCAGACCTTCGACAAAATTCCAATGACCGAGAAAGCGGCGGAAGAAGTCATCGCGGCCTATTCGAAGCGGTTCGACATGGAGCCGCGCCGCATCGTCAAGCAATTGGGGCCTGACAGAGTCATTGTCGCCGCATGGGGAAATGTGGAGCTGAAAGAAGCCGGCATCCAAACCCGCCTGGCAACCATTCAGGGCCGCCAGCCTGACGATCTGTTGCTGATGGACCTCATCAACAACATCGAGAAATCCGCCCGCGATGTTCTGCCGCTCTATGTCATTGAAGGCAGCAATGGTGCGGTATGGACCTTCTATATCCGCTCAGGCGGGCCGGGCTGGGCCATGGCGCGCATCATCAGCCGCAGCGATAGCGCAAGGCGCTAGGCACAAGCCCGCCCCATTGACAGGAACCCGGAGAGCACGGTAGCTTTGTTACAAAGCTAATTTTGGAGGGGCCGGCCCGCCCTTCCCAGCACAGCGAGGCCATAATCATGATCAAGAACGGAGCCCAGCACACCGAGAGCCTGCGCGACGGTCGCGAGATCTTTCTGGACGGTCAGCTGGTGAAGGATGCCACCACCCATCATGCCTATCGCGGCGCAGTCGCCTCGGTGGCAAAGATGTTTGACTATCACAGCGCGCCTGAAAATCGCGAGCTGATGACCTTTGAAACCGAGACCGGCACGCGCGCGAACCGCATTTGGCAGTTGCCGAAGAGCTACGAGGATCTCAAGACGCGCCGCAAGGCTCTTGAAAGCTGGACCCGTCTGCATGGCGGCTTTCTGGGCCGTGCACCTGATCATGTCGCCTCCTGCATTTCCGGCATGTTTATGGGCCTTGATGTTTTCGAAGCCTATGACAAGAAGCGCGCTGCAGCTCTGGCCGATTATTATCGCTATGCCCGCGACAATGACCTCTACCTCACTTACGTGATCATCAATCCGCAGGCGGACCGTTCGAAGATTGCTTCTCAGCAGCAGGACCCTTGGCTGTCGGCTGGCGTGGTTGATCGCGATGCGCAGGGCATTACCGTGCGCGGTGCCAAAATGCTGGCAACCGGCGGCATCATGGCGAATGAAGTCTTCGTTACCTGCATTCAGCCTTTGCAGCCCGGTGATGAGCCCTATGCTGTCTCTTTCGCCATTCCGATGAATGCGAAGGGGCTGAAGATCCTGTCGCGCAAATCTTATGAGGCTTCAGCCACCTCGGTCTTCGACAATCCGCTGGCGAGCCGCTTCGATGAAAATGATGCGGTTCTCTATTTTGATGATGTCAAAGTGCCGTGGGATCGTGTCTTCATCATTGATGATCGCGCCATGA
This sequence comes from uncultured Beijerinckia sp., assembly GCA_964557555.1. GTDB lineage: Bacteria > Pseudomonadota > Alphaproteobacteria > Rhizobiales > Beijerinckiaceae > Terripilifer. The sequence goes on from CAZLBA010000042.1 coordinate 9,942, forward strand.
CCAATGCGCAGTTCCAGTCCACACCTGCGCATGTTTATCAAAACTATCAAGCCCAGATCCGCCTGTCTGTGAAGATGAAGTTCCTTGTTGGCCTTGCCCAGCGCATCACAGAAGTGAATGGCACGAGCAATTTCCCGCAGGTGAAAGAAACCCTCGGTCAGCTTGCCGCTGAAGCGTCGATGGTGGACGCTTTTGTTGCAGCGATGGAAGCCAAGGGCAGCTATCGCGGTGATTATTTCATCCCTGATCGCCACACGCTTTATGCCGCACAGACCATGGCCCAGCAGACCTATAGCAAGGTCATCAACACGCTGCGTGACCTCGCGGGCGGCGGCATGATCATGTTGCCTTCTTCTGTACATGATTTTGAGAACCCGCAGATTGCATCGCTTATTCGCAAGACGCAGCAATCACCGGTGGTGGGCGCTGATGAGCGTGTGAAATTCTTCAAGCTCGCCTGGGATGCTGTCGGCTCTGAATTTGCCTCGCGTCATACGCAATATGAAATGTTCTACGCGGGTGCGAGCTTCGTGGTGAAGAATCACTCCGCTCGCACCTATGACTGGAAGGCAGCCACCTCCATGGTGGACGACATGCTGGCCAGCTACCGGCTTGAAGATGAGATCACGCTGCCTGCAGCGGCCGAATAAAAAGGGCCGCAAAAGCGGCCCCTTCCACTCTCTGAGGCGACGCCCGCAAGCGTCGCCTTTTTGATTGGCTTACTTCGGAATGCGGGTATCGAGCAGCGACCACTTGCCGCTCTTCACTTCCAGAACATAAACCGGCTTCACAGCATCACGATCAGCATTGAAGGAGATTCTGCCTTCGAGCAGCGGCAGATCCTTGATGCCAGCCAAGGCATCGCGCAGCGCGGTACGCTCAGCTGCAAGCTTGCCCTTGTCGCCGGTGACATTGGCGCGCTTCATGCCCTCAGCATAAAGATAGACGATGTCATAGACAGAACCGTCGAACTGATTGGGCTCATGGCGCGGCAGACCGGCAGCCTTGCTGCGCTTGGCAAATTCAGCCGTGAAGGCTTTGGCCTGCGGGCTTGCTTCACCGAAGAAGGTCGTGCCGATGGTGAGATTCTCACCTGCACCATCCATACGGCGCGGCAGCTCCGGGTCCGCAATGGTGGTGCCGCCAATCACGCGCGTATTGACGCCCTGACGCTTCAGCTCCTTGGACAGATTGATCGCTCCTTCGGGCGGTGAGCCAAGGCCAACGATATCAGGAGCCATTTCCTTGATCTTGGCGACCTGAGGCGAGAGATCGAAAGCTGCGAACTGGAAATCAACCGAGCCCTTGAGGTCGATATTGTGCTTCTTGAAGAGCGAGGGCACGACTGCGGTACCAATCGACTTCGACACAACGTCATCGGTTGCGAAAGCCGCAACGCCCGTCTTCGCGGGCAAGCCCTTGGCCTTGATGGCTGCGGCCACTTCATCAAGCACGATGCCTTCATCGGTCGTGTTGCGGAAGCCGTAGCTGAAGCCCTTGGTCAAGCCCGGCGCAGAAGACGCCATGGACATTTGGACGACGCCTTCACGCTCGCCCACCGGGAAGGTCGTACGCACTTCCGATGATGAGAAGGGACCGATCACCGCCAGAACATTGTCGTCAGCAGCGAATTTGCGAAGGGCTGTCGTTGCCTGCTTGGGATCACCAGCAGTGTCAAATTTCACAACACGGATCTTCTTGCCATTGACGCCACCTTTGGCGTTGATCTCTTCCACCGCCATGTCTACGGCGATTTCATTTGTATTGGCGAGACTCACATAAGGCCCGCTCTTGGCCATCATGTAGCCAATGATCAGCTCTTGTGCATTCACGCTATAGCTTGCGCTGACTAGAACAGCGGCGGTTGCCAGAAGAAGTTTTTTCATCGCTCTCTCCGTTTGCTGTTGATCGTTTTTTTGTTTTTACCTCGTCCCGGTGCTTGCTTCCCCGCCACCGAGATAAGCCTCGCGCAGCCTTGGATCAGCTGCCAAGCTCGTTGGATCACCCGCCATGGTGACCTTGCCCAATTCAAGCACACTGGCTTTGTGAGCCAAAGCAAGTGCTTTACCAGCATTCTGCTCGACGAGAAGAATGGCAAGGCCGCCGCCATTCAATTCGCGCATGAGGTCAAAGATACGCGTGACGAAGAGCGGTGAAAGGCCAAGCGAGGGTTCATCAAGCATCATCAGCTTGGGTCTGGCCATCATGGCGCGTCCAACCGCAAGCATCTGCTGCTCACCACCTGACAGGCAGGACGCGGCCATGGAGCGGCGCTCTTTCAAATTGGGGAAACGCTGATAGATCGCATCAATCTCTTCGCGGGTCTGACGATGATCACTGCGCCGATGCGCGCCCAGAAGAAGATTTTCTTCGACACTGAGGGAGATGAGGATGCGTCGGCCTTCCGGCACGAGCACAAGGCCGCGATCGACACGCTGGGGCACACTCAATTTGCTGATATCTTCACCCTCGAACAGGATCTGCCCCGACTGCAAAGGCGTGACGCCGAGAAGGGCCCGCAGCAAAGTGCTTTTGCCTGCACCATTGGCACCCAGAACGGTGTGGATTTCATTCTGCTCAATGCGAAGCGAGACGTCCTGCAAAGCCTGAACGCGGCCATAACGAACGCTGATATTGCGCAATTCCAGAAGCGCCATGTCAGTCGCCCTCCTGACCGAGATAGGCTTCGCGCACTCTGGCGTCCTGACGCACCTGATCAAAGCTGCCTTCAGCGATCTTCTCACCGAAATTCAGCACAACAATCTGGTCGCAAATGCTGCTGACGAAATGCATATCATGTTCGACCAGCAGCAGCGTGATGCCGCGCGCCTTGAGGCTGCGCAAATGATCGCGCAAGGCGTTGGATTCGGTAGGATTGAGACCTGCGGCCGGCTCATCAAGCATCAGAAGCCGAGCGCCTGCCAGCGTGGCACGGATGAGGTCAACTTGTTTGCGCACACCGTAAGGCAATGCCTGAACGGCCTCATTGGCATAGGCTTCAAGCCCGCATTCTGCCAGAGCCTCGCGCGCTTCGCGCTTCCAGCGATGATTGGGGATGAGGCGATAGGGAATGAGCAGATCCGTGAACGAAGCCGCACGCACATGCTGACCCACGAGAAGATTTTCCAGCACGGTTAAATGCGGCATGAGCCGCACATTCTGGAAATTGCGCGCAAGCCCCACACGCACGCGCTGGCGCGAGGGCATATGGGTGATGTCACGCCCATGGACTTCAACACGTCCCAAATCCACCGGGTAAACACCGCTGATAAGATTGAAGACGGTTGTTTTACCAGCGCCGTTCGGGCCGATCAGACCAAGCGTCTGGCCGCTATGCGCCTCGAAACACAAATCACTGACCGCACGCACGCCGCCGAAATATTTCGTCAGCCCGTCAACTTTCAAAGCGGGGGTCATTTCACATCTCCCCTGCGCCAGCGGAACAGGTCAGCCGTGATGAGGCCCTGTGGACGAATGGCCATGAAGAGAATGATGAAGATTGCAAAAAGGGCATAGCGCCAATGTTCACTGGAGCGCAGTAGCTCAGGAACAATGGTGAAGAACATGGCCCCCACCAGCGGCCCCCATACCGATTGCGTGCCGCCAAACAAAACATACAGAACGGTGAAAACGCTGAGCGCCACGTCGAAATGCTGCGCCTCGACGAAGTTATAGTGATGCGCATAAAGCGCACCGCCAAAGCCTGCGACTGCCGCACCAATGGCAAATGCCGCCACCTGAATGCTGCGCACCGAAATGCCAAGAAGATCCGCAACAGTCGGATCATTCTTGACCGCTGTGAGATAGAGGGCAAAGCGCGTGGTGGAGATATAGACCATCAAGGCCACTACACCTGCCGCGCAGATGAAGATGGCCATGGGTGGCGCATAGGCAGAGACGGGATAGCCCGCCGCCGCTCCCACCACTTCAAGATTGAGGAAGATGGCCGCGATCACATGGCCCAGCGCGAATGTCGCCAGCGCGAGATAGATGCCATGCGTACGCAACACAGGCACGCCAATCAGGATGCCGCAAAACCCGGCGAGACTGCCGCTGAATGCGACAGCTGCCCAAATCGGCCAATGCAATTCATTGGTGAGAAAGGCTGCACCATATGCGCCAATCGCCATAAAGCCTGCGATGCCGAGATTGAGCTGCCCGGCAGCAAGCGGAAGATATACGGCATAGGCGGCGATGATATTGAATGCCAGCGTTACAAGAACGCCCGTCAGATAGCCGCTCATCACAGCTTCTCCCGGCCTGGTGGGCGCCCCAGCAAGCCCTGCGGCCGCACGATCAAAATGAGCAGCAAGAGCCCATAGACAGTTAGATCGACGACATTGGCGCCAAAAGTCGCGATCGAGGCCACTTCCACAATGCCGATCAGCAGGCCGCCCAGAACCGCGCCCCAGATGGAGCCCATGCCGCCAATGATCATGGCGGCAATGCCTTTGAAGCCGACAATCTCACCCATGAAGGGCGAGACCTGCTGATAATTGAGAGCAAAGAGAATGCCCGCCAAGGCCGTCAGCAAGGCGCTGCCCACGAAAAGCTGCGGAACGAGCCTTGATATATTGATGCCAAGAATGCGCGCGCTTTCGGCATTTTCCGCAACAGCACGCACTTTGCGCCCTGTATTGGTTGATGACAGAAACCATGTCAGCCAAAGCACGACGGCCACAGAAAAGCCCAGCGACACGATTTGCGCCGAGCCGATCACCAATCCGCCAAGCCGCAAATTCATATCGCCCAAAAGAACCGGGAAGGCTTGCTGATCTGACCCGAAGCGGATGAGAGCAAGATTTTCCAGCAGGACGAGAAAGCCCAGCGAAGAGACGAGCGGCACTTCAACATCTCCGCCCATCATCGGTCGATAGGCAAGCCGCTCTACAACAAGGGCGATCAAGGCACACAGGAAAAAGGCAGCACCCAGTGCTGCCGTCCAATGCCACCCCATCTTCAAGGCACCAAAGGCAATCATGCCAGCGGCCATGAAGAGACCGGGAATCGAGAAGTTGAGAAAGTTCAGCACGCCTATGGCGAGCGTAAAAGCTACGGCGACCAACATATAGATCGCCCCCAGCATCAAGCCGTTAATTAGCTGCTGCGCTATCACGCAAACACCTCACCCCCGTTTCGGAAACTTATTCTGCAATGCGATTTCATAAATAACAATAGCTAATAAACAAAGCTATTCGGGAAAAGGGCCTAGCGGCTTGCCGCGGTCTTTCGTGCCCTGCGGGGAGCTGATTGCACAGGCAGCTGACCATCCGGCGCCAGAAAGTTGATCAGGGCCAAAGTAGATGGTCCCGTGCCGGCCAATTTGCCCATGATCTTGCGCAAGGCCAGAAACTCCGCCCGCGACAGATCTCCAAATAGCGAATCATTAGCGGGCTGCTGCACCTGTCCAAGCAGATTGAGCTTGGTTTGCCCCTCAGCAGTCAGGGACAGGACCACGCGGCGCCGGTCATCAGGATTGGAAATCTTGGAGACGAGACCCTCATGAACAAGATTGTTCACTTCAATGGTCACGAAAGCGCCGCTCAGATGCAGATGTCGCGCAAGTTCATTCACGCCCAAATTGGTAGAGCGATCAGACAAACGCGCAATGGCCATGAGGATTGTATATTGTGTCCCTGACAGGCCAATCAGCGCGCCAAGGCGGTTGCGCACATCCTGAACAATGGATCCGAAAGCCAGCATGTCATGAACCAACTCGCGAAATTCAATGTCGCTTCCATCGACCAGCAAAGCCTCGCTGGAGACAGACAGCGGCAAATCTGACTGACTGACCTTCTTTGGCTTACTCATTGGTCTCCGCCCAATATTCGGGGCCAGAGGCCCAAGCTTCATAGCCCCAGTATAGAGGGGTAGGGTGCACGAGAAAAGGGACCGCGCCTTATGCAAGCGGCCCCAGGCAACAAAGGACCGGGGATGCTCACTGTGCAATCCATATTTGGCGCTTTCGTTCTTCTCGCTCTTGCATGGGCTTGTGGTGAGAACCGGCGTCATGTCAGCCTGCGTGGTGCTTTGGGCGGGCTCGCACTCACCTTTCTCATGGCAGCACTTCTCATCAAGCTACCATGGCTTGCGCAGGCGATTGCCGTAATGAATGCGGCCGTCGAGACTGTTGCGCAGGCGACGCGCGCGGGGACATCCTTTGCATTTGGATTTCTGGGCGGCGGCGCCACGCCTTATGAGATCACCCATCCCGCTGCACAATTCATCTTCGTATTTCAGGCCCTGCCGGTCGTGCTGGTGATCAGCGCCTTGACCAGTCTCCTGTTTCACTGGCGCCTGTTGCAACCGATCATCCGCGGCCTCTCAATCTTGTTGCAGCGTTCGCTGGGTGTGAGTGGAGCAGTTGGCCTGTCAACAGCTGCCAATGTGTTTTTGGGAATGGTGGAAGCGCCACTCTTCATCAAGCCTTATCTCGCACGGCTCACGCGCTGCGAATTATTCATGGTCATGACCGGCGGCATGGCAGGCATTGCCGGCACTGTTTTCGTGCTCTACGCCATTTTGTTGCGCCCTGTGATGCCAGAGGCCAGCGGCCATCTCATGATCGCTTCGCTCGTCAGCGCGCCGGCAGCTCTTGTGATCGCCCGGATCATGGTGCCTGAAATGGAAAAGGGCGCAGAAGATGAAGGCTTGAAAGATCCGCCTTCTATTGCGAGCAGCAGCATGGATGCGATTGTGCGCGGTACGCAATCCGGGCTCGAATTGTTTCTGTCCATCACAGCGATGCTCATCGTGCTGGTCGCACTCGTCGCATTGGGCAACTCGCTATTGGGCCTGTTGCCGCATGTCGGTGGAGAGCCGCTTTCACTGGAGCGCCTGCTGGGCTGGATCATGGCGCCGGTCTGCTGGCTGATGGGTATCCCCTGGGGCGAAGCTGTCACAGCTGGCAAATTGATGGGCATCAAGACCGTGCTCAACGAGTTACTTGCTTATGTGGAGCTGGCCAAACTTGAGGGACAGGCCCTGAGCGAAAGATCACGCCTCATCATGATCTATGCCTTGTGCGGCTTTGCCAATTTCGGGAGCCTCGGCATCATGATCGCCGGCCTCTCCACCATGGCGCCGGAACGGCGGGCGGAGATTGTAGCGCTGGGGCCGAAATCAATCCTGTCTGGAACGCTCGCCACCTGTCTGATGGGGGCCTTGATCGGGATCTTGATCTAGTCAGCGCTTCTCGATCTCGAAGACGAGGCGCGTCTCATGGCTTTCCTGGCGCGCGAGATGGTCACCCGTTTCCCTTACGAGATTGGGAATATCAATGGCTGCCATAGGATCGGTACAGATCACATGCAGCGCGTCACCTGTTGCCATACGCGCAAGAGCCTTGCGGGTTTTCAGGACAGGCAAGGGGCATTTAAGCCCGGCAAGATCGAGACGAATGACCGACATGGCTCCTGCTTGCAGGCTCATCATCGTCAGGTCAACAGGCTTTGAGTGGAAAGACGGGAGCGCTGCGCTAGGATGATGGTATGATGCTCTTCACCTTCAGACATAATCGGGCAACTTCGCTCGCAGCCGCGCTGGCAAGCTCAGCCCTCTATCTTGCAGCCAGCTGCGCACAGGCGCAGGAACTGCGCGGCCATGGCGGCCCGGTGCGGGCCTTGGCTGTGAGCAGCGAGGGAACAAGCGCCCTGTCCGGCAGCTTTGATTCCTCCGCAATCATCTGGTCACTTCCCACTGGCTCCGCGCAAGCAGTGCTGCGCGCGCATCAAAACGCGGTCAATGCAGTTGCTGTCCTGCCGCAGGGCCGTTTTGTAACGGCCGGCGAAGATGGGCAGCTTGCTATCTGGCAAGGACCGGATTTCGTCTCGCCCCGCAGTCTCAAGAAATTGCATGACGGCCCCATCGCCGCACTCGCCGTGTCAGCCGATGGAAGCCGTCTTGCCAGCGCCTCATGGGATGGCAGCTTCGCTCTTGTCAGCAGCGATGGCGATCTCATCTCACGCTTCACGCTGCATCAGGGCAATGTGAATGGCGTGGCTTTTTCAGCGGACCAGAAAAGCCTTGTCACAGTCGCCTATGATGCCACTTTGCGCATCACCCCGCTTGATGGCAGCAGCGGCCAGAACATCATGCTGGGCACCGCCCTGAATGCCTTGTCTGTCTCCCGCAATGGCGAGATTGCCGCAGGCGGTGCAGATGGTTCGCTCTTTCTCCTGCATCCAGACGGCACACAGCGTTTGAAGATCGACGCATTTGAGACACCCATCATCGCACTCAGCTTTGCGCCTGATGGGCGCGAGATTGCGGCTGCAACTCCACGCGGGTCGGTGACCATTTTCGATGTGGCGACGGGCAAGCCGCGTTTTACGCTCAATGGACCCGGCCTGCCGGTCTGGTCGCTTGCTTATATGCCGGATGGCCGCATCCTGCTGACGGGTGGTAGTGACAGGATCGTGCGGCGCTGGGACATGCGCAGTGGCGATCATCTCGGCCCGATCGTGCTGGAGCGCCCCAGCGAAATCGCAACAGGCTTTGAGGATCATCCCGGAGCGGAGGTCTATAAGGCATGTTCTGCTTGCCACACATTGACCAAGGATGGCGGCAATCGCGCGGGGCCCAGCCTTTACGGCGTCATTGGGCGTCGCATCGGCACCGCCCCCGGCTATCACTATTCAGCCGATTTTGGCCGCCATGACATTGTCTGGACCAAGGAGACGATCAGCCGCCTGTTCGAACTGGGGCCAGCCATCGTCACGCCGGGCACCAAAATGCCCGAACAAAAGGTTACCTCCGCAAAAGACCGCGAAGCTCTCGTTGATTTCATCGAGAAGGCTTCAAGACCTCGTTAAATGGCCTTGATTTGCGCAGCAGGCCTAGCCATACCAATGGCAGGTTTCCTTGAGGGAGTAGCTTCGATGAAGGCTTTCATCTCTGCCGTCATAGTTTCGTTGGTGCTGGCGGTGGGCGCGTCATTCGTGCTGAATACGCAGCAGCAAACTGCCGCTAATGCCTTTTCCACGTCGAGTGCGCGCGTGGGCGATCCGGGCCACAATCTGATCCGCATGTGAGCGGATCAGATCAGGCTCGCATAGGACAGAAAATTCACGCTGTCGCCAGGGCTGACACGTTCAATATCCTCACCCAGTTCGACCAGGCCATCTGTCTCAGCGAGTGAGGACAAAAGCCCTGCCCCTTCACGGGGGAATTTGGTGGCTTCGACAGCCCCATCAGCAAGACGATTGAGGCTGGCGCGGACATATTCGCGCCGGCCTTTCTTTTTCTTGTAGGTGAAATTGGACCGTACCGGCAGGGCATGGAAGGGCTCAGGCCGGGCACCTGACAAAGCCAAAATGGTAGGGCGCACCACATAGGCAAAGGTCACAAAGCTTGCGACTGGATTGCCCGGCAAGCCGATAAAGGGCGTGCCTGCAATAACGCCCATGGCCACGGGGCGTCCCGGCTTGATGGCCATGGACCAGAGCACAAGGGATCCGATGCTCTCCACACCAGCCCGCACATGATCCTCTTCGCCTGCTGACACACCACCAGAGGTCAGCACAAGATCATGGGTCGTGGCTGCTTGCTGCAAGGCAATTGCAAGCGGTCCGCGCTCATCGCGCAAAATGCCAAGATCCTCCACCTCGCAATGAAGCCGCCGCAGCAGGGCAGCCAGCATGAAACGGTTGGAGTCGAAAAGCTGGGCTGCACTGCGCGCCTCGCCGGGTGCGACAACTTCATTCCCCGTTGAGAAGATCGCAACGCGGATGCGCCGGCGCACGGTGAGCGTGGTGAGCCCCAGCGCCGCTGCAAGCGCCACATGTTGCGGACGCAGACGTGTGCCTGCAGGAATGGCGAGTGCGCCAAGCGCAACATCTTCACCCGCCGGGCGCATATTGGCACCAGGCTTCAGGCCCGCAGGCAAGATGACCTCATGACCTGCAAGTTCCACATCTTCCTGCATGAAGACCGTATCAGCGCCCGGCGGCATGGGCGCACCAGTGAAGATGCGCACCGCAGTACCGGGTGCAATGGGATCAGCAGCAGAACCGGCCTGCACACGCGCAGCAATGGGGAAACTCTGCGCTGCATTTATCGGCAGATCAGCGCTGCGAAGAGCATAACCATCGACAGCGGAATTGTTAAAGAGTGGCAGCGGCACCGGTGCGCGCAGATCGTCCGCCAAGACCCGATTGTCGCATAAATGCAAAGGCAGGGTTTCGACGCCTTCAACAGCGCGCACCCGCGAGGCAATCAGCGCAACGCCCTCCTCGACCGGCATGAGCTTTCCGCCAAATGCAAAACAGTCGTTGGAGAGCTGCACCATCTCATGCCCCTGCTTTCAGTGCTGCACGAAGGGCCTCAATGGGCATCGCCTTTTGCAGCATGAGTTTGGCAATCGCAGCGACGTCGTCGAGATGCACCAGCGGAATGGGCACATCCATCACAGCATCGCTGGCAATGGCGGCGATGAATTTGTCTTGCGGGTGGAGCAGCGGCTTTTCATTGGCAAGCCGATGCACCTCGATCTTGGGATGCGGATCGAATTTGAAACCTTCGATGATCACGAGATCAACCGGAGAGAGTTTGCCCAAAAGCTCCAGCAGCGTGGCTTCGGGCGCGCCGCGCAATTCATGCATGAGAGCGAAACGGTTGCGCGAAGAGACGAGCACTTCCGTCGCGCCAGCTTCACGGTGACGATAGGAGTCCTTGCCCGGCACATCCACGTCGAAAGCGTGATGCGCGTGTTTGATCGTCGAGACCTTGAGCCCCTGCCCCGTCAGATGCGGAATGAGACGTGTGAGCAAAGTTGTTTTGCCCGCACCGCTCCAGCCTGCAACTCCAATGACCTTCATCAAACTCTCCAAAAGGAAAGGACTGCCTGGTTGTGCCAGACAGTCCCCCCGAATGCAAAATGGCGTGCCTTATTCAGCAGGCATGGCCTTGGGCGGTACAGCCGGCGCACGGCCCTTGGCCTGCTCCTGCTCAACCCAGAGCGGATGGTGTTCCTTGGCCCAGTTGATATCAACTTCGCCCGTACCCATCGCATCAAAGGCACCTTCCATACCGACAGAGCCGATATAGGCATGAGCCAGCATGGCTGCGATGAAGACAACACCGAGAACCGCATGGATGGTGGTGAAGAGCTGCAGATCGGAAATGCCACCCGCCTGATAGGGGAAGAGGAGATACCAACCTGACACCGACATCACGATGCCGCCAATGATCACCAGCCAGAAGACCATTTTCTGACCAGCATTGAAACGCTCGGCAGCCGGATGGACGCCCTTCGAGAAAAGGCCGCCGCCCTGCTTCACCCATTCAAGGTCGATCTTGTTGGGGATGTTATCCTTCACCCACAGCACGAACATCAACACGACACCGAGCATGAAGGGGAAGGCGAGATAGTTATGCGCAATCTTGCCCCAGCCCGTCAGCGTCGCAAAGGTTTCGGCACCGAAGAGCGGCAGGATCAACATACGCCCGAAGGAAATGTTGAGGCCCGACAGGGCGAGAATGATGAAGCAGCCAGCTGTCAGCCAATGCGCGAACCGATCAAGGCTTGCAAAGCGCGTGATGGTCACGCCTGAGAAGCCTTTATCAATGCGGATGCGCCCGCGCATGAAGAAGAACAGCACCAGAGCACCGAGCATACCAAGGATGGCAATGCCGCCGATGACCGGAAGCTTCTGCTCATGGAAGGCACGCCATTGCTGGCCCTGCGGCTGGATGAGATTGGCAGCACTCGCATCAGGGATGGAAATGCGGCCAGCCACATGATCGCTGCCCTTGAGGGCATTGAGCAGCTGCTCTTCCTTCACCGCCTCTTTCGTGGGGTTGAAGTTATTGAACTGCGCTTGCGCAGGCAGGGTTGCCACAACAGCAAAAGCTGCGGCAGCAACCAAGGATTTGACCCATGCGTTCATCGCACGACCTTTCAAAGTTGCTGCGTTAGACGTTGATGGTTTCCTTATAGGCCGTCTTCCAGCCCCAGGCACCCGAACCATAACCACGCTTCATCACGCGCTCCTTGTAGATGGAGGCGATGATGTCGCCATCACCTGCCAGCAGCGACTTGGTGGAGCACATTTCGGCGCAGAGCGGCAGCTTGCCTTCCGCCAGACGGTTGCGGCCATACTTCTCATATTCGACCGTCGAGAAGTCGGCTTCAGGACCACCAGCGCAATAGGTGCACTTGTCCATC
>CAZLBA010000043.1:0-21976 GCA_964557555.1 uncultured Beijerinckia sp.
CCCAACAAGAAAAACCGGGAAGGACCAAGGCGCATGACGGCGGTGGCATCGGCTCCAGAGACAGAGATGAAGCGCTCCTTTGCGGAGGTCTGGCTCATCACCATCGGCCATGCCCTCACCCATTGGTACCCCGCGACCTTCTATGTTCTGGCCCCGATCATTGGTCTGGAACTCGGCCTGACCTATACGCAGATTGCCTCCATCACGGCCGCACAAGCGCTGGCTGGCGCCGTTTCGAATATTCCAGGCGGGATCCTCTGCGACTCGGTCGGTCGCAAGGGCCTCTTGATGGCAACTTCGCTGGCATGGATCGGCGTGCCTTATGCGCTGATGGCGGCCAGCCATTCTTACTGGGTGCTGCTGGTCTGCTCGGTCGTGATCGGCCTTGGCAATACGCTTTGGCACCCAACCGCCCTGCCCACGCTTGCCCAGCGCTTCCCGGAGCGGAAGGGCCTCGTCGTCTCCATTCACGGCATGGGCGGCAATGTGGGTGATGCAGTGGCGCCTTTCGTAGCGGGCATTCTGCTCACCGGCATCGCGGTCGGCGGCTTCGCGCTGAACATCAATCTGGGTTGGCGCGAAGTCATGGTGGTGAATGTCATCCCCGGCGTGTTCATGGCCATACTGATCTTCTGGCTTCTCGGTCGCCTGCAAGTGGGTGAGGCCAAGCAAGTGGACCGCGGCATGGCCCTGACCAAGGCCATGGGCGGCTTCGTCGGCCTGCTGAAGAACAAGACGCTAATGCTGCTTTCTGTCAGCTCCGCCTTTCGCTCCGCGACACAGGGCGCGCTGCTCGTTTTCGTGCCGCTCTATCTCACCAATGAGATGAAATATTCCCCCGCCGTCACGGGCGCCGTGATGATGGTCCTGCAATTGGCCGGCTTCATCGCAGCCCCCATTGCCGGTGGAATGTCCGACAAGATGGGGCGCCGCAGCATCATGATGTCATCCATCCTGATGACAGGTGTTGTGCTTGTCTTCATGGTCTTTGCCGGGGGCACGCCGTGGTTTGTCTTCTTCGTGGCCTGTCTTGGCTTCTTCCTCTTTGCCATTCGCGCGGTGCTGCAGGCATGGACGCTTGATGCAACGCCCAAGGGCATGGGCGGCTCAGCTATTGGCCTGCTGTTTGGCATTCAGGCCATTGGCGGGGCCATTGGCCCGCTGGTCTGCGGCCCCATCGCAGAACAGTATGGCCTGATCAATACATTCTACTTCATGGCCTTCTCGATCATTCTGGCCAACCTCTTCATCTTCTTCATCCCGAAGATCGAAGGCCAGAAAGACTAAGCCTCCGGCCCCGGCAAAGTCCGGGGCTTTTCTTTGCGTGCCGCAAGGAGCGTGGTAATCTCGACCCCGAAACAAGCTATGGGATGGAGTCCCCAAGATGACTGATGCCGTCACCGCGACGCGCCGCAAATATTACGACACGCTGGCCCCGCAATCGCTGGCGCCTCTATGGGAAGTGTTGAAGGGCCTTGTGCCGGCTGAACCCAAGAGCAAGTTTGCGCCGCATGTGTGGCAATTCGCCAAGGCCAAACCCTTGCTGATGGAAGCCGGCAGCCTGCTGACCGCCGAAGAGGCTGAACGCCGCGTGCTGGTTCTTGAAAACCCCGCTATGCCCGGCGGCTCGCGCATCACCGCGACCATGTATGCCGGTTACCAGCTCATCATGCCGGGCGAGATTGCGCCCGCCCATCGCCACACAGCCTCGGCCCTGCGCATGGTGCTTGAAGGCAATGGCGGCTTCACCGCCGTAGCGGGGGAAAAGACCACGATGAATCGTGGCGACTTCATCATCACGCCCAGCATGGGCTGGCATGATCATGGTCAGGAAAACCAGTCCCCCGTGATCTGGGTAGATGGTCTTGATCTGCACATGGTCAATTTCTACGAAGCGGCATTCATGGACCACATGAATGACAAGAGCCAGATCATCACCAAGGCGGAAGGCCAGTCGGTGTCCGAATTCGGCTCTGGCATGGGGCCGATGCAGCCACATTCGCCCTTCGGCCTGACGACGCCGATCTTCAATTACACCTATGCGCGCAGCAAGCCCGCCCTCATGCAGGTTGCGGAAAATACGGATCCCGATCCGCATCTGGGCTATGCCTTGCGCTATCTCAACCCGCTCACGGGTGATTGGGCCATGCCGACCATCGCGGCTTGGCTCTCGCATATGCCGAAGGGTTTTGAGACAAAACCCATGCGCTCGACCGATGGCCGCAGCATTGTCGTGCTTGAGGGCGAGCTGACACTCGAACTCGATGGCAAAACCTTCACCGCGCAAGAAAGCGATGTGGTGGCGATCCCTTCATGGGTCTGGTCACGCATCCGCGCCTCCAAGGATGCCATCTTCTTCAGCTTCTCCGACCGCGCAGCGCAGGAGAAGATCGGTGTTTACCGGGAAGAGCGGAAGTAAGAGAAGGCGGCCCCGCTACTCCCACAGGGAGAAGCTGCCCGCAACGCGGGCGGATGAGGGGATCGGGTCCAAGTCATGAGAGGCACCCATCGCGGTGCCTCTTTCTGTATCTGCCGATACCCTCCTCAGACTGCCGATTGCCGACTGCCCGCAAGCCAATTACACTCCCCCCATAGGCTCACTGAAAAAGAGCCATGCAAGGGAGGACCAGATGAGCGGCAAGACCCGCCTTAATCGTCGTGATCTGTTGGCTGGCACCGGCGCATCAGCGCTGGCGTCTACATTCCCCATGCCGGCAATCGCACAATCACCTGTTGAACTGTCCATTGGCATTTTGAATTCCGCGAGCGATGTCGGAATCTTTCTGGCCGACAAAAAAGGCTGGTTCAAGGAAGAGCGGATCATCGCAAAAACCATCCCCTTCAACTCAGGCGTCAACATGGTGGCGCCGATGAGTGCGGGGCAGCTTGATGTGGGTGCGGGCTCTGTGACGGCTGGTCTCTACAATGCGGTCGCACGCGGATTCAAAATGCGCGTTGTTGCCGACAAGGCTTCGTCCCAGCCGGGCTATGGTGTCAACAAATGCCTGATCTCCAAGCGCCATGTCGTCAGCGGACGTTACAAGGAGCTGAAAGATCTCAAGGGCATGAAGGTCGGCATGAACGGCCCCGGCAATAGCAACTGGGGCAGCCTGTGGGGCGCGCTGAAAATGGCGGGCCTACAACTCAATGACGTCACCACAGTGGATCTGTCCTATCCCGACCATGTGCTCGCGCATCAAAACAATACGCTGGATGCATCCTTTACCATTGAGCCGCATGGAACCAAGACGCTGCTCGAAGGCTATGCCATCGAGGCAACTTCAGATGACAAGACCCGCCCCTATCACGCCGTGGCGCAGCTTCTCTATCCAGAGAAAATTGCTGGCAACCGGGATTTGGGCACGCGCTTCATGCGCGCTTATCTGCGCGGGGTGCGCTATTATTATGGCGCACTGAAAGACGGCAAATTGGCTGGTCCCAATGCGGAAGAAATCATCGCTGTGCTGACTGCCAATACAGCCACCAAAGATCCGCAGGTCTATCGCACAATCGTACCAAACGGCATTGATCCTGATGGCAAGATCAATGTCGAAACGCTGAAGGAAGACTGGAACGTCTATAATCAGATGGGCTGGATCCAGAACGGCGCAACGGTCGATCAGGTGATTGACATGTCCTTCGTGGAAGCTGCCATCAAGGATCTTGGTCCTTATAAACGCGCATGAGCCAGGCTGATCAGGCGCGGCATCTGCTGCGCCTGATCAATGCGTGCTGCCTTCGCGAGCCCGCAGATGTTCTGTGAAGCCCAGCGGCTTTGCATCAACAAGCACAAAGACCATCCGGCACACTTCGTCATAGCGATTGATCCATGCGTGATTGGTGCCTCGCTGCACCATGACATCGCCCGGCCCCATGGTCACCACCTCACCATCATCAAGCTCCATATCAATCTTGCCGGAGAGAATGACGATATAGTCAATCGTCTCGGTGCGATGCATGAAGGGTTCGTTATTGGGCGGATAATCCGCAATCATGAAACGCGTGCCATTGACCGGCGGATAGGTACCAAGCTTGCGGGCGCCCATATCCTCGACATTTTCTCCAACAGGCATCGAGGCTGGCATATCATCCGTGCACCACATCAGCGTGGTGAACTGGCCTGTACGTGGACTGCGGATATTGTCAGCAATGCCGTCAATCATCACCTTGGCTTTGTTATTGGCATCATGACCCGTGATGATGCGCCGGATTGGTACGGCCTTCTCGCTCATTCGAAAACCTCCCCTGATGTTCTTTCGTCATAGGGCCAGTCAATTGCATGGCGTGCCACTTGCAAGCCTTGCGGCCCGATGCGGACCAGATTGACACTGCGCGCATAGTCGGGTGAACCTGAATAAAAGGCCGGCACCTTGCCGCGCCCAACTTCCGCATGACGGTTCCAGTGGCCGAGCGCGAGATAATCCGCCCCCGTAGCATCAATTTCGTCATCCCCGATCAACCATGATGCCCGTGGCCTGATGCTGCGGTCGGGTTGCGGCTCATAATGACCGTGAGCAAGTGCAATATGCCAGCGCGCACGTCGTTGCGGGAGGGTACCAAGCGGATCCATGTCGCCATAATGAGCATGGGCTTTGCCCCAGATCTCTAGATCAAAAGGCTCGAAGCCAACACATTCATCATGATCAATACCGATGACATGAAGATTGGCGACATCGCGTAACGCGCTTTTGTGCCAGAGCGCATCTTCGACAACAGGATCATGATTTCCTGGCAGAAGCACGACGGGGATTTCAACGGCACGAATGAGATCAGCCACGCGCTCGATCAAAGGCTGGGGCGTTTTATGCGAGTCAAAGGTATCCCCAACCAGCAATACAAGATCAGCCTTCACCTTGCGCGCCTCATCAAGCACAATACGCAAAGGTCCGGCCCCATCGCCCGCATGAGCACGCGCTGTATAACCATGATCCACATGCACATCGGACGTGTGGACAATCACAAGTTCACGAGACAAACGCTTCCCCTAGCCCTCGGTGGTCAGTGCCTTGCGCACCTTGTCGATCAATGGCTGCGGCAAGGCATAGGCCTCGCTCACCAGTCTTTCCATATCGGCACCTGAGATCGGGTCAATGGTCAATTGCAATTTCTCCATCTCCGAACGGAAATCGGGGTCATGGAGGCTTGCCCAAAATGCATCCTGCAAGGCTTTGGCGCGTGCTGGCGGGAGACCGGGGGGAGCCACAAAGGGGCGCGCCAGAATGGTGGAAAGGAAGATGACATCGAGTACCTTTTTGTCGTCCTCGCTGCTCGCCAAGTCCTTTGCGAGCGGCACGCCTGCCGGAACCGCACGATCCGGCTTGGGAGCAAGCTGGGCAAGAATGCGGATCGTTCCATCCTGCAACCATTGAGGACGGGCCGCCTTGATTCCTTCCATATCCCACACCCGCCCGAACACCTCCCCATTCTCAAGTGCCAGCGCCACTTCGCGCGTGCCGGGATAGCCGGTGATGATCTTGAGCTTGAGCCCCAACACATTCTTCATAGCCAAGGGCAGCAAATAAGTGTCACCCGATGGAGTGGATGAGGCGATCAGCAATTCTTTCGTGCGCAAATCCTCCAGGGAGGTGATGCCGGACTTTGAAAGCGCGACGAGGACGGAAGCCGAGATGACTGCATTGCCCACCATCGTCATCTCCGGCCCCTTGAACTGCGCCTTTGATCTTGCCCCGTTGAAGAGCGGATCAAAGAGCAAGGCCGAATTGACGATGCCAAATGCCGTGCCGTCGCGCGGAGCGACTTTCGCGAGATGATTGCCGAGGATCATGCTGGAGGCACCCGGCATATTGATGGGCACGATGACAGGATTGCCGGGAAGATGTTTCTGCATATAGCGGGCGATCGTCCGCGCATAAAGATCATAGCCGCCGCCGGAGGCATATCCGATATAGCAATTCACCGTCTTACCACGATAGAAAGCGGCGATCTCGTCGGCTAAAGCGGTTTCATGCAGAAGGGCTGAAGCTGCAACACCTTTCAGAAATGTGCGACGGCGCATGAGACCTCCTGTCAATTTTGGGGCGGACGTAGGATCACCAATGCATCTAGGGCTATAGCGCCGCGCCCTTGCGCGCGCACCAGTAGCGGATTGACATCAATTGCTTCGATCACATCACCAAGCTCGAAGCTGAGATCACCGAGTGCAACCATGGCCTGCGCAAGCGCATCGACATCACGCAGCGGTGAGCCGCGATAGCCTCGCAGCAATTGATGCGCGCGAGTTTGCCTTATGGTTTCACAGGCGCGTGGCAGATCAAGCGCAGGCGGAGCAAAGGCAACATCCTTGAACAATTCGAGCCAAACGCCACCCATGCCGACCATCACAGCGTGACCCATTTCCGGGTCGTGATGCAGGCCAAGCACCAACTCGACACCATCTTGCACTTGTTCAGCGACAAGAATGCCTTCGAGCCGCGCGTGAAGATGACGACAGCGTTGCTGCAAGAGGTCAGCACCTTTGCGAACAGCGTCTGCGTCGCCAAGCGACAGCAGCACTAGTCCTGCATCGCTCTTGTGAGGCACATCGGCAGAGACCGCCTTAAGCACGACGGGGAAGCCAATCTGCTGCGCAGCCTCCACGGCGCTTTGCGGATCCTGAACAACCTCCTCCTGTGGCAGTTGCAAGCCATAGGCTGCGAGCAGTTGTTTGGACTCTGTTTCGCTTAGAGCTGCGGGCGCAGCGAGCGCGCGGGCGCGTTCTTTCCAGTATGCCACCAAAGCAGTGCGCTTTGGATCAGCAACACGCTTACGCATTGCGGGCGTGATAGCTGGAGGCAGCAGACGTGAGACTGTGCGTAGGGTTTTGCCGACATCGCGCATCCAGGGCAGATGCGTAAGGGTCTGGCGGATCTGCCCCATATAATCACTCTCCCGCAAGGTGACGGGTGCGAAAGCAACAATGGGCTTGCTGGCCTCACCTGCGAAAGCGTCAAGCGCAGCGAGGTTGCGGATCTTGCGTTCAACGCCAGCCGCACGTGGAATTTCCTCCGCCATTAACAAAAGATCGACATTCGGATCATCATGCAAGGCCCGCACGCAGGCCATATATTCATCTGTGGTCAGTGTGCGCTTGCTATCGAATGGATTGGCGGGGTCTGCATCTTTCAAGACTTCGCGCATACGCCCCCCGGTCACGGTCTCAAGCTGCGCAAGCGGCACCTGATAAGTTGCGCAAGCATCCGTTGCGAGCGACTTCAGTGCACCGCTATTGGTCATGATGGCGATACGCCTGCCCTTGGGGCGCGGCATCCGGGCGAGAAAAGCAGCCGCTTCCACCATGTCTTCCAGCGTATCAACACGCACAATGCCAGCATCCTGCGCGAAGGCATCAAAGACTTCCGTGGAACCGGCCAGTGAGCCCGTATGAGCCAGCGCAGCCTTGCGCGCTTCTTCAGAGCCACCCGCTTTGACCACCACAAGCGTCTTGCCATTGGCGCGCGCTTTCATCGCGGCAGCCAAAAAGGCAGGGCCATCTTTTACAGACTCGATATAGCAGGTGATGACCTTGAGATCAGGATCATCCGCAAGATGGTCAATGTAATCTGCGAAAGTCAGCCCCGTCTGATTGCCGCAGGAGATGAGGTAAGCAAGCTGCAAGCCTGCATCAGTGAGACCGCGCGCGAAAGTTTGCCCTAACATGCCGCTTTGTGTGAGCGCTGCGACTGGCCCGCAGGACAAGGGCTGCAATTGCTCATCAGGAAATGTGCAAAAGCGTGAACGACCGACCGCAAGGCCCATGCAATTGGGGCCGGTTGCCGCGATTGAATATTGCTCCAGCACGCAGCGTAAGCGATCAGCTCGCGCTAGCCCGTCCAGATCTCCCCCCTCACCAAAGCCTGCTGCGAAAATGGTGGCACTTCGCGCACCAAGTTTGCCTGCATCTTCGAGCGTTGCGAGCGTCTGTTCCTTCGGCACGAATAAAGCGAGATGATCAGGCGGCTCCGGCAGCTCCGCAATAGAGGCATAACAAGCCGTACCCCAAATTTCTTTCCGGTTCGGATTGACAGGATAGACCTGCCCCTCAAAGCCAAACCGCGCAAGATTGTCCCAGATGCGCGGAGCCCAGTTGCGATCCGACGCACCCACGAGAACAACATTGCGCGGCGCGAAGAGTGCGCCAATGTTTTTGGTGCGGCTCATCGGCACTCAGTCCTGCGGGCGCTGATAGGGGCCGAGGCCAGGGCGATAGCTTTTCTCGTCGAGAAACTTCTTCATGCCAACGCGATCAGCAATTTCCTTATCGGCTTTTTGCAGCGAATCCTGTTTGGAGCCCAGATAATCGCGCGCCTGATCAGCTGTCATGCCACGCACCGACCTGACGGCTTCTTTGGTGAAACGCAAAACAGATGGGTTCAGCTTTTCGAGCTTGGCGGCCAGTTCCAGCGTCTTGTCGCGCAGCTGATCATGCGGCACAGCAAAATTGACAAGACCCAATTCGACCGCACGCTTTCCATCAAAGGGTTCGCCCGTGGCAGCATAATACATGGCATGACGCGGCAACATCATCTCAACCAGATTCCAGCTGACAATGCCTCCGGGAATGATGCCCCAATTCACTTCAGACAGACCAAAAGTTGCATCTTCCGCAGCAATGGCAAAATCGCAGGCGCAAAGCTGCGTGAAGGCACCGCCGAAGCAATAGCCATGCACCATCGCAATCGTGGGCTTGGTGAATTTCGACAAGATCTCCCAACGCCAGTGATGGCTCGCCGCGTTTGATTTCTTGCGCTCAGCTGGATTATTCGCTGTCTCTCGGAAATAGAGCTTGAGATCCTGACCCGCACACCACGCATCGCCCGCGCCAGCCAAAACAAGCACACGCGTTTGCTCATCGCTATCAAGCCACATCAAGGCATCCTCCACGTCATAATGGAGGCCGGGGCTCATCGCGTTGCGTTTTTCGGGGCGATTGAGGACAAGAAAGGTCACATGACCTTCGCGCTCGATCTTGATGTTTTCGTAAGTCTTGTCGGCCATTCGCTCCTCCCGATATGCGGGAGGTCTCAGGTCCCAGCGCTGTTTCGCTGGCCCTGTTAGGCTATTCCTCCCCTGTTTTGTGTCAGGCTAGAGAGGCAGGGCCGCGCGGTCAAGCGCCCAAAGATTTCACATGTGCATTGATCTTTTCCGCAATCTCCGCCTGAAACTCCTCGACAGGCTTAAAGCCTTCGGAGGCTCGACAAAAGGCCTCCGCCTCTGCCATCAGTTCTTTGGCATCGCGCGCCAGATCAAGCCGCTCAACACAGGGCTGCGAAATATACCATGGCGTATCGCAAAACACCTCGATGCGATTGCCTTCGGGGTCGCGGAAATAAAGCGCAAATGCATTGCCGTGATTGGTGCCACCCAGATCTTCGACGCCCGGCTCGTCTTTCACGCGATGCCAGACAGCCTGCACATCTTCCAGCTTGGGCACGCGGAAAGAAATCTGATTGATGTGATTAAAGCCCGCATCTTGTGGTCGGCCTGCGACGAGTGCGAGCTGATGATGCTCGCATGGGTCCCAGCTGGTGAACACAATGTCGAAGCCACGCGCCACGCCACGATCCGTCTCGGTGAAGCCAAGCACCCGCGTATAAAAATCCACCATGCGGGGCAGGTCGTGACAATGAATGCCCAAATGGCTGAAGGCGAGTTTCACGGGGGCGGGTTTGGTGGCACTCATGGCAGCGCGTCCTCTTTCAATCCAAGATTTCACAAGCTGTTTGAAGGCGTCAAGGGATGCCATTTGCACTCCCTGTCCCCTGCCCTTATCGTGGCGCAATGACAGAAGGGCAGGCAAAGCCTCAGACAGAGGGAGGGCTGACGCAGCGGCTCATTGAGCGGCTGAGCGGGCGTTTTTCACGCAGCACGCTCGCTGTGTTCTTCGTTTCCACGGGTTCGCTTCTGCTGGTCGCCATGGCGGCTCTGGTAAAACAGCTCGGCAATCACATTCCCAGTTTCGAGCTTCTCTTTTTCCGCTCCGGCATCGGTTTTTTACTTGTGCTGCCGCTCTTTCTCAAAAACCCGATGGAGCCTTTGCAAACCAAAAAGCCGTTCCTCCATCTGATGCGAGGAGGACTGGGTGCGCTTGGGAACTTCTGCTTCTTCTGGACCATCACTCATATGCTGCTGGCCGACTCCATGGCGCTGCAATTTTCACGACCGCTTTTCATGATTCCGCTCGCGATCTTTTTTCTGGGCGAGCGCGTGCCGCTCAATCGCACCCTCGTCTCCGTCGTCGGCTTCATCGGGATTTTGCTTTATGCAAGGCCCTTCACATCGGGATTTGACGCCAATGCGGTCATTGGTGCAGCAGGTGCCCTGTTTGGCGGTCTTGTCATTGTTGCCATCAAGCGGCTGGCCAAGACCGAGCAAACGCGCGTCATCATGTTCTATTACGCCTTTTGGAATGCGGTCTTTGCGCTCATTCCATCGCTCTTTATCTGGGTTTGGCCACAGGGCATCGAATGGGTTTTGCTGATCCTGATCGGTTTTCTTGGCATTGCGGGACAGGGCATGATCACGCAAGGGCTCACCATGGGAGATGCAAGTGCGCTAGCCCCGCTCGATTATTCACGCATCGTCTATGCGGCTGTGCTGGGCTTTCTCCTGTTTGGCGAAGTGCCTGGCCTTTGGAGCCTCGCGGGCATGGCCCTGATTGTTGCAGCCTCGATCTATCTCGTACTCACCGAAAAGAAGAAGGCCGCCTGAGTGAGGCGGCCTTTGGTTCAGCGCTTCGTCTTCACATCAATCGCAAAGCCGCGCGCGGTTGCGGGGCGCGCCATCATCTCATCATACCAGCGCTTCACATTGGGATAGGTCGCAAGATCGACCTGATGGCGCGGGTGACGCCAGGCCCAACCGAGAATTGCAAAATCCGCGATGGAGACATCTGAGCCAGCAAAATAGCGGTTCTTGGCGAGATGCTTTTCAGCGACACCATAAAGACGCAGCGTCTCCTTGGCATAGCGCTCAAGCCCGTAGCGACGATCATTCTCGTCTTTCACATCCCGGAAATGATGGTTTTGGCCGAGCATCGGACCAAAGCCGCCCATCTGCCACATCAGCCATTCCCAGGCCGCAATGCGGGCGGGGCCAGAGCTTGCCAGAAACTTGCCAGTCTTTTCGGCAAGATAGAGCAGGATCGCACCTGATTCAAAAACGCTGACCTTCTGCCCACCGGGACCGTCCGGATCGACAATGGCGGGGATCCGGTTATTGGGGCTGATCGCGAGAAAGGCCGGGTCGAACTGTTCGCCTTTTGAGATATCGACCGGATGCACCGTATAGGGCAGCCCCATCTCCTCCAGAGCCACTGTGATCTTGCGACCATTGGGCGTATCCCATGTGTAAAGCTGAATCGTCATGAAGCTCTCCTTGAACTCACGCTCAGGATAAAGCCTCAAAATACCAGCGCAAGGCTAGGTCTGTGGATGCTTGGGGAGCGGAACCGTGTGCGAAGCGCCCGTGTTGACCCAACAACATCTCGCACAGGAGACATTCATGGGTCTTGGACGTGGCTGTTTACTGTGGATGATTGGCGTGCCGCTGCCCATCATCATCCTCATCGCGCTTTTCTGGCGATGAAGGTCTGCGCCCTCGATGTGAGGGCACAGACCTGTCCATCAAATCAGGTCCACAGTCAGCGGATTATAGGAGTAAAGCCACTTATTGCGGTCTTCGCCTTCATTGCGCTTGGCGAAGGCCGCACGCATGGCTTCCACCGAGGGAAGGTGGAACAATTCGCGATTGGCGGTTGACTGGCGCACGATCTTGCCCGTGCGTTCAATGCGATTGCGTTGGTAGAGCTGCAACGCATCAGGGATGTTGTCACGCATCGCCAGCGCACGTGCGAGCACGGCACCATCTTCAACCGACATGGCCGCACCCTGCGCGAGATAAGGCAGGGTTGGATGAGCTGAGTCACCCAAGAGTGTCACCCGCTTGGTGCTCCAGTTGTCGATGGGGTCGCGGCCATGCAGCGACCAGCGATAGACCTCATCCTTGTCGCAAGCATCAATAATGGTTTGCACTGCCGGGTGCCAACCAACGAAGTCCTGCTTCAGCCGCTCCCACGGGAATTTCATGGTCCAGCTTTCTTCGAAGACTTCATCCGTCTCGATAAGGCCGACGAAATTCACGAGCTTGCCAGCGCGCAGATAATAGATCACCGCGTGACCACCGGGTCCCATAAAGACCGACATCACCTGTTCGAGGAAATCCTTCGGCAGACGCTCAACCGGCACCGTGATGCGCCATGCCCCATCGCCCGTATATTTGGCAGGTGCTGCACCAAACATCTGCGCCCGCACAACCGATTTCAAACCATCCGCACCAATTAGCAGGTCGCCGCGCGCGACATTGCCATTGGCGAAATGCAATTCGACGCCATCCTCATTCTCAACAAATTTCGTCACGCGATGATTGAGATGAATGAGGTTGTCGGGTTTCAGCGAAAGCGCCTTATTGGCGAGAATTTCATGCAGGTCGGCGCGATGTAGCTGGGTATAGGGCGCACCATGCTTTTCAAGATGGTCGGCCGCCAGTTCAAAGCGCTGAATCACTTCGCCCGTATCATGCAGGCGGAAAACATAAGCGCCGGGACGCACACCCACGCGATCAAGCTCAGGGCCCAGACCAAAAGAGCGCAGCACATGCATACAATTGGCGCTGAGCTGGATGCCGGCACCCACTTCTCCGAGCTGGGCTGCCTGCTCATAGATCTCAACATCATGCCCAGCCTGCAAGAGGCTGATGGCAGCAGACAGTCCACCCAGACCCGCGCCTGCAATGATGATCTTCAGCCGTTCCATCTCCACTCCTTCCAACCCTGTCAGCGGCCCCGCTTGCTGCGGGGCAATCTCATGACTCACTTATAGCGCATTCAATTCCTGTATTGCAGGAAAATACGTGTGAGCCAGATCAGCGGATTGGCAGAGGGAACGGCCGCTTTGTCGCAGGCGTTGGTGCGCCATGGCACATTACGATCACAGTGACGACGATATGCTGGAACATGAGCGCACTTACGCCATGTTTCGGCGACTGGCCATGTGGGGGGCGTTTGGGACGCCCCTCCTCTTGGCCTTCGTTCTATATTGGACCCAGTGAGCCTTATTTCACCACGCGCACGGCACCCATGGCCGCGCTGGTGGCGAAATGGGCATAGGCACGCAGCGCGGTCGAAACCTTGCGTGCCCGCGGCGTTGCGGGCTTCCATGCATCTGCGCCCTTGGCTTCCATGGCGGCACGACGGGCTGCGAGCACGTCATCCGCCACAGCAATGCGAATCGAGCGCTGCGGGATGTTGATCTCGATGATGTCGCCTTCTTCGACGAGCGCAATCGCGCCGCCTTCGGCTGCTTCAGGCGAAGCATGGCCGATCGACAAGCCGGAGGTGCCGCCAGAGAAGCGGCCATCGGTGATGAGCGCACAGGCTTTGCCCAGACCCTTCGATTTCAGATAGCTCGTCGGATAGAGCATCTCCTGCATACCGGGGCCGCCCTTGGGGCCTTCATAGCGGATGACGACGACATCACCTGCCTTGATCTTGCTGCGCAAGATCGCATCCACGGCCGCATCCTGACTTTCAAAGACGCGTGCCGGGCCGGAGAAGATATGGATGCTTTCATCCACGCCCGCCGTTTTCACGATACAGCCATCAAGCGCGATATTGCCGGTGAGAACCGCAAGGCCACCGTCCCGCAAGAAGGCATTTTCGCTATTGCGAATGACACCGCCCTTGCGATCGAGATCAAGCTCATCAAAACGACGATCCTGACTGAAGGCCGTTTGCGTGGGCACACCACCGGGCGCAGCGCGATAGAAGTTACGCACCTGATCGCTTGATGTGCGCATCACATCCCAACGATCAAGCGCAGCGCCCATGGTGGGTGCGTGAACGGTCGGCAAATCGCGATGCAACAGGCCGGCGCGATCAAGCTCACCCAGAATGCCCATGATGCCACCTGCGCGATGCACATCTTCAATATGCACATCAGCCACCGCAGGGGCGACCTTGCAGAGCACCGGCACCTTGCGGGACATGCGGTCAATATCAGCCATGGTGAAGTTCACGCCACCTTCATAGGCCGCTGCCAACAGATGCAGCACCGTATTGGTCGAGCCCCCCATGGAGATGTCGAGCGCAATGGCATTTTCGAACGCGTCGAAGGTCGCGATATTGCGCGGCAGAACGCTCTCGTCATTCTGCTCGTAATAGCGGCGGGCGAGATCAACGATCAGATGGCCAGCCTCGACAAAAAGCCGCTTGCGATCTGCATGGGTCGCAAGCACCGTGCCATTGCCGGGTAGCGCAAGGCCAAGGGCTTCCGTCAGGCAGTTCATGGAATTGGCCGTGAACATGCCGGAGCAGGAGCCGCAGGTCGGACATGCGGAGCGCTCGATCACCTGCACTTCTTCATCGCTCACATTGTCATCGGCAGCCGCCACCATGGCGTCGATCAGATCGACTTTGCGCTGCGTGCCATTGTGGATGTATTTGCCCGCTTCCATTGGGCCACCGGAAACGAACACAACAGGGATGTTAAGGCGCATGGCCGCCATCAACATGCCGGGCGTGATTTTGTCGCAATTCGAGATGCAGACCAGCGCATCGGCGCAATGCGCATTGCACATATATTCGACCGCATCCGCGATGACTTCGCGCGAGGGCAGCGAATAAAGCATACCATCATGGCCCATCGCGATGCCGTCATCGACGGCAATCGTGTTGAACTCTTTTGCAACGCCACCCGCCTTCTCGATTTCGCGCGCAACGAGTTGGCCGAGATCCTTCAGGTGGACATGGCCGGGCACGAATTGCGTGAAGGAATTGGCGACGGCGATAATCGGCTTGCCGAAATCCTCATCCTTCATGCCGGTGGCGCGCCAGAGCCCGCGCGCGCCCGCCATATTGCGGCCGTGGGTGGTGGTTCTGGAGCGATACTGGGGCATGATGGATCCTCTTGTCTGGATAAGGCTGCTTATAAGCGATCCGGCGGGCTGCTGGAAGCGCCCGCCGGTGAAGTTGAAGCCGCCGTGAGAGGGATGGCCCTCTTACAGTTCGGTGATGCGCTGCGGATATTTGTGCAGCCCCTCGACCTCGCCCTTGTCATTGATGAGCCAGTTGTCACAGACCCAGCTATAGGTGCGCTCGGTCACATAGGTCGGGTGAACAGCAAAGAGCATGTTCTTGCCGATCTTCATCGTCTCGTCCTGGCGGATCAGCGGCCGCTCGACCATGTCATAGCCCTGACCATGGGCATAGAGGCGGTTCTCTTGCGGGCGACCATTCTTGCGCATGAATTCATTGTAGCGCTCGAAAATGTCACGCGGGTCCGCGCCCGGCTTGAGCATATCGAGCGTGAAGCGCTGCGCTTCCAGCACGAAGGCGAATTCGTCCTGCATCTCCTGCGAGGCCTTGCCCAGCACGAAGGTACGGCCGATCTCACCATACATGCCGCCGGGGCCGCTGTTTTCAATGAGGATACAGAACTGGTCGCCCGGCTGAATGACACGATTTTGCAGATGCGGTGGCTGCATAACCGCAGCTGTGCCCACTGGACCAGAGGCTGCCATATACCAGCCCTGCTCGCTGCCGAGCGGTGTTGAGGCTGCACGCGCGATCTCCACCACATCAGCATCACGCATCCCCGGACGCAACGCCTTGGCAACGGCTTCCGCCGCCGCATCCTGCTGGGCTGCCATTTTACGGATCAGCGCGATCTCTTCAGGGCTCTTAACGGCCTTGATCTCATCGACCATGTTGGAGGCGTCCACAAAGGTCGATTTGGTCAGATGCGTCTTAAGATAATCGACCATCGCATAAGAGAGCTGCGCCGTGCCCAGAAGGCCAATGGTCGCGCCGTTGAAAGGCTCCAGTGCCTTCAAGGCAAGCTCGGCATCATAGGTCGAGGTGTAGTGGACCGCGGTGTAGCTCGGTGAGCCAAACTGACGGCCAACGCCGCGGCGGATCGGGTCATTGTTGAGCTTGGCATCAAGGCCGAAAGGCCCCTGCCCGATGGTTGACATCAGACCTTCACGCGGGAAGACAACCGTGAAGGGATAGCCATTGGTGGCCGGAAAATCGGTGAGATATTTCACATAGCCATTCATGAAGTCATTGCTGCCCTGCGCGAGCAATACGTCGATCTTGTGCTCACCCATGGCCTTGCGGATGGCGGCCCAGCGGCGCTCCAGTTCGGCTGTGGAGATGGGCGAGTTAACCCGTTCAAGCATATGCGTCCTCCCGCAGGATCTGATGATCCTTGATAGCGGCGATTGGAGGGACGGTCGATAGGCTTTGCGCGTCAGCGAGGACTTGTGCCCAGGGCGCGGCGCGCGGCGAGATAAACCTGCACGCGGGCCGCCTGCAGCGGATCCACATTGGTGGCTGTGACCGAGTGGGTGAATGCAGCCTCGACAGCGACGGCGACCATCTCTTCGATGGCAGGCTTAGCAACGCCAACCGTTTCAAGCATAGTTTCAAGGACAGCTGCGAGACGATCGCGCGACGCTTGCTCAAAGCCCAACACGTGATTGGGGTCACTTTCCAGCGCCCTGCAGATTTCGCTCAATTTGTGGAACTGAATGCAGGCAGAGCCATGCTGGATTTTTTTGACCGCCGGAACACTTAAGCCCAGCATGTCCGCAAGCTGAACATTGGACAAGCGGCGCTCGACTCGCAATTTGCGAATGCGCTCCCCGATAGCCTTCAAGGCATCACTATATTCGCCATTAGTCTGCATGGGCCGACGTCTATTCCTGTTTACTCCTTATAGCCCCGTTCAAGCCAAAAACAAAGCTATGTCGTGGATCTTGGGTGATCTGGATAACATTTAGGTCCCTAAGGGAATAAATCTTGTTGTATCCAAAAACTGTAGCTACTATTTCGACATTCGCTCCTCGAAGTTGAGGTTTGGTGTGCCATCCACTGCGGTTAGTTGTTTTCAGCATTTGTCAGCTGTTCGTAAGGTTGCTCGCCATTGTGAAGATTTGGCCAAAATGTATGACCGGGGCGAAGAACCCCATTTAGCCGAAATCGAGGCTTTCCGGCATGAACTCAAGTAAATAGGGATAGTTTTTTTATCCGATCTTCCAGCCGCTCTTGACGTGCTTGAGGACGAAATATTCGCCAAACTCTCCGAGGCAGAAAGCGAACTTGCGCGCTGCATCCCGACCAGTCATGCCGACGCCTTGGCCCTGATGGACTACGCCCTGCTCCGCTTGAAGGACGGCGTGATTGATCACAAAACGATTGCCCTGATTGAAGATAGTCTTGGCCTGCTCAAGACTGATGCCTCTGTCGCATGAGACATTCAGCCGGCAAGAAGATCCCAATGCGCGGCGATGTCTGAAACGCTCAAGACCGGGCTTGTCCAAGATCTCAGGAAAGCAATACTGCGGGACTGAGCTTCTTCGGTATAGGAGCCGGTCGCATCTTCCGCGATCACAGAATAGAAGCCCAGCGCTGCGGCGTGGCGGGCAGTAAACTCCACGCCAATATCCGTCGCAACACCTGCGAGGACGATGGTGCGCACCCCCAGCTCCCTCAGGCGCAGCGCCAAAGGCGTGTCCACGAAAAAAGAGGGCTGGCTTTTTTCAATCACCTGATGATGTGGCGCAGGGGCCAGACCATCCACAAATTGCGTATCCTCCATCCCCGCTTCCATCGCGGGGGTGAGTTGGTCAGGATGCGTGACCTTCTGCTTTTTCATCATGAAGAGCTTGAAGGGGCCGCTCATGAGATGACGCGGCGGCAGGATATGCCGACTCCAGAACACAGGGACTTGCGCGCGCTCCGCGGCTGCGAGCAAGTGCTGCGCAGCCGCGATGACTTCAGGCGCGTGCAACGCCTTGCCCGCGAGCCCTTTCTGGAAGTCCCACATGATCAGGGCGACCTGCGAGGGATCCAGAAAATCGTCGAGTGTCAGAGGCACTTCCTGCCGCATCGTCATCATCTCAGTCCGCACGAAGATCGAGGGCCTCGACCATCTTCTTCCACTGTTCAAATTCGGTCGCCATGAATGCTTTCGTGGCAGCCACATCGCCATTGCGCGGATCAAAGCCAACCGCACGCAATCTTTCCTGAATGAGGGGTTCGCGGATGATCTCGTCAATCTGCTTGTTCAGCGCAGCCACAGCCGCGTCAGGCGTACCGGGAGGGGCAAAGAAGCCAACCCATGACAGCGAAGTGAAGCCGGGATAGCCAACCTCCGCGAAGGTCGGCACGTCTTTCACCACCGGGTTGCGCTTGTCAGAGGCGATGGCAAGCCCCTTGATGGCCCCGCTGGCCACCTGAGAGGGGAAGCCCGACAGGGAGGAGATCACCATCGGAATGTGACCGCCCAAAAGCGCATTGGTGGCATCAGGGCCGCCACGGAAAGGAATATGCTTCGGGTTCGCCTTGACGATGAACTTGAAGAAATATTCACCGGCAATATGCGAGCCTGTTCCAACTCCTGCCGTACCGAAAATGACTTCCTTGTCCTTCGCTGCCGCAACGAATTCTGCGATGGTCTTGGCCGGATCATTTTTGCCAATCGCAAAAACTTCTGGCGTGGTGGCCACGACCGCGATGGGTGCGAGGGACTGTGCAGAAAAGCCCTTGTTGCGATAGAGCGTCTCATTGATCGGCAAGGCCGCTGTGGTGACAAGCAAAGTGTTGCCATCTGGTGCAGCGCCAACAACCGCCTTGGCCGCGATATTGGCACCCGCACCAGGCCGGTTTTCAACGACGACATTGCGGCCGGTTTTTTCCGTCAGCCGTCCTCCGACGAGGCGCGCGATCGAATCTGCTGAGCCGCCAGGGGCAAAGCCCACGATGAGATTGAGTGGCGGCTGACCCTGTGCGAGCGCGGGGAAAGCCAGCAGCCCAAGGGCTGCCACTGCGGTGCTGAGAGATTTGAGAAGCTGTTTCATGGACGTTTCCCTGATCCTGTCCGCGAGGGACGTTGATCGGGTTTTGCCAGATTGTCCTGAAGCGCTCAAGCATTGACCGCGCCCGACAGGCATCGGGCGCGGCTTATCACCCATGATTGATAGGCTGCCTGCCTATTTTCCGTCCAGCAATGCGGGCAAGGCCGTGATGATGGGCGGAAAAAGGATCATCATCAGAAGACCCAGCATGATGAGCCACACAAAGGGCCAGGCTGCGCTAAAGATTTCCGCGATGGACGCCTGCGGAGCAGCGCTTTTGAAGGCAAAGAGGGTGTAGCCAAAGGGCGGCGAAATGCCCCCAACCGTCGCCACGATCAGGAACAATGTGTAGAACCAGATCTCATCGAACCGATAGAGCGCGAGCAGCGGCTTGTAGATGGGGATCAGCACCAGCATGATCGCCACCTGATCCAGGAACATGAAGAGCAGGAAGGGCAACAGGAGCATACAGGCGAGCATCAACCACGATGAGAGCTGCATCTTCGTCACAAGCTCTCCAAGAGCCTGCGGCGCGCCGGTGAAGGTCAGGAGCTGAGAGAACATCACTGCACTGCACATAACGATCAGCAGAAGTGCAGACACACGCACCCCTGATGTCAGTGCCTCCTTCACCATTGCAAAGGAGAGTTTGCGATAGGAGGCAGCTAGGACAAGTGCACCGAACACACCGGTTGCAGCTGCTTCGGTTGGCGTTGCAATGCCAAACATCACAAGCCCCATCACCAGAAAGAAGATGAAGAGGCTTGGAACCATACGCAACAACGCCATCGCCACGGTCAGGGAGGTTCTATTTTGTGTCAGCTCTGCACTGACATCTGGAGACAGCTTGGGATTGAGCCATAGCCGGATGAAAACATAGCCAAGAAACAAGGCCGTCAAGAAAATGCCCGGCACGATGCCGGCCACAAGCAACTTTCCCGTCGAGATCTGCGCAATGGTTGCAATCAGAATGGCGAGGACGCTTGGCGGGATGATGGGATCAAGGCTCGCACCTGCGAGGATCGTTCCGGCCGATAACTTGCGATCATATCCACGTTGCAACATGGTGGGATAGAGCGAACGCCCCAGCAAGCCGGCGACTGCCATGGCTGCACCTGACAATGCGCCCAGAATGGCCGAGAGCAGGATGCACAAGACGAATTGGCGACCACGGATGCGCCCGATCAGTTGATCAAGCGAGTCGAACAACACTTCCATCGCGCCTGAGCGAAACAGCAACTCACCCATCACAATAAAGAGCGGCACTGCAGTCAGCGCACCATAGGTTCCGGAGGAATAGATGCTGTTTGCCAGAAGGCCGAAGCCCGGTGGCCCAAACAGCACCAGAACGCCGGTGATATTCAGCGCCAAAAAGGAAACGAAGATCGGGACGCCCAGGATCAGGAGAAAGATAAGAAGGCCGACGCCGCCTGCAAGTGCAATGTCCCAGCTCATGCCGAAATGACCTCGCCATGCGTTGCAGCCCGCTCACCGAAGAGATGGCGCAAAAAATAAATTGCTGCACTGGCGAAGCCATAGGGAATGGCCGCCGAGATGATCCATTTGGGAATGGGATGATGAGCCATCGTGAAGATATTGCCGATAAACTGCTTCATCGTTTCTGTGCCGGTGATCCAGGCTGCAATGATCGTCGCGATGAACCCAACAAGATTGACGATTTTCATCAATATCGCGGTCGTATGAGGCGACATGTGGTCAAGCAGGATATTGATGGCCAGATGCGAGCCTTCGCGCGTCATTTCAGGCAGGGCCAGAAAGATCATCAGGCAAAGCGCATAGGATGTGAAGGGATTGGCCCATGTCGTCGGCGCATCGAAAACATAACGCATCACGACTTCATAACAATAGGCTGCCGCAATGAAGGCCAGACACAGCATAGCAAGCATCAATGACAGCCGCGTGAGCTGATCATGCGCATATTTCAGCACGGACACGCGCGTTCTCCCCCAGATGAAAACCTGCGCTGGCGTACCAGCGCAGGTGCATGACTTATTTTGCCAGACCTTTGGAGACCGCAAACTTGCGCAGGGCATCCGTTTCAGCTGCCATTTTCTTGGAGGCATTTTCCCACTGACCGGCCGCCCAGGCATCCGTCAGTTTTGCCTTTTGCTCAGGCCCCATTTCCACAACGGTCATGCCTGCCTTTGTCAGCTTGGCCAGCTCTTCTTCAACGAGCTTGGTATAGCCATTGTAATAGGTCTCTTCTGCCTTTTCGGCAGCCGCCATCATGACTTTCTTCTCGGCATCGGACAGCTTGTTCCATGCAGCGCGGTTCATGAAGATGAGCTGCGTCGTTGTACCGAAGGCGGGACGAAGGACAAATTTCGACACTTCGTGCCACTTGTTATTGAAGACACCGAAGGTCGGCCACGCAGCGCCATCCACGAGGCCCTTGTCGAGCGACGTATAGACTTCCGCCGGAGGAAGAATGACGGGCGATGCATTGAGAAGTTTCAGCACGCCATCATAGGTCGGTGTCGCACGGATCTTGTAGCCCTGCAGATCGCCAGAGGGTTTGACAGGCGAACGCAGGACCATGTGATATCCCTGCCCCGGCGCTGAGGGGGCGAGCATCAACAACTTCACGCCGAAGCGCGAATAATGCTGATCAAGATGATCCTTGATGCCAGCCTTGCGCCATTCTTCGAGTGTGCCGCTCAGTGCTTCAACAGCTGTCGCAATGGGCGTGGTGCCGAAGTGATAGGCGCCGTGAGTGAACAACAGCTGGAACACGCCAGAGCCGACCGGCTCCAGCTGTTCAAATGACGGGACGGTTTCGGGGCCGCTCACACGGATCTTGATGCCGCCTTTCGTGCCTGCTTCAACATCCTTGATGAAGGGCTCGACGAGCATCTGCCGCTGCGGATAGTTCTGGTCCCAGCTCGACAACATCCGCATGTCTGCAGCATGTGATGGGTTCAGCGCAAAGGTCGCCATGAGCGCGACAGCGCCAAGCAGCGCTTTTTTCATATGAATCCTCCCTCGGAAACAAACTTGTACCGTTTGTCAGCCCCAAGCTTATTGGAGCCATTGAGCAAGTCAA
>CAZLBA010000044.1:0-8070 GCA_964557555.1 uncultured Beijerinckia sp.
CGCATCAGGATCTCTACAACATTCTGTTGCAGGTGATGGATCACGGCAAGCTGACTGATCACAACGGCAAGCAGGTGGATTTCCGCAATGTGATCTTGATCATGACCACCAATGCGGGTGCTTCTGATCTGGCGAAGGCGGCTTTCGGATTCACGCGCAGCAAGCGTGAAGGCGATGATGCGGATGCCATCAATCGGCTGTTCTCGCCCGAATTCCGCAACCGTCTCGATGCGGTGGTGAGCTTTGGTCATCTGCCGACGGAAGTGATTTCCAAGGTGGTGGACAAGTTCATCATCCAGCTCGAAGCGCAGCTGGCCGATCGCGCTGTCACGATTGAACTGTCTGAAGAGGCGCGCAAGTGGCTCATCGAACATGGCTATGATCAGGCCATGGGCGCACGTCCGATGGCGCGCATTATTCAGCAAGTCATCAAGACACCGCTGGCTGATGAGCTGCTCTTTGGCCGCCTGAAAA
The DNA here is from genome assembly GCA_964557555.1 of uncultured Beijerinckia sp. Lineage (GTDB taxonomy): Bacteria > Pseudomonadota > Alphaproteobacteria > Rhizobiales > Beijerinckiaceae > Terripilifer. Next base: position 475 of record CAZLBA010000044.1, read on the forward strand.
ATGGCGGCACGGTGCGCGTGATCGTGCGCGATGACGAGGGCCAGAAGACCATCGGCTTTGTTTTCCCTGAAGGGCCTGTTTTGCCGCGCCCGGACAAGGAAGTGGTGGAATCGACCAAGAAGCGCGTGCGGGCTGAGCCCGAAGTGCGCGCCAAGGCGAAGCGCTCGCCCAAGGCCTCTGATGATGATCGTCCTGAGGATGATGATCCCAAGGGCAAGGGCGGTGGACGCACTGTGCCGAAAGTGCCGCTGAAGAGCTAAGACAAAAGGAGCCGGGCCAAGCGCCCGGCTCTTTCATTCCGCCACCGCCTTGAAAGAAACATGCCCCCCATGCGCTTTGCTGCTTTTGCCGCGCGGGCGAGCGATCAGGCCCCGCATTGACGGCCTTCCTTCAGGGCGCTTAATGGGCGCATGACACAGCAAGAGATCCTTTGCACAAAACGTGGCGCGGCTGGTTTTGTGCTTCTCAACCGTCCGCATGCATTGAATGCTTTGACGCCGGGCATGATTGCGGAGCTGGAACATGCGCTTGTCGCCTGGGCTGCGGATCCGTCCATTGAGCGGGTCGTCATTCGCGGTGCCGGGGAGCGCGCTTTTTGCGCGGGGGGTGACATTCGCCTTGTTCATGATTTGGGACGAGCGAGGCGCTTCGCGGAGCAGCGTGCTTTTTATGCACACGAATATGAGGTCAATCGAAGGATTGCGCGCTATCCGAAGCCCTACATTGCGTTGCTGGATGGCTTTGTGATGGGCGGTGGGGCAGGGGTCGCGATCCATGGGTCGCATCGTGTGGTGAGCGAGCGCGTGACCTTTTCCATGCCCGAAGTTGGCATTGGCTTTTTCCCGGATGTTGGGGCAACGACCTTTCTGACACCTTTGCCCGATGCCATGGGGATCTATCTGGGTGCAACAGGCGCGCGCATCATGACAGGTGATATGATCGCGCTTGGCCTTGCGACACATCATGTTCCACAGGCGCAATTTGATGCGCTTGCCTCGGCCCTCGAAGCGCAGGGCGATACGGATGCGATTATCAAACGTTTTGCCCAACAAGCGCCCGCGCCACACCTCGCGCAGCATCGCGGTCTCATCCGGGACGCCTTTGGGAATGGCAATCTCGCTGTCATGCTTGATCGGCTGCAAGCATGCGACAGCGATTTTGCGCGTGAGACTCTAGCGCTCTTGCGCAGCAAATGTCCGACCAGCATTGCGGTTGCTCTTCGCCAGCTGGCGCGTGCACCTGTCGAGATCGAAGAGGCGTTGCAACTGGAATATCGCCTCGTGACACATATCTGCCGGCGCGAGGATTTCTATGAAGGGATTCGCTGCGTCATCATTGACAAGGGGCAGCAGCCACAATGGGCGCCGGCCCGGCTTGAAGATGTTCAGTCCGCTGATATAGAGGCTTTATTCGCCGTCCTGCCGGACGAGTTGCGTTTCGAGGAGCTTGCCTGATGCTGCGCCGCAGTCAGGGCCGTAGCCGAAGCAATCCAGACTCCATCAACCTCGCTCAGGAGACCGGGGCCGACTCCGCACGCTGGTCATTCCTGCTCGTGGTCTTCATGCGCGCCATGTCCGTTCTCTGGTTGTTTTACGGTTTGCGGCAGTGGCAGCTGATTCTGGCGCCCGGCGACGTGCCTCTCGATGCCTTGCCGACCTCCCTGGCTCTGGCGATCGTCTTTTTTGCGGTGGCGGATCTTCTGGCCGCAGTGGGCCTCTGGCTGGCGGCGACCTGGGGGGGCATTCTGTGGCTCTTTTCGGCCAGTGCCTCGATCATCATCTCCCTGTTCATGCCGGGCTTTCGAGCTGATGGGGCTCTGGCGCTGACCTTCAATTTCATCCTCATCGTGGCCTATTTCGTCCTCAACTGGCTGGCGGCGCTCGAACGGGACCTGTGACTGTGTCGTTTTTGTCACGCGCTTCGTTTGAGCTGTGAAAAATGGCAATTGCGGCCTGAGCGCCACAAAACAGCCTGACTGTTCCGTCTTTCTTAACATTCAGTGTGGTAGGCCCGTGTCTGTAAAGGTCCGTGTCTCCCGGCCTTTTTGGCGAATCTGAAATGCCTTGAACTGGAGCGGTCAAAGATCATGACGAGCTATTCCCTGTCCCGGCGTCTTTTTGCGCAGGGCCTTGCTACGACGAGCCTCGCGGGTCTTCTGGGTGCAAGCCAGGCGCTTGCAGCCCCCGTTGATGGCTTTACCGGCCAGGCTGAATGGGAACAGAAATATGATGCGGACGCCTCCATGCAGGTGCGCCGCCTGACAACGCCTTTGCTCTCGCAGCAGACGATTGCGCAGACCGAGCAGGCGATTGCGATTTATCGAGATCTGGTGTCGCGCGGCGGCTGGCAGGGCGTGCCGAGCGGGCAGAGCCTCAAGCTGGGCTCAAAGGGCAATGCGGTTGTGGCGCTGCGGCGCCGCCTGATGGTGACTGGCGATCTTGAAGAAGCCGTGGGTCTGTCGCCTGTCTTTGATTCTTATGTGCAGGCTGGTGTGCGCCGCTTTCAGGCGCGCCATGGCATTGGCCCCACTGGCGTGGTGGCCCAGCAGACCTTCCAGGCGCTCAATGTGCCTGTGCAGGAGCGGTTGCGGCAGCTTGAGGTCAATCTGGTCCGCTTGCGCAGCTTCTCCGGCAATCTGGGCAATCGCTACATCACGATGAACATTCCCGCGGCAGCGGTCGAGACGGTGGAGGCCGGTCAGGTCTTCAGTCATCATGCGGCCGGGGTGGGCAAGATTGATCGTCAGTCACCTGTCATGCAGGCCAAGGTTGTTGAAGTGAATTTCAACCCCTTCTGGACCGTGCCGGTGTCAATCATCCGCAGGGATCTCATTCCGAAGATGCAGGCGGATCCGAACTATCTGTCTGACAACAAGATCCGCGTCATCGACCGGCATGGCAATGAAGTCGCGCCCTCTGCAATCAATTGGAACTCGATGGAGGCTGTGAATTACCGCTTCCGTCAGGATCCCGGTGCGGATGTGAATTCGCTTGGTGTGGTGCGTATCAACATCCCCAATCCCCACGGCGTCTATATGCATGACACGCCGGCCAAGGGCATTTTTGGCGATGACTTCCGCTTCGTGTCGTCAGGCTGCGTGCGCGTGCAGAATATCCGCGATTATGTCGCATGGATCTTGAAGGATGCGCCGGGCTGGGATCGTGATCAGATCGACGAGGCGATCCGTTCTGGCCAGCGCATTGATGCGCGTCCCGTTCAGCCGGTGCCGGTCTATTGGGTCTACATCACCGCTTGGGCGAATGACGGCCTCATACAGTTCCGCGACGATATCTATCAGCGCGACGGCTTTGGCTCTGGAATGGCGACCCTTCAACCGGCGGTCGAGCCGGTGGTTGAGCCCGCCGCCCAGACGCAGCAGGCCATGCCGACCGGCACGACCCGCCCGCGCGGCATCCTGCCGCCAATGAATGGCAACTGATTGCATAACAACAGGCACCAGCCTTCAAGCCCGGCGTTGAGCCGGGCTTTTTGTTGGTGTGGGTTGAATGGCGGCTGGAGGGCCCAGAGCCGTTTATGGTCAAGTCCAAGTCCATCAATCTTTCCTTTCACCTGCGGCAGTCCAGCGCCTTTCCCCCTTTGGGTGGTCATGCTAAGGGCAGGGACCTCCGGGCGGGTCTGAGTCTATATCTAGTGGGTCGGCCGGGCCGGGGTTCGCAGCTTTTTCACGCCGTTCTGCGGCCAAACCAGTCGGGCCAGTGATGACCTCCAACAGCTTCTTCGGTGCCACACTCGCCGAAACCGATCCCGAAATCGCGCGCGCCATCAATCTGGAACTGGGTCGCCAGCGTGACGAGATCGAACTGATTGCCTCCGAGAATATCGTCTCGCGCGCTGTGCTTGAGGCGCAGGGCTCGGTGATGACCAACAAATATGCGGAAGGTTATCCGGGGCGCCGCTATTATGGCGGTTGCCAATTTGTCGATATCGCTGAACAGCTTGCGATTGATCGCGCTTGCAAACTCTTTGACTGCAAATTTGCCAATGTGCAGCCGAATTCCGGCAGCCAAGCCAATCAGGCCGTGTTCCTTGCTTTGTTGAAGCCGGGCGACACATTCATGGGCCTTGATCTCGCTGCCGGTGGCCATCTCACCCATGGCTCGTCCGTCAATATGTCGGGCAAGTGGTTCAAGCCTGTCAGCTATGGCGTGACGCGTGACACGCAGCGCATCGACATGGATGAAGTCGAGCGCGTCGCGATGGAACATAAGCCGAAGCTCATCATCGCAGGCGGCTCCGCCTATGCACGCGTGTGGGACTTTGAACGCTTCCGCAAAATCGCTGATGCGGTCGGTGCGTTCTTGCTTGTCGATATGGCGCATTTTGCAGGCCTTGTTGCTGGTGGCGCGCATCCCTCGCCATTCCCGCATGCGCATGTCGTGACGACGACGACGCACAAGACTTTGCGCGGCCCGCGCGGTGGTCTCATCCTCACCAATGAGGAAGATCTCGCCAAGAAGATCAATTCGGCAATCTTCCCCGGCCTGCAGGGTGGCCCGCTGATGCATGTCATCGCTGCGAAGGCCGTTGCATTCGGTGAAGCGCTACGTCCTGAGTTCAAGACCTATGCAAAGCAGATCGTGGACAATGCGAAGGCATTGGCAGCGTCTGTGCAGGCGGGTGGTTTTGATCTCGTCACCGGCGGCACTGATAATCACTTGATGCTGGTTGATCTGCGCTCGAAGAAGTTGACGGGTAAGGCTGCGGAAGCGGCGCTAGGTCGCGCTCATATCACCTGCAACAAGAATGGTGTTCCGTTTGATCCTGAAAAGCCGATGGTGACCTCTGGCATTCGTCTGGGCACACCTGCTGCAACCTCGCGCGGCTTTGGCACGCAGGAATTCAAGCAAGTTGGCGAGTTCATCGTCGAAGCGCTTGATGGCCTCGCGAAGAATGGTGAAGACGGCAATGGCGCGGTGGAAGCGGCTGTGAAGGCACGCGTCAGCGAGCTGACCAAGCGTTTCCCCATCTACTGAGATCGGGCTGACACATGCGTTGCCCTTATTGCGGCAGTCTTGAGACACAGGTGAAGGACTCGCGTCCCACAGAGGACGCATCCTCCATCCGTCGCAGGCGCGTGTGTCCTGATTGCGGTGGCCGTTTCACCACATTCGAGCGCGTGCAATTGCGCGAGCTCACGGTTGTGAAGAAGTCCGGCCGTCGTGTTCCCTTTGATCGCGAAAAGCTCATGCGCTCATTGGAAATCGCCTTGCGCAAGCGCAGTGTCGATCCTGAGCGCGTGGAGCGCATGGTCAATGGCGTGGTGCGTCAGCTGGAAAGTCAGGGCGATAGTGAAATTCCCAGTGACCGTATTGGTGAACTGGTGATGGAAGGTCTGCGCTCGATTGATAGTGTTGCCTATGTGCGCTTCGCCTCCGTCTATAAAAACTTCCGCGAGGCGCGCGACTTCGGTGCGCTGGTCGATGAACTGGCGGGGGATGATGGTGATGAGGCGCCGCCGCGCCGCAAGTCAGCGTCAGGGGATACATGACCTCGCGCTTTGACAGGGACGAAACGCCAGACGATTTGCGTGACGCGACTTTCATGGCCGCCGCCATCAATTATGGGCGTCGTGGTCTTGGTGTCACCGCGCCCAATCCCGCGGTTGGTTGTGTAATCGTCAAGGACGGTGTCATCATTTCACGCGGGGCGACACAGCCCGGTGGCCGGCCTCATGCCGAAACAGAGGCTTTGCGCATAGCCGGAGACGCAGCCCGCGGGTCAACGCTTTATGTCAGCCTCGAACCTTGCAGCCATTTTGGTGTCACGGGTCCCTGCGCTCATGCCATTGTCCATGCAGGCGTTGCCCGTGTGGTCTCAGCAATTGAAGATCCCGATATTCGTGTAGCTGGTCGTGGCCATGCGATGATTGTGGAAGCTGGCATTGGCTTGCGTGTTGGGGTGGGTGCACGTGAAGCGCGCCGCGCCAATCTCGGTCACATCACGCGTGTCACGCAAGGCCGTCCTATGGTGACGCTGAAACTGGCGCAGACCGCGAATGGTTTTGCAGGTGTGCCAACGCAGCGTCTGCTGATTACGGATGAAGCCGCCAATGGCCGCGTGCAGATGATGCGCGCCATGCATGATGCGGTGATGGTCGGGATTGGAACTGTCCTTGCCGATGATCCGCAATTGACTGTTCGCTTGGCCGGGCTGGAGCAACGCAGGCCCCTGCGCGTCGTGCTCGATAGCAAGCTGCGTCTTCCGCTTGCCTCCAAGCTCGTAGCTACAGCGCATGAACATCCTGTGCTGGTATTCTGTGGCGAGGATGCAGGGGTCGAGCAACAGGCCGCCCTTGAGGCTGCCGGTGTGATGGTGGAACGCGTCATGCGTAGCGCTGATGGTCATCTTGATCTGAAGGCCGCGCTGACTGTGCTTGGCAAGCGCGGCGTCACACGGGTCTTGAGCGAAGGCGGCCCGCAATTGGGCGCCGCCCTTGTGGCGCGCGGGCTTGTGGAAGAGGTCGTAATCTTCACCTCACCGCGCAAGCATGAGGGCGAGGGGATCGTGGCCGTTTCATCCCCGATGCGGGCAGTGATCGAAAGTGCGAGCTGGCGCGTATTGGCACAGGGTCAGGTCGGGCCTGACGCTTATGTGCATTACGAGAGGTTGGTCTGATGTTCACGGGTCTCGTCAGCGATGTCGGTCAGGTTCTGTCGATTGAAGATCGGGGTGAGCTGAAGCGCATCCGCATCGCAACGAGCTATGATGTGAAGGCCATTGAGCTTGGCGCGTCGATTGCCTGTTCCGGTCCATGTCTCACAGCTGTGGAATTTGGCTCCGACAATGGCCGCAACTGGTTTGAAGTGGATGCCGCTGCCGAGACGCTGGCACGCACCACTGTCGGCCAGTGGAAGGTTGGCACGCGGATCAATCTCGAACGCTCGCTCACCATCGGGGCAGAGCTGGGCGGCCATATCGTCACAGGTCATGTCGATGGTCTTGGCGTCATCGAGAAGCGCACTGACTTTGACGGTATGGCGAAGTTCGATATTCGCGCGCCGCATGACCTTGCGAAATTCATTGCTGAGAAGGGCTCGATCTGTCTTGATGGCACCTCGCTCACCGTCAACAGCGTCGAGGGCGATGTCTTCTCCATCCTGCTCATCCCGCATACGCTGGCTGTGACCACCTGGGGCGAGCGCAAGGATGGCGACAAGCTCAATCTCGAAGTGGACCTGATGGCGCGCTATGCCGCGCGTCTTTTGCAGGCCAAGGACTGACCGGCGACCCATCGCCCCGCTTGCGCCGGGCGGTCCGGCTCTCTATTCAGGGGCTCGAACATTAGGATCGATCCCCATGGCAGAAGCCCAACGTAGTCTCCAGACCTATTCGGCCCCCGGTGCGCGCTTCCTCATTGTTGAGGCGCGCTATTATGACGGCATTGGTGATATGCTGCTGGCCGGGACAAAGCGTGCGCTCGAAGCGGCTGGCTCATCTTATGACATCATCGGCGTGCCCGGCGCGCTCGAAATTCCTGCCGCGATCAAGCTTGGCCTTTTGACGGGTCGCTATGCAGGCGCGATTGCGCTGGGCTGTGTCATTCGTGGCGAAACCTATCACTTTGAGATTGTGGCT
>CAZLBA010000044.1:8080-21809 GCA_964557555.1 uncultured Beijerinckia sp.
TTCGCCAGATGGCCCATCAATTTGCCTTGCCTGTTGAGATTGTGGCTGGTGAAAGCTCACGTGCCATCATGGATCTCACGGTTCATGATCGTTTCGCGATCGGCAATGGCATTCTCACAACCGAGAATGAAGAGCAGGCGATTGTGCGCGCTGATCCCTCCAAGGGTGACAAGGGTGGCGATGCAGCGCGTGCGGCGCTGTCGCTGCATTTGCTCAAACAAAAATACGAGGCGCGCTGAATGTCACGCGAGAGCCGCGCCAATTCACGTCTTGCTGCTGTGCAGGCGCTCTATCAGATGGATGTTGCGGGCAAGGGTCTGCATGACATTCTGGCAGAGTTTGAGACATTCTGGATTGGCCGCGAGGTTGAGGGCGAGCTTTACAAGCCAGCCGAGATCGACTTCTTCCGTGATGTGTTGAATGGCGTTCTGGGCGACCAACGTTCCATTGATCAGCAAATTGATGCGACACTGGCTGAAGGTTGGCCGCTGCGACGTGTCGAGGCGGTCATGCGTGCGGTGCTGCGCGCTGGCGCTTATGAACTCAAGAAGCGTAAGGACATCCCCGCACGCGTTGTCATTACAGAATATGTCGATGTTGCTGCTGCCTTCCTCGCGAAAGATGAAGTCGGGATGACCAATGCCGTGCTCGATGCTTTGGCGCGCAAGCTTCGCGCAGAGGATTTCGACAAATAAGGGAGGGTGAGCCTTGGGTGTTGTCAGCGAAGACGATTTGATCGCGCGCTGGTTTGCACCCATTGCAGGCCAAGGCTCGCTCGGTCTCAAGGATGATGCTGCCTGTCTTGTGCCGCCGGCGGGGCAGGATCTTGTGATCACGAAAGATGCGCTCGTGGCAGGCGTGCATTTTTTCGCTGATGATCCGCCAGCCGCGATTGCACGCAAGGCGCTGCGCGTGAATGTCTCCGATCTCGCCGCCAAAGGAGCGGAGCCTGCGGGCTTTCTGTTGGCGCTGGCTTTGCCGCCGGATGTTTCGACTGACTGGCTGCAAGCTTTTGCGGCCAGTCTGGGCGAAGATGCGCAACGCTGGTCCATTCCACTTCTGGGGGGAGACACGGTCAAAACACCGGGGCCTTTGATGGTCTCCATCACCGCCTTTGGTTTCGTGCCACATGGGCGGATGATTGCGCGCACGGGTGTCAGGGCGGGGGATGCAATCTTCGTCTCTGGCACGATTGGCGATGCCGCCTTGGGACTGCAATTGCGACTCACGCCGCAGCGATTCAGCAAAATCTCAGAAGCGGCTCGCAGCTATCTTGGCGCGCGCTATCTGGAGCCTAGCCCGCGCTTGTCGCTTACCAGCCATCTGCGCACTTATGCCCATGGCGGCATGGATGTTTCGGATGGCCTCGTCGGAGATGTGACAAAAATGCTCAGGGCCTCTGCCGTCACAGCGGCGATTGACCTTGATTGCGTGCCCCTGTCGGCGGCTGCCCGCGAAGTGATTGCCCAAGATGCCAGTTTTTTTGAGACGGCCGTGACGGGGGGCGATGATTATGAGCTTCTGATCAGCGTGCCGGAGGCACAAGCGCCACAATTCGCGGCTGAAGTGCCGCATGTCACCCGTATCGGGACAGCAAAAGCCGGAATTGACGCGCCCGTGTTCCACCATGCGGGTCGGGTGGTGAGCTTCAAGCGCGGCAGCTTCAGCCACTTCTAGGGCAACCGATCTCTCCACAGCGCATTGCTGTCATGCAGCATTCGCCTTGTTGCAGCCCCATATTTGTGGCAGAAGCTGCCCACTCCACACGAACCAATGGATCGAAATGCCAGCTTTCTCTGGACACAATTTTCAAGACCGTCAGGCCAGCGCCGCCAAGGCCAAGCAGGCTCTTCTCGAAAAATTCCGTTCCCGCCCTTCAGCCGATGACCCACTCGTTCAGCAGCGCGATGCTGAACGTCGTGCCATTGTCGAAGCCCGCAAGCAGCGTGAGGCCGAAAAGGCCGAGAAGCGCCGTCTTGAAGAAATCGAACGCCAAAAGCGCCTCGCCGCTGAAGAAGCTGCGCGCCAGCAGGCGCTTGCAGATCAGCAGCGCCGCGAGGCAGAAGATGCTGCACGCAAAGCCGCTGAAGAGGCGGAGCTGAAGGCGATGATCGAGGCGGAAAAGAAAGCCGAACGTGACGCGCGCTATGCCGCACGCAAGGCACGCAAGGCAGAGCGCAAGGGCGCTCTGGAGCGCTATCGCTAAGCGCTGTCTTTGCTCTGGCCCTTCTCCATGGGGAGAAGGGCGCCTAGCGTTTCCAAAAAAACTTCTGTCACCCCTTCCACCGCGCGCCTAAGATGTTGGCGTGAGCGAAGCGGTCGAAAACTCCCAAATGGTCACCGAAGATCTCGGCGGCAGAAGTCGCGCGCAGTGGTTTTGGCGCGGGGCGTGGTCGGCCTTATGCGGGCCGATGTGGGTGGTGGCTGTCAGCTTGATCGGCGTCGGTGGTCTTGCACGTGATGCAGGTTTTTCCATCGAGATTGCCATCGCCTCGACCATGTTGATCTGGGCTGGGCCTGCGCAGGTTTTGTTTTTTGGTGCCGTCGCAGCAAAAGCATCCTGGGCGGTGATTGCCCTGTCCATCTCGATTTCATCCGTGCGCTTCGTCCCGATGGTTGTGTCGCTGTTGCCAATGTTGCGGACCCGGCGGACGCGATTGATCACGCTGATTTTCGCGGCCCATTTCATCGCAGTGACCGTTTGGGCAGAGGGGATCCGGCGTCTGCCCGGTATCGCGCGTGATGGACGGTTGCCTTACTTCTTCGGTTTCTCCTTCATCTGTGTGATCGGCACATCTATCTCAACGGCTATGGGCTATGTGCTGGTTGGTGAGTTACCGATGGCTTGGGCGGCTGGGCTTTTGTTCATGTCACCGATCTATTTCATCGCAACGCTTGCACGAAATGCGCGCCAACCGCTCGACCGTTATGCGCTGGCACTGGGGCTGGTTCTGGCACCATTCACCGAAACTTTCGCGCCAAAGGGCCTTGACCTCGTCATGCTTGGCCTGATCGGCGGCACGACCGCCTGGTTTGCAACACGCATGATCCATGGGAGGGCGCAATGAGTGGCGCTCTCGATCACGGTCTGTGGCCGTGGATTGTGCTGATCTGCTTTGGCTTTCTGCCGAGCGAATTCTGGCGGATGATCTCGGTCTTTCTCGCGCGTGGGCTTGATGAAAGCTCGCCCTGGCTCGTCTGGGTACGCGCTGTTGCAACCGCTTTGCTTGCGGGCGTTGTCGCAAAGCTCTTGCTGTCACCGAGTGGTGCGCTAGCTGCGTTGCCGCTCTGGGCGCGTGTTGGCCCGCTGGTGATCGGCATGGCAGCTTTTTTCTTGTTCCGCCGCTCGGTTCTTGCTGCCATTTTGGTTGGTCAGGCGGCGATCATCAGCGCGGGTTATTGGGTGAGTGGCTAGTAGCGCTTGGGCCATTCACGGGCGACATGTAGCGCGAGCAGGATCTTGATGCGATCCTGCACACTCTGTGGCCAAGAAGAGTCAAAACGCAGCGCGGATCTTCTCGGCGTAAAGCTTCAACACTTCGGGTTTTTCCATTTGGCCAGTATGGGGGCGCAGCTCTATGCCTGTCCAGCGTGGCATTACATGCACATGCATGTGAAACACCACCTGACCGCCGGCGGGTTCATTGTGCTGGCGGATGGTCAGGCCGTCGGCCTTCATCGCCTTGCATGTGGCATCCGCCACGCGCTGCACGCGCTCAAAAAACGGACCAACCGAGGCGGGGGGCATGTCAAGGAGGGTGCGAGCCTCCACTTTCGGAATGACAAGCACATGTCCTTCGGTCTGCGGCATGACATCCATGAAGGCGAGCGCAACATCATCCTCAAAGACTTTAGTTGAGGGAATCTCTGCCCGCAAAATCTTGGCGAAGATGTTGTTCGTGTCATAGGCGCTCATGGCATGATCTCCCGCAGTCGTTCACCTTTTACCAGCCTCATTCCTCGGCCTGCAACGGCCCCTTGCGGAAGGGCGTGTGCTGGGAATAGGCCTCGATCACCTGTTCAATCTGCGCGCGCTCATGGCGCAGGAAATCCGCCACCGCTTTTTCCAGTCGTGGATCGGCTATGCGATGGGCGGAGAAAGTTTCGATCGGCTCATAGCCGCGCAGCAATTTATGTTCACCTTGCGCGCCGGCCTCCACGCGCTTCAGTCCACGCGCGAGAGCAAAGTCGATGGCTTGATAATAGCAGACCTCGAAATGCAGGAAGGGGTGATCTTCGATACAGCCCCAGTTGCGTCCGTAGAGGGCATCATCACCAATGAGGTTGAGCGCGCCTGCGATATAGCGTCCCTCGCGTTTCGCCATGATCAGCAATACGCGCTCAGGCATTGTCTCGCCCAAGAGTGAGAAGAAGCGGCGCTTGAGATAGGGCGTTCCCCATTTGCGCGAGCCGGTATCCATGTAAAACTGGAAGAAGGCATCCCAATGCGCCTCGCTGAGCGCATCACTTGTCACCCACTCAATCTCGATGCCAGCCGACAGCGCATCCTTGCGCTCGCGGCGGATTGCTTTGCGTTTGCGCGAGGCGAGGGAGTTGAGGAAGTCCTCGAAAGACGCATAGCCGCGGTTGAAGAAGTGGAACTGTTTATTCGTGCGCTGCAGAAAGCCTTGCGCGCCTAGCGCGTCATAGTCTTGCTGCGTGCAGAAGGTGATATGGGTCGAGGAAGCACCTGCCTTCTCCATCAGCGCCTCAAGACCGGCAATGAGCATCGCGCGCGCTTTGTCAGATTGCGCGCCCGGTCTTACCAGCAGGCGCCTGCCGGGCGCTGGTGTGAAGGGAACGCAGACTTGCAGCTTGGGGTAGTAGCTGCCGCCAGCGCGTTCATAGGCGTCGGCCCAACCATGATCGAAGACATATTCCCCATAGCTATGTGTCTTTACATAGCAGGGCGCACAGGCGAGCAAGTTTGCGCTTTCATCTTCAACCAGCAGATGCGCGCCGCCCCAGCCAGTCTTGCCCGTCGCTGAACCAGACGCTTCGCAGCAATCCAGAAAGGCATGGGTGATGAATGGGTTGAACCGCTCTTCCTGATAAAGTGAGTCACTCACTTCAGAGTTTGAATCATCCGTTTGAGGATTTGAGTCAGCCGGATTGGCGCAAGCGTCCCATTTCGCAGGATCAATCTCGCGGAAGCTTTTGGCGATGCGGAGGGTCAATTGAGGTGAGGACATTCGCAACTTGTGAGATGGAACAAGAGCATAGGGGTAGGTGGGTGCAGCTTCAAGAGAGTTACGCTGCGGTAGAGGACATGGTTCACGCTTTGGGGTAAGCTTCAGCGTTTCTTGGATGCGGGTTTCCGCAAGTGATTTCACACCATCCTTTACCCGGCACGATCGTGCGCGTGGACCTGTCCGAGGGCTTTCGTCCTCCCGAGATGGTCAAGCGCAGGCCTGCGATTATTCTGTCTCCAAAGCTCAAGGGACGGGAGCAATTGTGTACCATTGTTCCCCTCAGCACCACATGCTCCTGCAGCTAAGCCCGCCATTGCCTTACCCTTTTGATTCTCAACGAATGTGGGTCAAAGGGGATATCGTACTGACTGTTGCCTTTCATCGTCTGCGCTATTTGTTCTCGAAGTGGGATGATGGGAAAAGGGTTTATGACATCAGGGTCTTGAGCAATGGCGATCTGGCTCGCGTCAAAGAATGCGTGCGACAAGGGATTGGCTTGTGACTTGACGGAACGTCTGTGACATACCAATTTGACGAGGTCGCCGGCTCATCCCGGCACTTAAGTCCCGTTTCGGCGGGCCGCTGAAAGTAGCGATCTCAAGCAGCTTTCAGCGCCTGAATTGGCCCCGCTTGCGCGGGGCCTTTTCTTTTTCAAAACCGCCCCGAAGCGGTGGGATGTCTTGCAAAGAGACGCGAGACCACGATGCCTGTGGTGGCCATCAGCAGCAGGTTCAGGATGAGCCATGATTGGCCGACGGCATGGATCCCAAAGCCAAAGATCACCGGGCCGACGGCCTGTCCGGTGAAGAAACAAAAGGAGTGCATCGAAAAGGCGGAGGCACGAGCCGTAGGGGCGAGCTCTGCCACTTCTGCCTGCACGCTGTTGTGCAACATCATGAAGCCTGCCCCTGTGATGACGAAGGTGGCCGCCATGATGGGCCAAGGTGCGAGCAGGGCCATGCCGCCCAGCCCCGCGCTTGCCAGCACACCGCCCGCGGCCATCATCTGTGAGCGGCGGAAGTGGCGCAGCAGGACCGGCAGAGCGAGTGTATAGAGCAGGCCGCCCACCCCAAAGCCTGCCAGTACAAAGCCTGCCTCGCGCGGTGTGCCCAGCCCGTTACGTTCCAGAATGTCGCCGATATAGGGCGTCGCGCCATAGACCGCGATGCTTTCCAGAAAAACGGTGCCGAAGCACAGATAGGATTTGGGATTGGCAAAGACGCTGCCATAGCTCGCCAATGCATTTGAAATGCGGATATGGCCGGAGCGCGCTTTCGGTGGCTCACGCAGCAAGAGGGTCGCGCCGATCGCAGCCACCAGAGCCGTGGCGGCAGCAACATAAAGGAAGCTTCGCCAGCCCAAAGCCACGGCCATGATGCCCGCAGCGCTTGCTCCAAAGATGATGCCGGTCAGCCCAGCTGTCAGAAAGCGTCCGATGACCAGCTGGCGCTGCTGCGGGGGATACATATCGCCCAAAATGGCCATAGTGACGGGCACGATGCCGCCTGCCGCCACGCCGCTCATCAGGCGGAAGGCAAAGAGCGTTTCAAAGGTTGGGGCGAGCGTGCAGCCGAACATGCAAATGGTCAGCAACCACAGGCAGGTCTTGAGCACCCGCGTCTTGCCATAGAAATCCCCCACCGGGCCCAGAATGGGCTGGCTCATGGCATAAGGGAAAGCATAGGCGGAGGAGAGCAAGGCGGCTGTGGTGATCTCAACCGAAAAATCCCGCGCGATCATGGTCAGCAGCGGGTCCATGGAGCGGTTGGAAAGCGAACTTGCCAGACCACACAGGATGAAAACGAAAAAGAGCACGGCACGCCTTTCGGGATGTTCCTGTGTAGGTGCCGGAGCCCGCCCTGTCCACTTGGGCAGCTCAGGCGTCGGGACGAAATCCCTCGAAAACGATCTGCCCTCCGGCCGCCCTGACCAGAGCCTCCTCCGCGGGGCTGCGGACGGTCCAGAAGGTCACTGGGCCACCTTGGGCGAGGTAGGTGGCGGGTGTGGGGTGAGGCCAGTCCCGGAGGCTCCAGGACAGGAATTGGGGCTGTGTCTCTGTGGCATGTGCAAAGCTCGCCAGTCGCTCACGCTCCCCCTTTGGCAGGTGGGACCATTCATCGCCGGGCCGGTCATAGTTCGCTTGTGCCACCATGCCGAGCGGCACATGGGCGATGCCCAGCGCCTGCGCGTCCCGGCGCAGATAGGCCATCACGGTGGGGTCGAAACTCTCCAAAGCGAGCTGGCCCTGATAGCCCGCGGCCATGCGTGCGATCTCTTTGGCTAACCTTAGGTCACCATCAAAGCGGCTTTTGATTTCGCAGAAGATCGGCGTCAGGCCTGCAACCTCTGAAAGAAATTCTTCAAAAGATGGAATGGTTTCTGAGCTTTTCAGGAGAAATTGATTCAGTTCCTTCAAGCTCTTTCCGATGACGGGGCCTGTGCCATTGGTCAGCTGATCGAGCTCAAAGTCGTGAAAGACAACGGCCTTTCCGTCGGCAGTCAGCTGCACATCGCATTCGATCGCAAAGCCCGCCGCAATGGCTGCCCGCGCGGCGCTGATCGAGTTCTCGATCAGGGCCTTGCCGTCATGCAAACCCCGATGCGCAATGGGGCGGGCGGTCAGCCAATCACGGCTCATGCCACCTCGATCATGGCTTCGACCTCGGCGGCGGCATCCATGGGCAGGGCATTGCCGACAGTGGTTCGCGCATGGCGGCCGCGCTCACCAAACACATCCACCACGAGGTCAGAGGCGCCATTCATGATTCCGGGCAAGGCGGTATAGCCGGGCGCTGCATTGATGAATCCGCCCAGTCGCACAACCCGCTTAACCCGTTCAAGATCACCCAGCGCGACCTTCATCTGCGCGAGCACATTGATGGCGCAGAGGCGCGCGGCCTCGCGGCCCTGCGCCTCGCTCACCTCTGCGCCGACCTTGCCTTTGAGATGGGCGGGCAGCTGACCATCGACCAGCGGCAGCTGGCCGGAAATGATGAGCAGCGAGCCCGTCAGAACGAAGGGCACATAATTGGCGACAGGGGCGACGGGTGTGGGCAGAGTGATGCCCAATTCCTTGAGGCGGGTTTCGACGGACATGGAAGCTCCGTTGACAAAAGCGCGACGGCGAAGCTTGCGGGCTTGCGGCGGTGGCTGCAAACCGTATTTTCGCCATGGGGAGGATGCATAGAGCAGACCTTCTCAAAGCGCCAACCGGAGCCTCGGTTCATGCAGAGCTTTTCACGGTCACTTCTTCTTGCCTCGGTCGGGGTCGTTGCGGCCCTTCCGGCTTGGGCGCAGGCGGCGAAGTCTGCTGGCCCGATGCCCTTTCTCGCGCATCGCGCGGTCTATGATCTGAGCTTGGGCAAGTCGCAGGGGACAGGTGGGCCGGCTGCTGTGCGGGGGCGCATTGTTTATGAATTCTCTGGTTCTGCCTGCGAAGGCTATGTCACCAATTTCCGCCAGATGACCGATATCCAGATGGATGAGGGTGCGCGCACATCTGATATGCGCTCCTCGACCTTTGAGGAGGGCGATGGTTCGGGCTTCCGCTTCAAGACGGATAATTATGTCGATGGCCGGCTCGTGGAGAGCGTGGATGGTCGTGCAACCCGTGCCAAGGATGGCGCTCTCTCTGTGGCGCTGAGCAAGCCAACTCTCGCCAAAAGCGACTTCGCAGCAGGCCCGGTTTTTCCAACCGCTCAGATGTTTGTCATGCTGGCCGCTGCCAAGAAGGGCGAGCGCACCGCGGAAGTTCCGGTCTTTGATGGCGGCGATGGCGGCATGAAAATCTATGACACGACCACCATCATCGGCAACGAAGCCAAGAGCGCGCCCTCCGAAGCCGTGCTTGCCAATTCAGCCGAGATGAAAGGCGTGCGCCGTTGGCCGGTCACCGTTAGCTATTTCGAAAAGTCGAAAGCTGATGGCGAACCCAATTACACGCTCTCTTTCGATCTTTATGAGAATGGTGTCTCAGGCGCGCTCAAGATCAATTATGGCAACTATTCGCTGAATGGCACTTTGTCGAAGTTTGAAGTGCTGCCGCAAAAGGGCGGGTGCTAACCACCCTTACTTGCGGTTGCCAAACACGCCCTTGGTCGTGAATTTGTGCGAGCTGCCGTCCTTCCGCTTGTGCAGATGCGACTTCGGCGCGATGCGGCGACCTTCGCCACCGCCTTCACCCGTGCCCTTGGGCTGCCATGACGGCACCAGCTGATGCTTGCCCGGCCCGATGAGATCAGCACGGCCCATCGACTTCAGGGCTTCGCGCAGCATCGGCCAGTTTTCAGGGTCGTGATAGCGCAGAAATGCCTTGTGCAGGCGGCGTTGACGCAGACCCTTCACGGCATCGACCGGCTCAGAAGCGCCGCGCCGTACGGGCTTCAGCGGGTTGAAGCCAGTGTGATACATTGCCGTTGAGAGCGCCATGGGCGAGGGCAGATAGGTCTGCACCTGATCGGCGCGATATTTATTCCGCTTCAGCCAGAGCGCGAGATGCATCATATCTTCATCGCTGGTGCCGGGATGGGCCGCGATGAAGTAAGGGATGAGGAAGTATTTCTTCTTCGCCGCTGCAGCAGCCGCGTCAAACAGCTCTTTGAAGCGATCATAAGAGCCGATGCCCGGTTTCATCATCTTCGAAAGCGGACCATCTTCGGTATGTTCAGGCGCGATCTTCAGATAGCCGCCGACATGATGCTCGACGAGTTCGCGAATATAGGTCGGGCTCTTCACAGCCAGATCATAACGCACGCCTGAGGCCACCATCACCTTCTTCACACCGGGGATGGCGCGCGCTTTGCGATAGAGCTGGATCAGCGAGTCATGGCTGGTGTTGAGATTCTTACAAATGTCGGGATAGACGCAAGAAGGCTTGCGGCACAGCGCTTCCGTTTCTTTGTCCTTGCAGGCGATGCGATACATATTCGCTGTCGGCCCGCCAATATCCGAGATGATGCCGGTGAAGTCTTTTGATGTGTCGCGGATATTTTCAATCTCGCGCAGGATCGAGCCTTCTGAGCGCGATTGAATGATGCGGCCTTCATGCTCGGTAATGGAGCAGAAGGAGCAGCCACCGAAACAGCCACGCATGATCGTCACAGAGTGACGGATCATTTCCCAAGCGGGAATCTTCTGGCCTTCGTAAGAGGGATGCGGCGCGCGCGCGAAGGGCAGTTCGTAAACCGCATCCATTTCCGGCATGGTGAGCGGGATGGGCGGCGGCGTCAGCCAGATCTCTTTATTCCCGTGACGCTGCACGAGTGGGCGCGCATTGCCGGGATTGCTCTCGCGATGCAAGACGCGGGAGGCACGCGCATAGGCCTCGCGATCTTCCACCACTTGCTCGAAAGCGGGCAGGCGGATGACGCTCAACTCGCCTTCGTCTTGCGACTTCTTGCGTTGGCGACCTTCATCGGGTGCATCCAGATCATCTGCCGGATATTCAACATAACCGTCCGGCGTTGCATCGCGCAGCAATGCAAGACCACGCAGATCGGTGAAGTCTTGCTTGATACCGCCTTTGGCGATGCGATGGGTGACATCAACGAGCGCGCGCTCAGCATTGCCATAGAGCAGAAGATCAGCCTTCGCATCCATCAGGATGGAACGGCGCACTTTGTCGGACCAATAATCATAATGCGCGATGCGACGCAGCGAGGCTTCGATGCCGCCAATCACAATCGGCACATCAGAAAAGGCTTCTCGGCAACGCTGCGAATAGACGATCACGGCGCGGTCGGGACGCTTCCCGCCTTCGCCACCGGGCGTATAAGAGTCATTATGACGCAAGCGACGGTCAGACGTATAGCGATTGACCATCGAGTCCATGTTCCCGCTGGTCACGCCGAAATAAAGGTTAGGCTTGCCCAGCGCCTTGAAGGCCGACGCATCGCGCCAATCAGGCTGCGAGATGATGCCAACGCGAAAGCCTTGGGCTTCGAGCAAGCGACCAATGATCGCCATGCCGAAACTTGGATGGTCGATATAGGCATCACCTGTCACCAGAATGATGTCGCAGGAATCCCAGCCAAGCTCGTCCATCTCCTGCCGCGACATTGGCAGGAAGGGGGCAGTGCCAAAACGGTGGGCCCAATATTTCCGATAGGAAAAAAGCGGCTTCGCGCTCATGGGCTCGACAACGGCGGGCGTGCTCAAGCTGGATTGCTCCGGGGCTGCGGGATGGTGATCCCTTGGCGGTTTTTGGCAATCCGGTCAATGGGGGAGGGGCTATGCGACAAGATTTGATCGCCCCCAAGCGTTAACCTTTGCTGCGCGGGGGCAGGTCAAAGGCGATGCCTTTCACGACAGCTGTGCTGCCGAACTTAGCCCGCAAAGCATCAACGGCGGCTTCGGTCTTTTTGTCCTTGGCGGTGCGCTGATCAACAAGGTCCCCATGGTCGGCATCCTGCGCTTGCGCGAGATCGCTCACCCCGACACCGATCAGCCGGAAACGCGTGCCATCGACCTCGCGCTCCAGCAGCTCGCGCCCATGTTCGAAAATGCGCGTGGCGAGTTGGGTTGGCTCATTCAATGTGCGCGCGCGGGTGCGGAGTTTGAAGTCTGCTGTCTTGAGTTTGAGTGTCACCGTGCGCCCGGCAATTTCACCATGTTTCAAACGCGCGGACACTTTTTCGCTCAGCAGAAAGAGTGCACGCGCGAGCGTCTGTGGGTCAGATATATCATCGTCGAAGGTTGTTTCAGCCGATACGCTCTTGGCATCGCGTTCGGGCTCGACCTTGCGCTCATCAATGCCGCGCGCAAGTTTCCATAAGCGGCCGCCTTCCGGGCCAAGCCTGCGATAGAGTTCGCTTTGGTCAGCGCGTTGCAAATCGCCAATCGTGTGGAAGCCTTCTTTCTGCAAACGCTCTTGCGCGACTTTGCCGACGCCCCAGATCGCGCCAACTGACTTGGGTGCGAGAAAGCTCAAGGTTTCAGCCTTGCCAATCACTGCAAAGCCACGCGGCTTATCAAGATCTGACGCCATTTTTGCAAGGAATTTGCAGTAGCTCAGACCCACCGAAACCGAGATGCCGATATTGTCTTCGACATATTTGGCAAAACGGGCGAGGGTGGCTGCCGGCGAGGCACCATGCAGCTTTTGCGTGCCCGAAAGATCCAAAAAGGCTTCATCAATCGAGAGTGGCTCAACAAGCGGGGTCAGCGCCAGCATGAGCCCGCGCACTTGTCGGCCCACATGGGCATATTTTGCCATGTCGGGGCGAATGATGACGGCATCTGGACAAAGCGAAAGTGCCTTGAACATGGGCATGGCGGAGCGCACACCATGGATGCGCGCAATATAGCAACAGGTCGAGACGACGCCGCGCTTGCCTCCGCCCACGATCACCGGCTTGTCGCGCAGCGATGGGTCATCGCGTTTCTCGATCGCAGCATAAAAGGCGTCACAATCAATATGCGCGATTTCGAGCTGATGCAGCTCGTCATGATCGAGCACGCGCGGCGAGCCGCAACCCGTGCAACGTCGCGCGCCGCGTTCAAGCGGCGTCAGGCAATCGCGGCAGAGGGCGAGGGCTGCGCTCATGCGCCCCAATCTGGTTGTGGGCCGGCAAGCAACTGCCGGGCGCGGTCGATGTCAGAGGGATCATGGCCAGCATTGGCCGCGAAGGCCAGCAACAGGGTCTCGTCACTGGCAAGATGCTCCAGCACGGCCGTTAAGAAGGCGGGGTCGGCGGCGACCTGGCGTAGATTGGCCAAGTCGATGCCACTCAGACTCAGGAAAGGCTCCAGCCGCTCAATGTCTGAGGCGAGATAGGCAAGGGCCTCGATGGCAAGGCCCTGTGCCCACTCATTTGTTGGTCCGCCGCGACCCTGCGCCTTCACAAAAGCCTCCATCATTCGCATTTCATCAATATAACTCTGCGAAGAGATTCGGTCAGGTTGTTCTGGCCGGGAACGGGAAGCCGCATGACCAAAACCGTGATGATCGTGGAAGACAATGAGCTGAATATGAAGCTCTTCAACGATCTGCTGGAAGCCCATGGCTACGCGACCGTGCAGACCCGCAGCGGCAAGGAAGCCGTGGGGCTGGCGCGCGCGCATAAGCCCGACCTGATCCTGATGGATATTCAGCTGCCGGAAATCTCCGGGCTTGATGTGACCAAGGAATTGAAGGCCGACGCCGAATTGCGCCACATCCCGGTCATCGCCATCACCGCCTTCGCGATGAAGGGGGATGAGGAGAAAATCCGGCAGGGCGGCTGCGAGGCCTATCTGTCCAAGCCCATTTCTGTCGCGAAATTTCTGGAAACAGTGAAGAACTATCTCAGCGCCTGATGAGCGATTGCTTTTCGGGGCCGAGCCGCTAGCGTGGCTCACATCCTCTTCCCTACGGAGAGCCAGGTCCGCCGCATCTCCTGGGCCCGTGGGGTTCGGTCGGCTGGCGGGGGTAGGAGTGGCCTCCTCAACCCCGCTGGCCGACCATCTCTCCTTTTTCTTTCTATCTTTCAAAAAGAGGCTCCCGCTTCTCCCATTGGGAGAAGGGGGCCGCCCCCCGACAACGAAAAAGGGCGCCCCGT
>CAZLBA010000045.1:0-21207 GCA_964557555.1 uncultured Beijerinckia sp.
TGGGCTGGCCCAGCGCGGCGCAGGGCTGGAGACGGGGGAATTTCCCAACATGGTCTGGCTTTATCGCCGCCCCATCCTCGATTACTGGGCCGAACATGAGGAGGCCTTGGGCGATGTGATCACCCATGTGCTGGTGCATGAGATTGGCCACCACTTCGGCTTTTCGGACGAGGATATGGAAGCGATTGAGAAAGCGGCTTCCTGACGAGATGCGGCTTTCTTCCCGGCCGCTCTCTTGCTAGAAGGCTCCATCGCAAACGGCTGCGCGCCCCCCAGAAGGCGCATCAGAAGGCAGAACCGATGGAAAAGTTTACGAAGCTCACCGGCGTCGCGGCTCCTCTCCCGATCCGCAATATCGACACCGATATGATCATCCCCAAGCAGTATCTGAAGACCATCAAGCGCACAGGGCTTGGCACGGGTCTCTTCTCCGAGCTGCGCTACAAGGAGGATGGTTCGGACAATCCTGACTTCGTCTTGAACCAGCCCGCCTATAAGGGCTCGAAGATCCTTGTCGTTGAAGACAATTTCGGCTGCGGCTCGTCGCGCGAACATGCACCTTGGGCGCTGCTCGACTATGGCATTCGCTGCGTCATTTCGACGAGCTTTGCTGATATCTTCTACAACAACTGCTTCCAGAATGGGGTGCTGCCGATCCGCGTCTCGCGCGAGCAGCTTGATCAATTGCTGGAAGATGCAACCCGCGGCGCCAATGCGACCATGACGATTGATCTGGAGGCGCAGGAGATCCAGCGTCCCGATGGCGGCGTCATGAAGTTCGAAATTGATGCATTCCGCAAGCATTGCATGTTGAATGGTCTCGATGACATCGGCCTCACCATGCAGAAGGACAAGAATATCGGGTCATTTGAACAGAAGGTTTCGGGCCAGCGTCCCTGGATCTGAGTTCAATCAACTGTTCTTGTTGCGCTTTCTTTCCGCGCATGGGTCGGCCTAAACTGCCACCCATGCGCGAATCGTTTCTCACAGCCGCTCTTCTGTCTGCCTTGGCCGCATCGCCGGCCAGCGCGCAATTTGCAAGTTGCATGGCCAATCTGCGCCCGCAAGCTCTTGCCAGTGGCGTGAGTTCAGACATTTATGACAGCGTGACGCGCGGGCTTACGCCCAATGATGCTGTCAGCTTTCTCGACAATCAGCCGGAATTCACCACGCCTGTTTGGGATTATCTCGCAGCGCTTGTTGATGAAGAACGTGTCACTGATGGCCGTGCAAGGCTGGCGCAATATGCGCGCGTGCTCGCCAATGCTGAACGCGATTATG
Organism: uncultured Beijerinckia sp.; assembly: GCA_964557555.1. GTDB lineage: Bacteria > Pseudomonadota > Alphaproteobacteria > Rhizobiales > Beijerinckiaceae > Terripilifer. Next base: position 1,282 of record CAZLBA010000045.1, read on the forward strand.
GAGTTGATCGCTATACGGTGATTGCCGTGTGGGGTGTCGAGTCCGATTATGGGCGCTCTATCGGCAAGCGCTACATCGTGCAATCACTCGCAACCTTGTCTTGCGAGGGGCGTCGGCAGGATTATTTCCGAACGGAATTTTTTGCTGCGCTGAAGATCTTGCAGAACCGCGACATGACGCCGGATGAGATGATGGGCTCATGGGCTGGCGCTTTTGGCCACACGCAATTCATGCCCTCCACCTTCCACCGTTTCGCGGTTGATCATGATGGAGATGGCAAGCGCGATATTGCAGGCTCCATTCCTGATGCCTTGGGCTCTACCGCCAATTACTTGCGCAAGTCGGGCTGGGAAACCGGCCTGCCTTGGGGCTATGAGGTGAAGCTGCCGGCTGGCTATTCCGGCCCTGAGGGGCGGCGTGTCAAACATCCGATGAGCTTTTGGGCGAAGAACGGTTTGCAGCGTGTTGATGGCAAGCCGCTTGGCAATGGCATTGCGGCTCTCATCTTGCCGGCTGGCAAGAACGGCCCTGCCTTTCTTGTCACCCGCAACTTCGATGCGATTTTTTCTTATAATGCGTCGCTTTCCTACGGTCTGGCGATTGCGCATCTGTCCGATCGGTTGCGTGGAGGCAAGGCTTTCGTGACGCCTTGGCCCACGGATGATCCAGGCCTGTCGCGTGCAGAACGGCGTGAGTTGCAGGCGCTGCTCACACGCAGGGGTTATGATATTGGCCCTGCCGATGGGGTGATTGGCGAAAGAACCCGAAAGGCCATTGCGGAAGTTCAGTCCCGTGCAGGTCTTGCACGCGATGGCCGGGCGAGCAAAAAGGTTCTCGACTATCTGCGTGGCAGTTGATTGATGAAACTTGATATTGTGAAAGCCTATTATCCCGGCTTCCTCTGCGCAGCGGTGGTGGGTCTGGCTGCGACGTTTCTGGCGCGCAATTATAATGCGCCGGTGATGCTCTTTGCGCTCCTGATCGGCATGGCTTTCAACTTTTTGCATGAGGATGGCCGCTGCAAGACAGGCATCGACTTTGCCTCGCGTACAGTATTGCGTCTGGGCGTGGCCTTGCTGGGCTTGCGCATTACTTTTGCGCAGATCTCAAGTCTCGGTCTCGTTCCCGTCATCACTGTGATCGCGGGCGTTGCGACCACATCGCTATTTGGTTTGTGGCTTGGTCGGCGTCTGGGACTTGGCTCTTATTTTGGCCTGCTTTCGGGTGGCGCCGTTGCCATTTGCGGTGCCTCGGCTGCTTTGGCCATATCAACATCCCTGCCTCGCTACGAGAATAAGGAACGCGATACGGCTCTCACGGTGGTCGGTGTGACAACGCTCTCGACGCTGGCGATGATCTTCTATCCACTCCTTGTTACCTTTCTTGGTCTCAAGGCCGATGAAGCCGGAATCTTTTTGGGTGGCACCATCCACGATGTCGCGCAGGTTGTCGGTGCGGGCTATATGGTGTCGCAGGAGACGGGCGATATCTCGACTTATGTGAAGCTCTTGCGCGTGGCGGCGCTGGTTCCGGTTGTCGTGCTTGTCTCGCTGATCCTGAGTGAGGGGACAGGCTCAGGCGAACGTATTCGTCGTGCTTTTCCCATCTTTCTGGTTGGCTTTTGCGCGCTCGTTATCCTCAACAGTTTGCTGAGCCTGCCTGCTGAGGTCACATCTTTTGCAACCAGCCTGTCGAGCTATTGTCTCGTGACAGCGATATCTGCTTTGGGGATGAAAACCTCGTTCCGCAGTCTTGTGGAAGTCGGCTGGCGTCCGGTGGGCATGATGGTGGCTGAAACGTTCTGGATCGGCCTTCTGGTTCTGGCGGCAATCTTCCTGATGCGCTAGCGCGTCAGCACAATGAAATCAGTACCGCCATGGCGACCAATTTCGCGATTGAAACCCTGATCTGAAATGATCAAGGAAGCGCCCGAATGCATCATGCGTGCAACCTCGCGCCGGGCTTCAGCTGGAATGGTGATGCGTTCGAGAGCGCTGCGCGCATCGAGTTGCGGCAAATGGCTCTCTGGCATGGTCAGTTGTGACCATTGCACGCTGCCGTCATCGCGGTTGATGCGCATGGCTGTGAAGAGATGCGTGCCAAGCGGTGCCAGACCGTCAATGCGCACATCGCTTTCAAACACCGGCTGAAAGTTTTGTCTGACGAAGAGCTTGTTTTCTTTTGCGCTGATGAAGAGCGCGACATGGCCAATGCGTGCGGGTGGTTCGGGATGGGCCACGGGGGGTAATTCGCTCACAGTGGCCAATCGCAAGGCGCGCGGATGTGCGAGAAAGAGACGCGAAGAGACAAAGCGAGTGGGCTCAACCGGCTTATCGGTGATGATGACGCGACAACCGATGGGCGTATAGGTGAAGAGCCTTTGTGCCGTGCCAGCGGGCAGTCGAATACAGCCATGCGAAGCGGGTCGACCCGTCACGCGACCTTGATGCAGTGCGATTCCTGACCATGTGATGCGCTGCATGAATGGCATGGGGGCATCGCTATAGATATTGGAGCGATGGAACCGCTTCTTGATCATGATCGAGAAGAGCCCCGTAGGTGTGGGATGTTTCTCGACGCCGGTGGAGACGGTGATGCGCGCGATGGCTTCGCCATCGTCCCAGATGGTCATTTTCTGTTCGGACAGCGCGATGGCGAGAAGCACGGTGCCTTTGGGTTGCGGTCCCCAATTGGAGGCATGGTTCGCGCGACCGCTTTGCGTTGCGGGGGCTGCAAATGCAGAGCCAGCAAGAGCTGTTGAACAGGCAGACAGAAAGGCGCGACGGGAAAGGCTGGTCGGCAACATCACGAGCCCCGCGAAACGCAGCGAGACTAATGATTGCAGGTTAACGGGCCATTGCCTCTAGACGGCAGCATCCACGCCGCTGGCTTCCAGAGAACGGCGCAGACGCGAGAAGGCGAGTCTGATGCGCGATTTCACAGTGCCCAGAGGCAGGCCGGTCTGGCTGGCAATCTCTGAATGGGAGAGACCGTCGAAAAAGGCCAAGCGCACCAATTGGCCCTGTTCCGCTGGAAGTGTCTTCAAAGCTGAACGAAGAATGTCTTCACGGGTCTGGGCGTCAATCTGCTGATCGGCATCCGGTGAGCCCTCATCGGGGATGTCGAGGGCATATTCATTGGGATCAACGAAATCCACCCGGTCGCGGCGGGCCAGATCAATGCGCCGGTTGCGCGCAATCCGATAAAGCCAGGTGCCGAGGCTGGACTTGGAGGCATCGAAGAGATGCGCCTTGTGCCAGAGCGTAACCATCACTTCCTGCGTCAATTCTTCGGCTGAAGCGCGGTCCATTCCCAATCTTAGTAACCATGCGTTCAGACGCGGGCTGTAATGATCATAGAGCACGGCAAATGCCACGCGGTCGCGGCGCTCGGCCACGGCAGCCACAAGGGCTGTATGTTCGGAACCGGGCGGCGGCATAGACGGGCGACGTTCCTGGAGATTGGGACCTCCAATCTCGCATATTTGTCAGGCTTGGCAAACAGGAGTGTCGTCCAAGCTTGGCATTTAGCGTAAAGAAGCCAGTCTTTTGCTTGATAAGTTCAAGCAAAAGGCCGAAATGGGGTTAAAATAGGCAGATGATTCGCGCTCTTTCCTCCTCGACCTCGACCTTCTCGCTGGGGCTGCTGGCCCTGATTGGGGCTTTGGCCTCTGCTTCGCCTGTCCTTGCCCAACAGGGCGGGGCCACTGCTGGTGCCAAGGCGATCGAAAAGATCAATGACTGGTCGCTTTATTCCGTTGGGACGGGCAAGACCAAGATTTGCTACGCTGTGACCCAGCCGAAGGAGCGCAAGCCCGAAAATCTCAAGCGCGACCCGGCCTATCTCTTCATCACCAATCGACCTGGCGAAAATGTGAAGAACGAAATCACACTGACGCTTGGCTTCGATGCCAAGGCCGACAGCAAGCCCAAGGCCGAGATCGGCTCGGCAAGTTTCGACATGGGCGCCAAGGGTGGGCAGGTCTGGGTTGATAATGCTGCCAAGGAGCCGGCTTTTGTGGCGGCCATGCGCAAGGGCAAGCAGCTCGTCATTAAGGCCACTTCGCAACGTGGCAATGTGACCACCGACACCTATGCGCTGGCGGGTGTCGATAAGGCGATTGACCGCATTGCCAAGGAATGTCCCTGAAGCTGGCGTGTCTTTGTTCTAACGTCGAACCGACCAAAGTGTGACGCCCCGCCTGCTTGTTTCACAGGCGGGGACTGACGCATAATCGCGCACAATCTGGAGCTTGTGGGCAGGCAGTGTTGCCTGCGTCCGGGAGGAGTTTGCATGTCGGACAAGATTTATCCCGTCAGCGCCGAATGGTCGCAGCGCGCCTTCGTCAATGAGGCGAAATACAAGGAAATGTATGAGCGCTCGGTCAAGGATCCCGATGGGTTCTGGGGCGAGCAGGGCAAGCGCATCGACTGGATCAAGCCTTACACCAAGGTGAAGAATACCAGCTATGATCCGCATAATGTCTCGATCAAATGGTTCGAGGACGGCACAACCAATGTCGCCATGAACTGTATTGATCGCCATCTGCCCAAGCGCGCCAATCAGGTTGCGATTATCTGGGAAGGTGATGACCCGTCTGAATCGCAAAAGATCACCTATGGTGAACTGTCGCAACATGTGAACCGCTTCGCCAATGTGCTCAAAGCACAGGGCGTCAAGAAAGGTGACACGGTTACGATCTATCTGCCGATGATCCCCGAAGCCGCCTATGCGATGCTGGCTTGCGCGCGTGTTGGCGCCATTCACTCCATCGTCTTTGGTGGTTTCTCCCCTGACTCGCTTGCGGGCCGTATTGAAGGCTGCAAGTCAAAGGTCGTGATCACAGCTGACGAAGGTTTGCGCGGTGGCCGTAAGGTGCCGTTGAAAGTCAACGCGGATGCGGCGGCTGACAAGACTGGCGACACGGTCAAGACCATGATCGTGGTGAAGCGCACCGGCGGCAAGGTTGAGATGAAGCCCGGTCGCGATGTCTGGTATCACGACGAAATGGCGAAAGCCTCGACTGAATGCCCGCCGACCGAAATGAATGCGGAAGATCCGTTGTTCATTCTCTATACGTCAGGGTCAACCGGCGCGCCGAAGGGTGTTGTGCATACGACAGGGGGTTATCTCGTCTATGCCTCGATGACGCATCAATATGTCTTCGACTATCATGAAGGCGATATCTATTGGTGCACGGCTGACGTGGGCTGGGTCACGGGCCACAGCTACATCGTCTATGGTCCGCTCGCCAATGGCGCGACCACGTTGATGTTCGAGGGCGTGCCGAACTATCCCAATGATGCGCGCTTCTGGGAAGTTGTCGATAAGCATCAGGTCAATATCTTCTACACTGCACCGACCGCCATTCGCGCGCTGATGCAGAAGGGCGAAGAGGTTGTGAAGAAGACCTCGCGTAAGTCGCTGCGTCTTCTGGGCTCCGTTGGCGAACCAATCAATCCGGAAGCTTGGGAGTGGTATTATCGCGTGGTTGGCGACAATCGCTGCCCCATCGTGGATACATGGTGGCAGACGGAAACGGGCGGCATTCTGATTACGCCGCTTCCGGGTGCCATTGCGCAGAAGCCTGGTTCCGCGACCAAGCCCTTCTTTGGTGTGCAGCCGCGCATCGTTGATGCAGAAGGCAAGACGCTCGAAGGTGCTTGCGAAGGCAATCTTGTGCTGACGGATTCCTGGCCCGGCCAGATGCGCACGGTCTTTGGTGATCACGAGCGCTTTGTGCAGACTTACTTCTCAACCTATCCCGGCACCTATTTCACGGGTGACGGCTGCCGTCGCGATGCGGATGGCTATTACTGGATCACGGGACGTGTCGATGACGTGATCAATGTCTCCGGTCACCGCATGGGTACGGCAGAAGTTGAAAGCGCGCTGGTGGCGCATCCAAAAGTGTCGGAAGCAGCCGTCGTTGGCTATCCGCATGACATCAAGGGTCAAGGCATCTATGCCTATGTGACGCTGATGGTGGGTGAAGCGCCCAGCGAGGAACTGCGCAAGGCATTGGTGAATTGGGTTCGCAAGGAGATTGGTCCGATCGCTTCACCCGATGTCATCCAATTCGCTCCGGGCCTGCCGAAAACGCGCTCTGGCAAAATCATGCGCCGCATTCTGCGCAAGATTGCCGAGAATGAATTCGGTGCGCTGGGTGATACATCAACGCTCGCTGATCCCACAGTCGTGGATGATCTCATCGCTAATCGCCCGAAATAATTTCGCGCGAAATACAAAACCAAACGGCGTCCTTCGGGACGCCGTTTTCGTTTGTACGACTTTTCAGAAGAAGCGCGCTGCGCTAGCGTGACGAAATTGGGTGCCAGAAAAGCTTACTCCGGGAGCATGCGTAAACGCAGAGGCCGACCCGGAGTCCACGAATTCATAAGTAACTTTCATAATGGGACTTGTCAATTGTTAGAGGATGAAGTTCATCTCGGCGCGCTATGGCGTAGCTTTTCCCACGAGCGATTGGGTCGGTATCTCGCTGCATGCAGTGACGAGCCGGTGAAGGCTTTGACCCTTTACAAACGAAATCTGCAAATTTCATCAGGCTTTTATGTTCCGTTGCAGTGTTTTGAAATTACGCTACGCAACAAGCTCATTGAGGAGATGGTCAGAAGCTTTGATGGGGATTGGCTCCACCGAAGTGATTTGCCGGTGGAATCAGATACATATGATTGGATTCAGTCAGCGATCAAACAAGTCTCTTTTGCCGGCGCATCCAATGGGTCAATCGTCGCTGAATTGAGCTTGGGTTTCTGGGTGTCTCTTCTTGCGCAACGCTACGCTGAGGCTTTGTGGAAGAAATGTCTCTTTCGTGCTTTCACCTGCAATGGCCGGTACATGAAGCGCAAGCTCGTGCATCAGAGGCTGAACGCACTGCGTCGCTTCCGCAATCGCGTCGCGCATCATGAACCGATCATTTTCAATGATCTCGCCAACACATATACAGAACTTATCGAAGCGGTTTCGTGGATGTGTCCCATCACCGCCGAGTGGACGGCTGAGCAAAGCAGCGTGACGCAACAGCTGAGATGAAAAAACCCCGCCGCATCGGTGCGACGGGGTTTGAACTTTGGCGAAGCGTTGCGCTTATTCAGCGGCGGGAGCTGCAGCCTTCTTCTTGGCGGCCTTGGCTTCGACGCGAGCGGTACGCTCAGCAGCGGTCTCCTGCTTTTCGGCGATACGAGCCGACTTACCGCGACGGTCACGCAGGTAATAGAGCTTGGCGCGACGGACCTTACCGCGACGCACGACCTTGATGCTGTCGATCATCGGCGAGTAGATCGGGAAGACGCGCTCGACGCCCTCACCATAGGAAATCTTGCGGACGGTGAAGCTCTCATTGAGGCCCGCGCCAGAACGCGCAATGCAAACGCCTTCATAGGCCTGCACGCGGCTGCGGTCGCCTTCCTTCACCTTGACGTTGACGATGACGGTGTCGCCGGGGGCAAAGGTCGGAATTTCCTTGCCAAGCTTGGCGATCTGCTCAGCATTGAGCTGTGCGATGATATCCATAATCCATACTCCTGCGGTTTCGCCCTCTTTGGAGCGAGCGTTTCGCGACGCTGTTTTGAGTTAAGGCGCTTCCATTAGCGCAAGTGTCGGGGCCTGTCCAACCTTAAAATCAGCCCGAAAGTCCCGCCACCCGCGCCCGCGCGCCCCGGTGCTGGGAATGGCAGATTGCAAGGGCCAAGGCATCGGCCGCATCGGCGCTTTTGGCGTCCGATTTTGGCAAAAGCACCTTCACCATCATGGCGACTTGCGCCTTTTCGGCATGTCCCGCCCCCACCACGGTCTTCTTGACCAGATTGGCGGCATATTCAGCGACCGGCAGGCCTGCCAGGGCGGGGACCAGCAGGGCGATACCGCGGGCCTGTCCCAGCTTCAGGGCCGATTGGGGGTCGCGATTGACGAAGGTCTCCTCCACAGCTGCCTCATGAGGCTGATGCGCGTGGATAATTTCCGCCAAGCCATCATGGAGCTGGCGCAAGCGGTCGGCCAGCGACAGCATGGCGTTTGAGTGAACCGAACCACAGGCCACGAAACTCAGACGAGTGCCTTCGCAATCCACGATCCCCCAGCCGAGGTTGCGCAGACCCGGATCTATGCCGATGATGCGAATCGAGGAAGAGCCCATGCGTCCAGCTCTAGCAGGCGCGCGATCCGCTCCCTAGCCCCGCCTGTTGGATGTCCGGAGTTTTGTCTTGGTTGATTTGGCTGCACTGCCCGGAGATCTCGCGGCAGGGATCGTGACTGCTGTTCAAGAGCCGCGCGTCTGGTTCATTCTCTTCGTGTCGCTGCTGGGCGGTGTGGTGCGCGGCTATTCGGGCTTTGGTGGTGCACTGATCGTCGTGCCGCTTGCGTCCATGGCGGTGGGGCCCAGCATGGCGGTGCCGCTCTTTTATCTTTTTGATCTCGGTTCTGCGACGCCATATGGCTATCGCGCTTTGCCCAAATGCAATTTCAAACAAATCTGGCCCATGCTGGTTGGCCATTTGCTGGCGCTGCCGCTCGGCACATGGATCCTCACAACGCTGCATCCTGAAGGTGTGCGCTGGGGCATGTCAGGCATCGTGTTTTTGATGCTCATCATTCTGGTGTCGGGCTGGCGCTATCGCGGCAAACCCAACCCGCCTGCGTCATTTGTCGTTGGTACGATGGCAGGCGTGATGGGTTCATCATCCGGCATGGCGGGTCCGCCCATCATTGCTTACTGGCTCGGTCAGAAGAATGACATGGCCGTGGTGCGCAACAATATCATGGCCTATTACGCCATGACCTCGACTGCGACAGATATCTATTTCTTCTATCTCGGTCTCTTCACCTGGGATGTGCTGATTTATGCGCTGGTTGTCTGGCCCTTTTATGCAATCGGACTTTGGGCCGGCGCGAAACTCTTCCATCGTTCCAGCGAAGCGCTGTTTCGCTTGTCAGCCTATGGATTGATTGCGCTTTCCGCGATTGTGAGCATGCCGCTGCTTGATCAACTCTTTCGTCAGTGATCAATCTTTCAGCAAATCGGGACGGCGTGCACTGGTGAGTGCATGTGCTTGGTCACGCCGCCATTTCTCGATCTTCGCATGATCGCCTGACAGCAGGACATCAGGGATTGCGCGCCCCTCGAAATCGCGCGGGCGCGTGTAATGCGGATATTCGAGCAAGCCTGATTCAAAGCTCTCGTCGCTGCCCGATTCCAGCTTGCCCATGACGCCGGGTATGAGGCGTATACAAGCATCAAGCAGCACCATGGCTGCAAGCTCGCCGCCGGAGAGCACATAATCACCGATGGAAACTTCTTCGAGCTGACGCGCTTCGATCACACGTTCATCAACGCCTTCAAACCGGCCGCAGACAATTGCCACACCGGGGCCTGTAGCAAGCTCACGCACACGCGCCTGCGTGAGCGGCTTGCCGCGTGGCGACATCAGCAAGCGCGGGCGCGCATCATCTTTGGTGAGATGTTCGTCGAGGCTTGCCGCCAAAACATCCGCACGAATGACCATGCCAACGCCACCACCAGCAGGCGTATCATCAACCGCCTTGTGGCGACCAAGACCATGATCGCGGATATTATGCGTGGTGAGAGACCACAGGCCTTTGTTGAGCGCATCGCCTGACAGCGATTGCCCCAAAGGGCCGGGAAAGAAGTCAGGATAGAGTGTAAAGACTGAGGCTTTGAACATGGCTCAAGCCCCATCTTCTTCGCGCGCTTCACTCTCAGCAGGTGGTGCAATGACGACGCGTTTTCCCGCCAGATCAATCACCGGCACGACGGCCTTGGTGAAAGGATAGAGCAGCGTATCCCCGCCCGTTGCGGGCTTCACTTCCAAAATATCGCCTGCGCCGAAATTCAAGACATTCAGCACGTCGCCAATGCGCGTGCCATCTTCAAGCACAGCCGCAAGGCCGATGAGGTCGGAGTGATAGAATTCATCCTCTTCAGGCGGTGGCAATTGCGCCTTGTCTGCATGAAGATCGAGATTGGTGAGGGCTTCGGCCTCTGTGCGGCTTGTCACGCCTTCCACGCGCGCGACAAACATATCCTCGCGCACATGACGCAGATAGGTCAGGACGAAGGATCGCGTGCCCGTTTGGTCATAGAGGGGCGAGTAATAGGCGATGGCTTCAGGCTCGCCGGTAAAACTCTTCAGGCGGATTTCGCCACGCACACCATGGGCCGCGCCAAAGCGTGCCACAAGCACGAGGTCTTGCGGCGCGATGGCTTTGGAAGACGAAGTGCTTTTCTTCATGGGAGAAGCCGGAGGCTTTGCGCCTCCGGCCTAACATCAAGCTTATTCAGCAGCCGGAGCTTCGGCAGGTGCTTCAGCCGCAGCAGCGGCGGCAGCAGCAGCAGCGGCGGCGCGTTCCTGGGCCTTCTTCTTCGGCTGGGACTTTTCAGGATTGTTGCGAGCGGCGCGCTTGCCAACGCCAACGCTCTCAAGGAGACGCGCAACGCGGTCGGTTGCCTGAGCGCCCTTGGCGATCCAAGCCTTTGCCTTTTCCACGTCCACGACGAGACGATCAGCGGCGTCCTTCGCCTTCAGCGGATCGAAGGTGCCGAGCTTTTCGATGAAGCGGCCATCGCGCGGCATACGCGAGTCAGCAACAACGAGACGATAGAAGGGACGCTTCTTGGCGCCACCACGGGAGAGACGGATCTTCAGAGACATTGGACTTCCTTTCTTTGAACTTTGTCTATGCTTCAGGACTTGTGGTCTTCGACCAACTGTTCGATCGCAGCCAGCGGATCATCAATCATGCCTTCCGAGCGGAAGATCTCGACATCCACTGAACCGTCCTCACGCACATCAATCTCCCAATATTCACCGGGCACATGCACGAGGAACGAAAACGCATCATCACGATAGGCTTTCGTGTCGTAGTAGACATTCGCCGAGTCCAGTTGAGCTTTGATGCTCTTGAACACGTCGAACATGTTCACTTTCATTTCCATTCGCGTCACTTCTTCTTTCCGAATGGATTGAAACTAGGGAAGCCGCCGCCAAGTCCGGGAAGCTTGGGTCCACCCAGACCGGGCAAGCCTGTTGGCAATTTCGGCGGCGCATTGAAAAGGCCGGGCGGCGGTGCGTCAGGCAGTTTCGGCGCTTCGCCACCACCCATCTGCTTTTGCATTTCGGCCATTTGTTCGGGGCTCGGCATGCCGCCGCCCAGACCGAACATTTGCGCCATGCGGCCCATGGGACCGCGCTTGGCGCCGCCCATCGCCTTCATCATATCCGCCATCTGGCGATGCTGCTTGAGCAGGCGATTGATGTCCTCGACCTTGACGCCAGAACCCGCGGCAATGCGCTTCTTGCGCGAGGCCTTGAGAATGTCAGGATTGCGACGCTCCTGCGGCGTCATCGACAGAATGATGGCGCGCTGGCGCTTGATGAGACGGTCATCCAGATTGGCTGCCGCCATCTGATCTTTGATCTTGCCGACGCCGGGCAACATGCCCATCAAGCCGCCGAGGCCGCCAATCTTTTCAACCTGTGCCAGTTGATCAGCCAGATCTTCCAGATCGAATTTGCCTTTGCGCATCTTGTCAGCGATGCGCTGCGCTTTTTCGGCATCAATTGTCTGCGCCGCCTTTTCGACAAGCGAAACAATATCGCCCATGCCGAGAATGCGATTGGCAATGCGGGAAGGGTGGAAATCATCGAGATCATCGACCTTCTCACCCGTACCAATCAGCTTGATCGGCTTGCCTGTGACGGCGCGCATCGACAGTGCGGCACCCCCGCGGCCATCGCCGTCGGTGCGGGTTAGCACAATGCCGGTGATGCCAACGCGGCCATCGAAATTCTTGGCGAGATTAACCGCGTCCTGACCAGTGAGGCTGTCAGCAACAAGCAGGATTTCATGCGGACGCGCGGCGGCTTTGATTTCCGCCATCTCCGCCATCAGCGGCTCATCAATATGTGTGCGGCCAGCGGTGTCGAGCAGCACGACATCATAGCCTTGCAAGCGTGCGGCTTCTTCAGCGCGACGTGCAATCTGCACCGGCGTCTGGCCTGCGATAATCGGCAGCGTATCAATCTCGACTTGCTTGCCGAGCACGGCGAGCTGTTCTTGCGCAGCAGGGCGCTTCACGTCGAGTGACGCCATCAGCACTTTGCGCTTGAAGCGGTCGCGCAGGCGTTTGGCAATTTTGGCGGTGGTGGTTGTTTTACCTGCACCTTGCAGACCAACCATCATGATCGCGACAGGGGGTGCTGCATCAAGATTGATCGGGTCAGCGTCGGAGCCGAGCGTCTCGATCAAAACGTCATTGACGATCTTGATGACCATCTGGCCGGGCGTCACCGATTTGATGACATTGGCGCCGCCCGCTTGCGCCTTCACCTTGTCCACAAAGGAGCGCACGACATCAAGCGCCACGTCTGCTTCCAGCAGCGCGCGGCGCACTTCACGCATGGCAGCGTCAACATCCGCCTCGCTCAACGCACCGCGGCGCGTCAGCTGGTCGAAGATGCCGGAGAGCTTTTCGGACAGGCCCTCGAACATGGTGGCTCCTTTGTGTGGCCTCCGCAGGGGAGGGTTTCGACAGCGCGTCCAAAGACCGGCCCAAAGGCGAACGCGCCCGGGGGCGCATCGCGCTGCCGGGCGTTGACCTCCAGCCTCTGGGGCTGGTCGGCTGGTCAGGTTGGATCAAGTCTGACGAGAACGGCTGGTTTCTAGGCTCTTTGGGGCGCTGGAGTCAAGGAAAGGTCCACTATCAAGCTTAAACTTGACTATATTTAGCCTTGCCGTAGCAGCAGACGACTGTATCTGTCGTGGCACAGGCTGCCTTGGAGGCCCCATGAAGATCGTGCCGTTCTATGCCGGGCTTCTTGCCCTTCTTTTTGTGGTCCTCTCGGTCCGCGTCATTCGCCAGCGGCGTGGCGCCGGGGTGGCCATCGGGCCGGGCGGCCATCCGGTCCTTGAGCGGGCCATGCGCGTCCATGCCAATTTTGCCGAATATGTGCCCTTCGCGCTTCTCCTGCTGGCTTTGATGGAGTTGCAGAACGCCCCCGTTTTTCTGCTTCACGCTTTGGGGCTTGTGCTGCTGGCGGGGCGTCTCGTCCATGCCTATGGCGTGTCGCAGCCCGATGAGAATTTCCGCTTCCGCGTCTCTGGTATGATGGCGACTTTCGCGACGCTCATCGTCGCCGCGCTTTACCTGCTGTGGCGCAGCCTCATCGGTTAGCGCAAATCGGATAAAGACACGCGCGCTGTATCCCAGTTGAGCCGGCCGAGTTCGGTCTTGGCCATGGGCGAGAAGTCACCCGTGATGACAACCATCTTGTCCTTGCCCGCCTTGGCGGGTTTCTCCGTCATGTGTTCGCGCAAGCTGTCGCGCAATTCGACAAAGTCCTGTTTGTTGCGCTCTGTCCAGAGAAAGTGATCAGCTGGCATGGCGAGCAAAGCACGCTTGTCTTTCAATTGCGCGATCAAATAGCCATTGCTTTCGAAGAAGCGGGCAATGGGCAGGTTGCGATGCAAGCCAGCATACATTTCTGCCTGACGTCGTCGCAGATAGGCGCTGGTGCGTTCTTGCACACTTGCACATTTTTGCAGGAAGAGTTCCGTATTGCCTGCCTTGATCTGTTCGAGCGCCAGAGCGATGACATAAATGTCGGTTGGCGTGAAGTTGCGATTATCGGTGAAGGTTTCGATGACTTTCGCGCTGGCAAGCTCGGCCAGTTTCTCTTTCGTGTCGCGGACGATCTGGCCTGCAGTCTTGCTACGCAGGGCATTTTGCAGCGCTTCTGCGCGCCCCGCTGATGATGCGGTGTAGACGACCGTGCGCGTTGTATTGACCGTCATGGAGGGGAGTGCAGCGCCTCCGGGAATGGCCATCATTGCGCCGCTCATTGACAGCGCGCCCATGCCGCGCGCGGCCGCCAGTTCCTGCAGGCGAATGGCCAGCGGTGTGAAATCGGTGAAGGGATCGACCTTCACTTGCGCTGCCAATTCGCGCCGTGCGCGATCAGTGCCCAGCACACCCCCCATGAAGCTGCCGCGTTCGGAATCTTTATTCTCACCTGAGGCGCTCAGCGAGTCGAGAAAGTTGCCGACGCCTTGAAAGGACTGTTTTGTCGTCTCAATCGGGCTTGTCAAAAGCTGTCCGCCAAATTTCAAAGGGGCGATGGCGGAAGAGCCGAAAGATCCCAGAAAATGCGCCACGCCAGAGTCTTCTTGCAGTTGTTCAAAGACGGCATATTCATGCAGGCGCCGCGCCATCAAGGCATCGCTGATGACCGTGAATTTGCCGATCCGCGTTTCGAAGACATAAGTGCGATAAAGCCCGTCGCTCTCGACCTGATCATGAATGCGATAGGTTGTGCCTTTGGCGCGCTCGCCCCAGATCGCGCTTGCTGTTGCGGTTTTTGCAGCCTCGGTCGCCTGCGCAAGTGTTGCGACAGCAGAGCCAGCCATCAGGCAGAATGCGAGCGCGTGTCGCAGCTTGTTCATCCGTCCCGCATCCTCCCAAAAAACCGGCACTCAGGCACGATAGGCGGACAGGATCTCCTGCAATCCGTAAATTTCGGTGATCGAAGATAGCACGCTGGGTAAAGGCAACAATGTCACTTGCGCGCCATTTGTTTGTGCGCGACGGATCAGGGCCGTCAGCAGGGCAAGCCCGCTGGAGTCCGCTTTGGTGACAGCATTGGTGTCAATGGTGACGCTTGTGCCTTTCGCAAAAGGCTTCACATCTTTATAGAGCGCGGCAACGCTCTCCATTGTCAATGCGCCGCTGAGCGTCACGACATGGCGGTTTTGTTCGATATGCTGCGCGAGAGAGGCTTTGCCTTGCGCGCTCATTTGCCATTCTTCTGCTTGAGCGCTGCGATCAGGCCGGGCACGCCAGAGGAACTCACCAGACCGTTAAAGTCATCGCGATAGGTTGTGACAAGGCTCAAGCCCTCGACCGTCACATCATAGACGCGCCAGCCAGCTCCGCCGCTGGCAAGGCTGTAGTCGATCGAAACAGGCTTGGCACGGCCCACCATCTGCGTGCGCACGGTGACATCATTGCCATTCTTGCGCGTGTCGCGCACTTGAACATCGAGATCCTTCAAATTCGCGAGTGCGTTGGAATAGGTGCGCACCAGCAGCTTTGAAAACTCTGCCACGACTTGCCGCTGTTCGGACGGCGTTGCCTTGGCCCAGTTGCGGCCCATGGCGAGCTGCGTGATCCGCTCAAAATCAAAATGCGGCGTCAAGCGTCGCTCGACCAATGCGGCGAGCTGGGTTTGCGAGTCGGCAAGGGCCGGATTCTTGCGCACCTCTGAGGTGACATCTGCAGCCATGCGGCGCACCAGATCTTCTGCGCCCTGTTGCGCCTGTGCAGGCATAAGGATCAGCAGAAGCGAGAAGGCAGCAACGAGTGCAGAACGCAGCAATGTCATTGAATCCGGTGTCCGCTATCAGGGTGCAGAGGCAGCAGCCTTGCCCGATTTCACAAGCGCGTCACGGCGCTGCATATAGAGGCTGCGCGTGAAGCCATATTTGTCGAGGCTTGAGCTGTCGATCAGGCGTGTATTTTCCAGATTGTCGGCGCGAATCTGAACGGCTTCGACGCCGCGCAGGCTGTAGGACCATGCATCCGGCATGTAAGTGCGCGGGTCAGAGGCAACGCGCGCGGCGCGGCCAACCGTGTCGCGGGCATTGGAGGGGCCAAGCACTGGCAGTACGATATAGGGGCCGGGGCCCACGCCCCACACGCCGAGCGTCTGGCCATAATCGCCTTCGCCCTTGGGCATTCCATTCATGCTGGCGAGATCGACCAGCCCGCCGACACCGAATGTCGTGTTGATCACCACGCGACCGAAGCTGTTGGCGGCGTCCTTACCGCGACCCTGCAGCGCATGATTGGCGCCGATGAAGACATCATCAAGATTGCCAAACACATTGCTCACACCGGTGCGCACGGGCTTGGGCAGCACGGCATTGTAAACGGTGGCGATGGGCTTGACGATGAGATTGTCCAGCACTTCGTTGAAAGCGAAGATGCCGCGATTCACCGGCTCGAAAGGATCATCCACGCCCTGTGCCTGGGCGAGGGATGGCAAACTCACGCAGCCAAGAAGTGTCGTTGCCAAAAGAGCTGCGCGCGAGCTGCGATTCATTTCCGGTCTCCAGAACTTTCCGACGCCTTGGAATAGAGGAACTGGGCGATCAGCTTCTCCAGAACCATGGCGGATTGCGTTTTGGTAATTCGTTCACCATCTGCAAGATAGCGCGGATCACCGCCGGCCTCTAGACTTAAATACTGCTCGCCCAGCAAGCCGGATGTCAGAATTGACGCGATTGTGTCATTTGAGAAACGATAATTGGGACGGATGCGCAATTGCACGACCCCTTCATAGGTTTCGCCATCCAGATAGATGGCTTCCACCCTGCCCACCACCACGCCAGCGCTCTTGACCGGCGCGCGGGCTTTGAGGCCGCCAATATTGTCGAAACGCGCCTCCAGACGATAGCCTTCGGAGCTATCGAAACTCGCCAGATTGCCGACTTTCAGCGCCATAAAGACCACGGCGGCCATGCCAAGTGCCACGAAAAAGCCCACGGCAAGATTGGTGCGGGAGCGGTTCATCAGTTGAGCCCTCGGAACATCAAGACAGTCATCACGAAGTCGAGGATCAGGACGCTCAGCGACGAGATCACGACGGTTCGGGTGGTGGCGCTCGACACGCCCTCAGCGGTGGGCGCGGCGTGATAGCCTTCAAAGACGCAGATGAGACCCACGGCGACCCCAAAGACAATGGCCTTGTAGAGCCCGTTCAGCACATCAAGGCGGAAATCGACACTGGCGCGCATTTGCGACCAGAAAGCCCCGGAATCAATTCCAATCAGCTCAACACCGATGAGATAGGCCCCCAGAATGCCTGCGGTGGAGAAGATCATGGCCAGGATGGGGAGAGAGATGATCGAGGCGACAAAGCGCGGTGCCACCACCCGGCCCATCGGATCCACGGCCATCATATCCATGGCCGCCAGCTGGTCGGTCGCACCCATCAGGCCGATTTCCGCGGTCATGGCAGAACCGGCGCGGCCTGCAAACAGAAGCGCTGCAACAACGGGGCCCAGTTCGCGCACCAGCGACAGAGCGACAAGCGATCCCAGAGATTCAGCTGAACCGAAGCGCTGGAGCACTTCATAGCCCTGCACGGCGAGGACCATGCCCACAAACAGGCCGGACACGACGATGATGGCCAAGGACCTGACCCCGGCGAAGTAGATCTGCTTGATATGCAGATCAGTACGCTTGAGGGTCGGCAGGACAACCCGCAACAGGCTGAGGAAGAAGCGCGCCACGAGGCCCAGCCGCTCCAGACTGCCTGTGGTCGAGGCTCCAAGGCCCTCGATGAGATTGAGCAAGCGCGTCATGAGCCGGACAGAAGTTGTTGGGCGTAGGGTGTTGCCGCCACATGGAAGGGGACCGGACCATCCGGCAAGCCATCGGCAAATTGCCGGATGAAGGGGTCCTGACTTTCACGCACATCCTGTGGGGTCAGATCGCGATAAACCTTGCCTTGCGAGATGATGACGACGCGGTCCGCGATGCGCAGCGTCTCTGTCAGGTCATGTGTCACGATGATGGAGGTCAATCCAAAGGTGGCGTTCAGCCGCTGGATCAGCTGGCCAACAATGCCAATGGAGATGGGATCGAGCCCGGTGAACGGCTCGTCATACATCATCAACATCGGATCAAGCGCGATGGCGCGGGCCAAAGCCACACGCCGAGCCATACCGCCAGACAGTTCGGAAGGCATCAGCTGCGCGGAGCCGCGCAGCCCCACAGCTTCGAGCTTCATCAGCACGAGGTCGCGAATGATGGCTTCAGGCAGGTCGGTCTTTTCCCGGTAGGGAAAGGCGACATTGTCGAACACCGTCATATCGGTAAAGAGCGCGCCAAACTGGAACAACATGCCCATGCGTCGGCGCAGCGCATAAAGTTCCTTGCGGCCGAGCCGGCTCATATCCTGCCCATCCACCGAAACCTGACCGCTCCAGGCCGTGTTTCGTCCGCTCAGCAGGCTCAGCAAGGAAGTCTTGCCGCTGCCCGATCCGCCCATCACGGCCAAAATCTGACCGCGTGGAATGCTGAGATTAAGACCATCGAGCACAGCGCGCTCGCTATAGCCGAAGCGCACATCTTTCAGGTCGATCAGCGGTTGAGAGGACAAGGCAGCTTTCCGGCGAATCTTAAAGCACTTCCCATCTCTTGTAGTTTCCACTGGTCAGGCTCGGCAAGCCTGTTCCGGCAAGGGCCCAAAAAAACAGCGGCGGAAAACCGCCGCTGGTCAGGCTCTCGCGTCTTTTTCCATCAACGCTTCTTGAAGATTTCGTCAAAGGTGCGCTGGGAGGCTTTGATCTGATCTCCAGACAGCGCATAGGGCATGATTTTGGCCTGCTGCAGACGTGTCAAAACATCTGGCGGGTTGGGTGTCACATCAGGCCGGGTGGGAATGCGGCCCGTTTTGGCGGCGAAAGTTTGGGCTTCCTGGCTCAGCATGAAATTGGCTGCGAGTTTGGCTGCATTGGGATGGGGCGCCCGCGGATTGATCGCCACTTGGCCGAAGAATACGGCGACTGGATCCATGACCCAGAAATCGGTCGGGGCACCGGAGAGCATCTGATTGATGGTCAGCATCGTGTAATTATTGAGTGCGACGGCATATTCTCCCGCAGCGACGGCACGGGCTGTGGCGAGATGTCCATCGAGCACTGTGATCTTCAGCGTCGAGACAATATCCTCCAGCAGCTTGCGACCTTTTTGCTGACCATAATGGGCAAACATCGCATTCATCCATTCATTGTCGGTGCCTTCGATGGTGACGCGCCCGACCCATTCCTTCTTGGTCAGAAACTCTTCATAGGTCTTCGGCAGATCTTCCTTGCGGATCAGTTTGGTGTTGAAGGCAGGCGAATTGTAATTCGCATAAACGCCATACCATTTGCGATTGGGATCGCGCGCTGAAGGCATGATGTTTTTGGCCTCCGGCGGATCAAAGGCGAGCATGACATTGTCAGGCAGCTGATTGGCGGTGGGCGTGTTGATCATGTCCCAGGCATGTTGGTTGGTGCGTGTCTCAATGGCGATACGCCCCATCAGCTGAGCATCAGCTGCGCGGACATAATTCACCTTGATGCCTGTTGCAGTCTCAAAAATCTTCCAGAGTGGCAGGGCTTCCTGCTCATTGGTGGAAGAATAGATCGTCACCTGTCCCTCAGCTTGAGCCGCTGCGAGCAGTTCAGGCTGGATCCAGCTCTTTGTGGCTTGCTGGGCCAAGCTTGACGATGTGAATGCAGCAGATAAGGCGACTGCGAACCAAAGGCGCAATTTCATTCTGGCCTCCCCCTTTTATGTGGCGGGGAAGGTGACGCTGAAACTCTTGATAGTCAATGCGGAAGCTCGAAAGAGCCACCAGTGCGCGCCTGCGCGCCATTATGGCCCGTAATCAATCTTTGCCGCAGGGTCAGTGGCGCATATTTGCCAAACAGCGACAAGAGACCCGCCAGCGCCAGCAGGCCGAGCAGAAGCCAGCCCATGAGGCGGGAGGCAAGTTCTGCCCCTGAAGCGGAAAAGCCAAAACTGCCGGCGAGGCCGCTCTGGATTGATTTGTCGAATGCCGCGAGTGTGTCGGTCACCTCTTTCTGGACTTGCTGTGCGATCCCTGCGCTGCTTGAGGCAATGCGCTGTCCAAGATCAGTGGTGCGAAGATCCTGGGTTGATTTGCTCACGGCAATCACACGTTCGACGACGACCTGCGGTCGATATCGCTCGGCTTCGTTGCGCAGGCGATTGCGATCAACAATGTAAGTGCCTGCCAGAACGAAGATGGCTGCAGGAATGAAAAGAAGCATGAAGAGTTTGAAAAAGTCACGCATGAAACACCTTGTATCGAATGG
>CAZLBA010000046.1:0-21198 GCA_964557555.1 uncultured Beijerinckia sp.
GGTCGTGTGGTACACGGGCCAGTTCTATGCGCTGTTCTTCCTGCAAAGCATTCTGCGCGTCGATATGTTCACGGCCAACGTGCTTATTGCATGGTCGCTGATCCTCGGCACAGCAGGCTTTGTGATCTTCGGCTCGCTATCTGATCGCATCGGACGCAAGCCGATCATCATGGCCGGTTGCATCCTTGCAGCGGTGACCTACTTCCCCGTGTTCAAGTTCCTGTCAGAGACAGCGAACCCGATGCTCTACAAGGCGCAGCAGACAACCAAGGTTGTGGTGGTTGCTGACAAGGACTCTTGCTCCTTCCAGTTCAACCCCACGGGCACTTCGAAATTCACCAGCTCTTGCGACATTGCCAAAGCGCAGCTCGCACGCAGCTCTGTGAATTATTCGGTTGAGAATGCGCCCAAGGGCAGCATGACCAAGATCCGCATCGGCGATAAGGAAGTGACTGCCTATGATGCGGGCTCCCTGAAGGGTGATGAGGTGAAGACGGTTCCAGCAACATTCACCAAGTCGGTGAACGATGCGCTGGGCGCTGCCGGCTATCCGGTCGCGGGTGTCGCCAATCCGGAGATTGTGAAAATGTCCGGCTTCTTCGACATCTTCCGCGCTCAGACCTTCACGCTCGTGCTGATCCTGACTTACCTCGTCGTTCTTGTGACGATGGTTTATGGCCCGATTGCAGCAGCGCTTGTGGAACTCTTCCCCACGCGCATTCGCTACACCGGCATGTCGTTGCCCTATCACATCGGCAATGGCTGGTTTGGTGGCTTGATGCCTGCAACAGCCTTCGCCATGATCGCGCAGACAGGCGATACTTACTTTGGCCTTTGGTACCCAATCACCATCGCGGTGGGCACCTTCATCATCGGCATGATCTTCGTGCCGGAGAATAAGGACAAAGACATCTTCGCCGAGGACAAGGCGTAACACAGAAAGACAGAGAGGGCGCTCCCAGGGAGCGCCCTTTTCACGAAAGCGTGCAAGTGGCGTCAGCGCAAAAGCCACGAAAAGGTCACAAAGCGCCATGATCCTCATCGTCACGGACCGGGCCCCTCTGTTGGACCCAATTGCCAACATGTCGGACCGTGTCGCGCTGATGGGGCTGGCGGCGCCCCTCCCCTCCCCACAGCGCGGCTTCCTTCACCACGTTGGAGAGAGGCCATTATGGACAACTACACTTACAGCTTGAGCCTGCTGCACCGTCGCTTCGACGACGCGATTCGCCGTGAGCTGAAAAGCCGCGCACCCGACTGGGTCAAAATCCTGCGGCTTAAAAAGCTTCGGCTCGCTGTCAAAGACCGGCTGAATACACGGCTCGCAGCTATGGCGAGCTAGGCCTAGCGTCGAACAGTTCAACAGGCGGGCTTTCAAGCCCGCCTTTTTTGTGATCCATAGCGGCGCGACGCCAAACAGGAGTTGGACTTGGAGCTTGCCCTTCAAAATTTGCTGTCACCCATGGTGCTTTTTTTTGCACTGGGTCTCATGGCAGCCTTTGCGCGGTCCGACCTCAATGTGCCTGAGTCCGTCGCCAAACTTCTCGCCCTCTATCTGCTCATGGTGATCGGCTTCAAAGGCGGCGTTCAAGTCGCTCAAAATGGCCTGACCTTTGGCCTCATCGCCACCATAGCCGCCGGCATCGCCCTGTCCTTCATCATGCCGGTGATCGCCTATGCGCTGCTGCGCAAGATGAGCAACCTTTCAGCCGTCGATGCCGCCGCCATTGCAGGCCATTATGGCTCCATATCGGCTGTCACCTTCGCCGCTGTCACCGGCTCGCTCACCCATCTGGGCATTGCCTATGAAGGCTATATGGCAGCGGTGGCCGCGGCCATGGAGACGCCCGCCATTTTCAGCGCGCTCATGCTCGCCGGTCGCAATATGGCCGAGCGCAATGCGGCGGAACAAAGCGGGCCGCTGATGTCGCCCAATCTCTTGCGCGAAGTGGGCCTCAATGGTTCGATCGTCATGCTGCTTGGCTCTTTTGCAATTGGTATCGCAACGGGAGATCGCGGTCTCACGCTCCTCAAGCCATTCCTCACAGATCTCTTCCCCGGCTTCCTGTGCCTGTTCCTGCTCGATATGGGCCTTGTTGCAGGGCGTGGTATCGGCAAGGGGAGGAAATATCTGTCGAGCGCCGTGGTGAGTTTCGCAGTCATCATGCCGCTCATCGGCGCGATCATGGCCGCCATATTGGCACGATTGATCGGGCTCTCCATCGGCGGCACCGCCGTTTTCATGACACTGGCAGCTTCCGCCTCCTACATCGCTGTCCCTGCTGCGATGCGCCTTGCCTTGCCGCAAGCCAATCCCGCCCTTGCGCTCACTCTTGCGCTTGGCGTCACATTCCCGTTCAATCTGATCATCGGAATTCCGGTCTATATCGCTGCGGCGAGCAAGATCGCAGCTCCTTAAGGATGGCCATGGAAACCTTTGCCAAGACGCGCATCGAGATCACCATCGAAGCACCGGTTCTCTCGCGCATCACGCAGAAGCTCGATACGCTTCCCGTGACCGGCTATTCGGTCCTGCCCATTATTGAGGGCAAGGGACATGAAGGCAGCTGGTCAGTGGCTGGTCAGATTGGTGATGCAGGGCGCATGTTGATGGTGATCTGCATCGTCGATCCATCCAAGGCCGATCCCGTGCTCGAAGAGATTTTCCCCATCGTGCGCGGTCAGATCGGCATTGTCACAATCAGCGATGTGCGCGTGATGCGCGCTGATCACTTCTGAAGCGGTGCAGGACGCGCCTGTCGCTCCATCCATGCTGGCACGGGCAGATTGCGCGCGCGCAGAAATTGCGGATTGAAGAGCTTCGTTGCATAGCGCGCGCCTGAGTCGCACAGGATCGTTACGACCGTGTGGCCGGGGCCAAGATGACGCGCCAGCGCGATTGCGCCCGCAATGTTGATGCCGGAAGAGCCACCCAGAAGCAGCCCTTCTTCCTCAACCAGGTTGAACAGGATCGCTAAGGCCTCCTCATCATGAACCTGAAAGGCGACATCAATGGGCGCGCCTTCAAGATTGGCTGTGATGCGACCCTGACCAATGCCCTCAGTAATCGAAGTCCCCTCAGCCTTCAGCTCGCCGCGGGCATAATGGCCGTAAAGCGCAGACCCCATCGGATCGACAAGCGCAACTGTGGTCGATGGCTTCCTTGACTTCAACGCCATGCCAACGCCCGCCAAGGTTCCACCCGTGCCAACAGCGCAGACGAAGCCATCAACGGCGCCGCTCGTCTGT
This sequence comes from uncultured Beijerinckia sp., assembly GCA_964557555.1. Lineage (GTDB taxonomy): Bacteria > Pseudomonadota > Alphaproteobacteria > Rhizobiales > Beijerinckiaceae > Terripilifer. Next base: position 3,250 of record CAZLBA010000046.1, read on the forward strand.
TCCCAGATTTCACGGCCCGTTGTCTCCATATGACCAAGCCGATTGGCGATATTGTCAAACTGGTTCGCCCACACAGCACCATTGGGATGCTCAACCGATAGCTGCTCTGCGAGACGCTGCGACACGCGGACATAATTATTCGGATTGGAGAAGGGCGCGGCAGGCACTTCAATCAATTCCGCGCCCTGCATACGCAGAAAGTCCTTCTTCTCCTGCGACTGTGTTTCGGGAATCACGATCACGGTTGAGAAGCCAAGCGCCTTGGCAACCATTGAAAGGCCAATGCCCGTATTGCCGGCCGTGCCTTCGACAATGACGCCGCCGGGATTCAACTGACCCCGCGCCATTGCGTCGCGAATGATCGCCAGCGCGGCCCGGTCTTTCACCGACCCACCGGGATTCATGAATTCAGCCTTGCCCAAAATCGTGCAGCCAGTCTCTTGCGAGGCGCGGCGCAGCTTGATGAGCGGTGTATTGCCAATGGCGGAGAGAACGCTTTCGTGGATCATGCGCGCTACCTAGGCGGTCATCGCCCATGCGACAAGGCGCAGATGGAAAAAGCCCAAAAATTACGCGTCGAAATCCCAAAATGCAGGATGAGGGTCTGGCCGAGAGCGCGAAGCGCCTATAGATTGGCCGAAGCTTTTCGAGAGTCGCAACAAGGTTCGTCATGCAACGCCTCACCTTTCGCCGCCCAGATGATTGGCATGTGCATTTCCGCGATGGCGTGATGATGAAGACGGTCGTGCCCTACACGGCACGCGCATTCGGCCGCGCGATTGTCATGCCCAATCTGACGCCGCCTGTGACGACATCGGCCATGGCCAGCGCCTATCGCGAACGCATCATGGCCTGCGTGCCTGCAGGCGTGAGCTTCACGCCGCTGATGACTTGCTATCTCACCGACCATACCGATGCCAAAGATCTGGTTGAGGGGCACAAGGCTGGCATCTTCACTGCGGCCAAGCTTTATCCAGCCCATGCCACCACCAATTCTGCGCATGGCGTGACTTCCATTGATCATATCATGCCGGTGCTGGAAGCCATGGCTGAAGCCGGCGTGCCGCTTTTGACGCATGGTGAAGTGACACGACCGGAGGTCGATATCTTCGACCGTGAAGCCCGTTTTGCGGAAGAGATTCTTGGCCCGCTGATGCAGCGCTTGCCAGCCCTGCGCGTCGTGATGGAACATATCACCACGGCAGAAGGCGCAAGCCTTGTACGCCAGTTCAAGGGCCGCATGGGCGCGACGATCACGCCGCAGCATTTGCTCTACAACCGCAATGCGCTGTTTCAGGGCGGCCTGCGTCCCCATATGTATTGCCTCCCGATCCTCAAGCGCGAAAAACATCGCCTTGCCCTGCGCGAAGCCGCAACCGGCGGGGAAACGCAGTTCTTTCTCGGCACGGATACAGCGCCGCATCTGCGTCATTTGAAGGAGGCTGATTGCGGCTGCGCAGGTGTCTTCTCTGCGCCTGTCGCCATTGCTGCCTATCTCAAAGTCTTTGCCGAAGAGGGCAAGCTTGAGAATTTCGAAGGCTTCGCTTCCCTCAATGGTCCGCGCTTCTATGGTCTGCCGCCCAATGAAGAGCGCGTGACTTATGAAGAGCGCCCCAGCCGCATCGCTGAGGAGCTGGAAGTCGATGGCCAAGGCAAATTGGTCAGTCTGTTTGGAGGGGAAGCCGCACCCTGGTCGCAAGTGGCATAAAGAAAACAACAAGGGGGAAACGCAGTGCTAGCCACAAGGGTGTTTGGCGGAGCCGCAAGCGCACTGCGGATTGCAACCTATCGCCGCTACTTCATCGGCCATTTCGTCGCCAGTGTCGGCCGCTGGATGTATCGCATGTCGATTGGCTGGCTCGCTTGGGATCTCACCGGCTCGACCGTCTGGCTGGGCGCCGTCGCTTTTGCAGATCTTGCACCCACCGCCATTCTCACACCTGTTGCAGGCGCCGCAGCCGACCGCTTCGGCACCATGCGCATCATCCGCGCCAGCTTGCTGCTCTCGTCCATCCTTCCTTTTGTTCTGGGCCTTTTGACGATCTCGCAAGTTGTCACGATCGAAATGCTGCTCATCATCGCCTTGGTGAATGGTTGCGCGGAATCCTTTGGCCAGCCTGCGCGCCTCTCGGTTATCAATGCGCTCGTTCCCAAACACGACCTCTCATCCGCGATCGCTTTGGGTTCTACCTCGTTCAACGCTTCACGCATTGTGGGGCCCAGCATTGCAGGCCTGATCATCGTCAAAGCAGGTGTCGGCGTTGTGATGCTGCTATGTTCGCTCGGCTTCATCTATTTCTGGAACATTGTCCGCCGCATCAAGATCGAAGACGGCACCAGCAAGGCTGACCGCCACGGTCTGCTCAGCGATATCGTCGATGGCTTTGTTTACACACTGCAGCATAAAGGCATTCTTTATGTGATGATCCTGCTGACCGCGACCAGCATGTTCATCCGTCCGGTGATCGAAATGCTCCCCGGCCTTGCGGATCAAGTCTTTCGCACCGGTCCACAAGGGCTCTCCACCATGCTGGCGGCAATTGGCATTGGTGCCGTGACGGCAGCTTTTGGCCTTGCCAGACGAGGCCGCACGCATGGCCTGACACGATTGCTCGTTCTTTCCACATTCGGAACCGGCATCGCCGTCGCACTGGCCATGCAATTCACCGAACTATGGCTGGCTGCAATCTTTTTCTGCTGCATGGGCATTTTCATGCTGATCGGCAATGTCAGCGCGCAGACGCTCATCCAAAACAGCGTTGCACCAGAATATCGCGCCCGCGTCATGGGCCTCTTCATCATGTTTGGCCATGGGCTCCCCGCGCTCGGCGCCCTTGTGCAAGGCTGGGTCGCAAATTATGTCGGCCTGCAAGTCGCCGTTGGCAGCAGCGCCCTTTTGATGCTGGGCTTCGGCCTGTGGTCGCTTTATGCCCGCAAGGTCATGAAAAGCGAACTGGAGCGAGATCCTGACTAGATCCGCGCCGAGAAGCGGTTGAAAGCATCAATGCGCAAAACCGGCAGATCGACTCCGCGGGCATAAACTTCGCTCTCCAGAAATTGCTGCTCGCTTTTCAGCTGCACCTCATCCACATCAATATACCACGCCCGATGCGGTCCCTGACCATCTGCGTTCCAGCGATAGCCACGCTCCCGCAGAACACCTTTGAACTCGAAAGGTGCATAGGCTGCGAACAGGCGAAAGCTCACCTTTCGCGCGCGTTCCAGCAATTGTTGAAATGCGGGCAGCCCCGACACAGGCAGGACATGCGCGAGCAATTCAACCGCAGCATGACAATCATTGAGCGCACGATGCTTCTCAAAGAAGAAGCCGGCACCTGCGACCAAGTAACCAAGCCGCGTTCCCTCGAACCCCTCCGCCGCCCAATCGACCTGCGAATTGGAACACCCCCACGGCTTGTGCTGAAATGCTTCACAAGCGCGCTCCAGAAACTGCCGATCAAAACTGGCATTATGCGCGATGATGAGATCAGCAGCTTCTACCTGAGCCCTCACCTTGTCCCAGTCAATCACCTTACCTGCCACCATCTCATCTGTGATACCGGTGATCTTGGTAATCTCCGGCGTGATCGGATCACTTGGTTGCTGCAAGGCATGGAAGGGCTCCTTCACCTCGCAGATGCGGCCCTCACGCTCATAAGTGAAAGGCACCATGGCCAGTTCAATGATTTCATGCCGCGCAGCATCAAGACCCGTCGTCTCGACATCCACGAAAAGCGCCGTGCGCGTGGGACCTGAAGGCGTATGAAGATGGGCGCGCGGAACCAGACGGCGCAGGATCTTATAATCCCCGCTCGCTTCCAGCGTTGCTGCCATCTCTTCGAAGGTCATAAGCTGGACTGAACTATTATTTGCGCGGGAAAGAAATACTGGCTGCGATGATTTGCACAGACAGTATTTCGCCTTCCACAACGTAATCTATACTTAAGCTCAGCCTTTAAGTATCAGCTGGTTCTTTCAGCTCCGGCCCGGATTTTAAAACTTGGTCGCCACGCCACAGCGGGTCGATGGTGATTTCGCCGCCTGCCATGCGTGAAACGCAGGTGCAAATTTTCTGACCAAGCGCATGTTGGTGGTCGGAGAAAAACACGTCGCGATGATCAATCTCGCCGCGATGGGTCACAACATTCACCGCACAGAGCCCGCATTCCCCCCGACGGCAATCGGACACCACGCCAATCCCCGCATCTTCCAGCGCATCGAGCATGGATTGATTGGCCGCCACCTCAATGGCTGCGTCCAAGCCCGCAATGCGCACAGTGAAAGGTTGGGACATGAAACGCCCCGATGAACCGAACGTCTCACAGATATAGCGCTCATGACGACGACCGCTTGCGCTCCATGCTGCACGCGCAGCTTCCATCAGCCCGATGGGACCGCAGATATAGACCTCAGCCTCTGCCGTAAGCTCTGCAAATGACCGTGCCAGATCGAGCTTGCTACCCTCATCATCAACAAAGAGCGCGAGCTTGTCACCGAGCGCCTGCTGTAGCTCATCCAGATAGGCCATGCCTGCACGCGAACGGCCAGCATAAAGCAAACGGAACTTGCGGCCTGTACGCTGCAAGCGCAACGCCATACCAAGTATGGGGGTTATGCCAATACCCCCGGCAATGAGCAAAGCCTCGCTCGTGGCGCGCGTGAGTTCAAAATGCGTGTCAGGTTCGGCTACTTCCAATCGCCCACCAACCGGCAGCGACCACATATAGGCAGAGCCACCACGCCCGTGCATTTCGCGCTTCACAGCGATGCGCCAGCATCCATCCATCGGGGCTTCACCAACAAGCGAATAATAGCGAAGCGCCACCTTGCCTTCGATCAGCACGCGCACCGCAAGATGGGCGCCAGAGGGAAAGCGCTGCCCTCCGCTATCCGGCTTGAGCTGAAATTCGCGAATGCCCTCGGCAATGTCACGTGTTGCAACAATGGTGGCGAAGGTCCAATTGCGATCCGAACGCATGTGAGCCTCCGTTAGCCGACAAGCCGAAGATCGGGCTTGCCCTCATCTTCTGCTTTCACCATCGCCGCAATCTGGCGGCGCGCCCACATGGCGCCGGCATCAATATTGAGATTATAGAAGACGTGATCGGGATTCTCGTCAATGGCGCGCTGCTGCGCTTCGACGATCACCTCATCCTCACCAAAAACCTTGGTGATGGCATCGCGAATTTCCGTCGTCACCCGCTGCTCATGGATACGATAGTCACGTACATTTGCCCAGAAATAGTGGCAAGTCTTTTCCGTTGCAGGCGTGATCGTATTGATGACGATCATGCTGATGCCCTGTGAGCGATCACCTTCAGGCGCACCAGTTCCAGTCGGCGCCACGCCCACATCAATCGCAACAGTGCAAGGCGCCTGAAACTGGATGATCTGCCAGCGATCCACATTGCCGGGCTTGCCAAGTTGTTTTTTCCAGAAAGGCGGCGGCTCAATATCGACCATCCAGCGCGTAACAGTCGTCGTGCGATCCCCATGCGTCACATCGAAGGGCGCTTCAGCCACTGCATCATTGCCGATGCTGGATGAGTGAATAAATGTCTCATGTGTGAGATCCATCAGATTATCGACGATGAGGCGATAATCACAATTGGCATGAATCGTCTTGCCATCACCTGCCCAAGCGGGATCATGATTCCAGTGCAGATCCGGCACGAGTGCGGGATCGGCCAATGCAGGATCCCCTGGCCACACCCAGACGAAACGATGACGCTCAACGATCGGAAAGCTGCGCACGGCGGCAGACGGATTGATCGTCTCTTGCGACGGCATGAACGTGCAGCGTCCATTCTCATTGAAGCGCAAGCCGTGATACGGGCATTGCACATCATCACCAATCAGCTTCCCCATGGAGAGCGGTACGAGACGATGCCAACAGGCGTCTTGCAACGCGACCGCCTTGCCCTCCAGCGTGCGATAGAAAACCATCTTGATGCCTGCAATGGTCCGCGGCAGCAATTCATGCTTCAGCTCTGCATCCCACGTCGCGGCATACCAGGCATTCATCGGAAAGGTGCGGCTCACGGCCATGTCAGCCTCCGTCTGTGTGGCATTTCCCTCCCCGGACGCGCGGCCCAAGGGTTTGTTGGAAGAAAACTAGCCCCGCTATCCCATGTCGCCTAGTTGCTGAATCTGCATGAAGCCATTACGATATGGCATGACCCTCGACCCACAACAGCTCGGCATTTTCCTCGCCGTTTATCAGCATCGCTCCATTGGCAAAGCAGCAAATGCGCTTGGGGTCACGCAGCCCTGGGTCAGCCGCAGCCTGCGCAAATTGGAAGACCATGTGGGCGCGGTTTTGTTCGAACGACATCCAACAGGTGTTATACCCACCCTCGCAGCCGATGTGCTGCGCCCCTATGCGGACGAGATCACGAGCGACTCCCGCACTGCTCTGGAAGAAATTGCCGCCCTGAGCGGCAAAGGCACATCTGTCGTGCGTGTAGGTGCAGTGGCTGGCGTGTCCAATTCGCTTCTGCCCATGGCGATTGATCGGCTCTTGCAGAAATGGCCTGCGCTACGTGTGCAACTGATCGAAGCCGTCGAAGATCAACTGAGCGAAGCCCTCGCACGTGGGCAGATCGACATTGCCATTGCTGGCACGATGCAACATCCTGAAGTGAATTTCTCGGCACCCCAACGCATGACAGATCCCGTCATTGTCGTCGCTGGCCGCACGCATCCGCTGGCACGCAAAAGCAATGCATCACTGAGAGAGCTTGCGCAATATCGCTGGGTGATGCCGCCGCTCTCAACTGTCCCGCGTCAGGAATTCGAACAGCGTTTCCGTAAGGCCGGACTTGAGCCACCAGTCGTGACAGTAGAGACGCGCTCGGTGAGTGCCATCCGTGCCCTTGTCGCGTTGACTGATATGGTTTCATGGCAGCCGCGCGCGGTTCTCGCGATCGACAAGGGAGCGGGCCCAATCATTGAAGTGAAGACGCCAGATCTGACATGGGATCGGCAATTCTCTGTCTTTCGTCGCGAGAAGGGATTGCTCGCACCTGCGGCGAAAAAGCTTGTCGATGAAATTCGTCTGCTCTGCTCACCCGAAACGATGCGGACGACCAAACGAGCACGCAAATAAAAAGCCCCGACAAGCGGGGCTTTCTCTTTCGGCATCAATGTCAGGGGTTCGGCTTGATATTGGCCGCTTTCACGATCTGTGCATTCAGCTCGATTTCCCTGCGCACATAATCGTCAAATTCGGTCGGCCCCATGGGCATCGGGTCAGCGCCAAGACTTGCAAATTTTTCCCGCACCGCCGGTGTTGCAAGCGCGGTCCGCAATTCACTGGCAAGACGCTCGACAATCGGGCGCGGTGTCTTGGCGGGCATAAAAGCGCCCACCCAGAATTCATAGCCTGAATTCGGGAAGCCCGCTTCAACCGTGGTCGGCACATCCGGCAACACCGAAGAGCGACGCGCACTTGTGACGGCGAGCGGCTTCAACTTGCCTTCGCGAATGAGCGCGAGGGCGGGCGGCACGGGCGAGAAATAGAAATCGACGCGGCCCGACAGAACTTCATTGATCGCTTCCGGCGCACCGGCAAAAGGCACATGCACAGCCTCAAAGCCAGCAGCCACGCGCACACGCTCAGCAGCAAGATGCGTGGAATTGCCGATGCCGCCCGATGAGAAGTTGATGGAGCCGGGCTTGGCCTTCGCGGTTGCAACGAAATCTTTCAGCGTGTTCCAGCCGCGGGCCGGCGGCGTGACCATGACGGTTGGGATGCTGGCGAGTGGTGCGAGGCCAGCAAAATCACGCACAACGTCAAAGGTCACATTGTTGAACATGGACGCAAAAAGCGTATGCGTCGATGAGTTGACGAGCACAGTATAGCCATCCGGCTCCGCGCGTGCAGCCAAACCTGTGCCAAGCGCCTGAGCAGCGCCGGGGCGATTTTCGATCACGAAAGTTTGGCCAACCTGCCGACCAACCTGTTCAAAGGCGATGCGGGCCAACACATCGGTCGCACTGCCTGCAGAGAGCGTGACAATCACTTTCACGGGCTGTTTGGTCGGCCAGTCCTGCGCAGTCGCAGGAATGGAAAAGAGAGCGGCAACAGAAATCAACCCAGCCAACAAGCGTTTCATCAGTTCAACCCCATCCAAGTCAGATGTGGCCGATTATGGCTGGTTTTCGATAGCTTACAAGTGGCGGGCCGGAATGATCCGACCCGCCCGCATCACATCAAAGTGCGTCCTGCCAAGGAATGAGATCGAGGCGATAGCCCGCACCATCTTTGGAGACCTGCCCGGCTGAGGGGAAGGGACCGTGATAAAAGGCGCAGCGGATCCGATCAGCTGAAACCATATCAAGAATGCGCTTGCGTGTTGCAGTCGCCTGCGCCGCATCCATGTCAAACATCACCTGCCATTCGGGATGACGTGCAAACAGAATGGGCGTGTTGGTAATGTCTGCAAGGAAGATCATGCGCTGATTGCCGGATGCGATGACGAAATTTGTATGCCCCGGCGTGTGACCATCTGCGCGCACCGTGGTGATGCCCGGCGCAATCTCCTTGTCCCAGCCAAATTGCTTCACATCCTTGGCGATGGGAGCAAGTACACGGCGAACATTCTGAAACGCGCCCTTCATGGCATCCGGCGCATTGTTCATCCGCCCGTCATCCATCCAGAAAGCCCATTCCGCTTCTGGCACCATTACTTCCGCATTGGGGAAGCTAATGGCGCCATCTTTCTTGCGCAGGCCATTGATGTGATCGCCATGGAAATGGCTCAAGATCACCGTATCCACCATCTCAGGCGTAAAGCCTGCCGCGCGGAAATTCGCCATCCATTGCCCGCTTGCAGGACCGGGCGCGAATTCGCCATTGCCCGTATCCATCAGGATGAGCTTGGAACCAGTATTGATGACGAGCGTGGTATAGGGCACACGGATATGCGTATCCGGCAAACCCTGTGCGCTAAGCGTCTTGCGCACTTCCGCAACATCGACATTGCGCACAAAGCCCTCCAGCGGGCGCTGCGCAAACCCGTCACCGATGGCCGTGATTTCATAATCGCCAACTTTATAGCGGAAGAAGCTTGGAGCCTGCGCGCCGCTCTTGGGCGGGGCCGCGGCATGGCCGGGCACAGTGCTCAAAAGAGGCGCGGCACTTGCGGCAACAGCCGCGGTCAAAGCAGTTCTGCGAGTGATCATGTTTCTCTCCCAAATGGATGGTTCTAATCTAGGAGAGCTTTGCCGTAGATCCAGCTTGGTGAAAGAAAAAACTCTCTATTGCACCGCTTATGTTCTGGGTTGTGGGTTGCTCAGCGCGTCTTCCCAGCGATCTCGGACAAGACTGCCTCAAGGGAAACCTGCGGACTGCGTTCGCAAAAACGGCTTACCGCCTCCGCCAGAAGATCTGCATCGCGTAGATAACGTTCAACCCAGGACGGATAAGACCCGCTCGCCTCCCTGCCCGCGTCAATCGCACGGATCAAGGTTGCCGCGATGAAATCATTTCGCTGCGCTGGCGTTGAAGAACAATCAGCAGCACAAACGGGCGCGGCAATCACGACAAAGGATAGTCCGAAAACCAGATGACGCAGACTTGGCCTCATGGTCATTCTCCCCCATTTCGCATGAAGAGAGTGAATGACCATCAAGAAAAACTTTCAAGCAGACACGTTGCCATTCGCATCTATGGAAGATCTGCGCCAATGTTCTGCGCAATGCGGCTCATGATCTCGCGCAACTGTTCGATATCCTTGTCGCTCAATGTTTGCAGGCTCTCCTGATTGAGACGCAGCACAATATCAAGCGCCTTTTTATGCACAGTTCGGCCTTCACGTGTCAGACTGACATGCACGAAGCGACGATCAGTCTTGTCGCCTTTTGCCTCCGCAAAACCAAGCTCGACAAGGCGCGACACGATGCGGCTGACATATGAGCGCTCAAATGCAGCATGGCTTGCAAGGTCACCCACACTGCTGGGCCCACCCTCATGCAGCCCATTCAACACGCGCCACATGGGTGCGGTGAGACCAAGCGGGCGCAAGGCGCGCGATATGTTCAAGAGATGCCGATCAACAATATGCGACATACGGCGGATCGGCCAACTGGCAGATGTCTTGGGATTGGTTTTGATCATGCTCAACTCATCGGTTGACCGGATCATAGCAGGATCTATTATGTGCTATAGCACGCATATAACACAGACTGGGGAGGTCGAGCGATGTCAAAGCCGGGGCTTTCAAGAAAAACCTTCGTTTTCAGTGGATTGGCTGCCGGCCTCTGGCTCGCGGCCCCGATGGATGCAACAGCCCAAAGCTGGCCGGAGCGGCCGATCCGCATCGTGGTGCCAAGCGCGCCCAGCACGCCCCCCGACTTGGTGAGTCGCATCATTGCCGCCGAACTTCAGAAGAATGAGGGCTGGACGGTTATCATCGAGAACAAGCCCGGTGGCGTGCAAACCATTGCTGCGCGCGATGTCGCACAAGCCCCGGCCGATGGCTATTCAGTCTTTGCGCCCAGCATGGTGATTGCTGCAGCGGGTGCCTTGATGCCAAATTCGCAGATCGACATGCAGCGCGACTTTGCACCCATCGTCAAAGCCTCCATCTCCTATAATGTGCTGGTGACGAAGCCCTCGCTTGAAGCCAAAAGCATGAGCGAGCTGATCGAGCTGGCCAGGAAAAATCCGGGTAAGCTCAACTTTGCGTCCGGTGGCTTTGGTACACCCGCCCATCTGATTGGCGAAATGTTCAAACTCGAAGCCAAGGTCCAGGCGACCCATGTGCCCTATCAGCTCTTCCCGCAGGCGCTACAAGACATGTTGAGCGGCGTGAATGACTATATGTTCGTCACAACTTTGCCGGTCGTTGATCTCGTTGCAACAGGAAAGCTGCGCGCCCTTGCAGTCACATCCAACAAGGAGTTGGACGCATTCAAGGGCGTTCCCACCGTCGCGCAACAGGGTTTCCCGCAGTTGGCTGTTGAGGACTGGGTGGGTTTTGTGATGCGTCGCGGAACCTCGAATGATGTACTCGCCAAATTCAACACCGCTGTGAACAAGGCGCTTGCATCTCCCACCGTGCGTGAAGCGCTCGGCCGCATTGGGGCAGAGGCACGCGGCGGCACACCGGATGAGTTCGCCAGCTTCCTTCAGGCGCAGATTCGCCAATGGGACAATGTGGTGAAAACAGCACAGATCAAGATGCAATAAGGCCATTCAGGACATGGGTACTGTACGAAACATTCTCTTCATCATGTGCGACCAGCTGCGTTGGGATTATCTGTCTTGCACAGGACATCCCACATTGCAGACGCCGAATATTGATCGGCTCGCCGGGATGGGAATGCGCTTTGACAAATGTTTCGTACAGTCGCCTGTTTGCGGGCCTTCGCGAGCATCTTTCTATACCGGGCGTACCGTCTTTTCGCATGGGGCAACATGGAACTTTGTGCCGCTGCCCATTGGGGAGATGACACTTGGTGATTATCTGGCAGCCAAAGATGTGCGCACGGCTGTTGCTGGCAAGACACATTTCCGCGCTGACGTCGATGGCATGGCGCGCCTGGGCCTGACACGCGACACGGAAGTGGGATTGCGCGTATCTGAAGGCGGCTTCGAACCTTGGGAACGTGATGATGGGGAACATCCCGACCCCATCGTCTCACCCACCCTGCCCTACAATGCCTATCTGCGCCAACACGGCTATCAAGGTGACAATCCCTGGAATGATTTTGCCAATGCAGCGGAAGGGCCGAATGGCGAAATCCTCTCCGGCTGGAGCTTGCGCCATTCGCATCTGCCAGCCCGTGTGAAAGAAGAACATTCAGAAACAGCCTATATCACCAATCGCGCCATGGATTTCATCCGCAGCGCTGGCGACAAGCCGTGGCTGATGCATCTGTCCTACATCAAGCCGCATTGGCCCTATATGGCACCTGCGCCCTATCATGCAATGTACAGCAAATCGGACATACTGCCGCGCGTTGCGCAAGACAGAGAACTTGCTGATCCCCACCCCGTCTATGACGCTTTCACCAAAATGGATGCTGCGCAGACTTTCGCGCGCGACGACGTGCGCGAAACGGTCGTGCCCACCTATATGGGGCTCGTGAAGCAAATCGACGATCACGTCGGGCGCGTGCTCGACATGCTGGAGAAGACAGATCTCCTCAAGGAGACCATGGTGGTCTTCACCAGCGATCACGGCGACTATCTCGGTGATCATTGGCTGGGTGAAAAAGAGCTCTTCCACGAACCAAGTGTGCGCGTGCCACTCATCATCTATGATCCTGATCCACGCGCCGACAAGACGCGTGGCACTGTCTGCGACAAACTCGTCGAGGCCATTGATCTTGTGCCAACCTTCATCGACGCACATGATATGGATGTGCCCTATCACCGCCTTGAAGGACGCTCTCTCCTGGGCTTGCTGCGCGGTGAAAAGGTGGAACAGTGGCGCGATTATGTTTTCAGCGAGCTTGATTACTCTTTCTATCGGGCACGTCTGGCGCTTGGGCGCAGTCCATCAGACTGCCGTATCTATATGATACGTAATGAGCGCTGGAAATATGTCCATTTCAAAGGCTATCGCCCGCAGCTCTTCGATCTCGCCCATGATCCGCAAGAGCTGAACGACCTCGGCACGTCACCAGCGCATGAAGAGATCCGCAACCAAATGCATGAATGCCTTTTTGACCGCCTGATATCCCGCCGCAACAGGGTGACGGTGCCAGATCGCATGGTTGAAGAGCGGACTGACCGGGTACGGGAAAAGGGCATCATCATCGGGGAATGGTGAAGCGGCTGTTAATCTTTCAACGCATCACGGATCACATCACGCAACCAGATCTGTGCGCGATCATGCTTATGCTTGGTATGCCAAACCTGTGCGAAGATGAGATCGGGCACCGGAAATGGCACGGGCACTGGCATGATCTGCAAGCGCTTCGAGGATCTGAAAACATCGACCAGTTTGCGCCGCGAATGCGCAATGAGATCCGTTCCGGCAATGAGAGGAGGAATGGCGAGATAATGGGGCACACTGGCCACGATGCGCCGATCAAAACCCATGGCGCGCAAAATATCATCGACCTGAATTCCTGAATCGCTGCTGGGTGAAACCGTCACATGCGGCGCTGCCATGAATTTTTTGAAGGTGAGCTGCCCATTCTTCAAAAAACTGTTCGACCTGTCAGCAATGCAAACCAGCTGATCACGATATAGCTCTTCGCTTTCAAGCCCCTTCGGAACCGAGGGGAACACACCAAGCGCAACATCAGCTTTGCCGTCCAGCAATAACCGGCATGACTGCACAGGGCCGCCAGTCTCCACCAATAGCTGAACATGCGGCGCCCTGCGTCTGACTGCTTGCACGATGGAGGGCAAACCCTCAACGGTCATGGCATCACTCATCGCCAGACGGAAAATCCTTGTGGAGCTTGCCGGTTCGAATTCGCTGGTAGAACTCATCAAGGCGAAGATATCGCTCATTGCCTCTTCAAGCGGCTGACGAAGCGCGGTCGCGCGCGGGGTGGCGACCATCTGGCCCCCGACGCGCGTGAGCAAGGGGTCAGAGAAAATCTCCCTCAACCGCTTCAATGCGTGACTGACTGCTGATTGTGTGACATTCAGCTGGGCCGCCGATTTGGAGACGCTATTCGTCTTCAGCAGCGCATCCAGAACTTTCAGCAGATTGAGATCAAGCGCATTAAGGTTCATCACAGGTCCACCACATGAAACTTGTTCATATTACTATGATGAAAGAGTGAGTTGCAATCATAGCCCTGCCGGCAGACCATGGGCCAACTCAATTTGGGAGAGATCAGCACCATGAAGACCGTCGGCCATCGTCGCTATGTTGCGGCCCTGCTGCCCATGAAGAAAGACATGAGCATTGATGAAGAGGCTTATCGTCGCTTCATTCGCTATTTCGTGAATGACCCGGAATTCGTCAAGGAAGGCGGCCTCTGCGTCAACCCGGAGGCAGCTGAGATCTTCTATCTGACGCGCGCCGAAAAGCGCCGCGTGCTCGAAATCTCGATGGAAGAAGCGCATGGCAAATTGCCGATCATCGCGGGCACCTGGGCGATCACCACCGCAGAAACCGTGGAGACGGCAAAAGATTGTAAGGCACTTGGCGTGGACGGTATCTTTGTCACACCGCCCGGCGGCGCGCAGGATGTGACATCCTGCTGGGATGCGGATACCTATCCGGAAATCTGGATGGACCAGATCAAGGCACAAGATCGCGCGGTTGACCTACCCATCGTTACGCATCCGGTGGGTGGTGCAAAGCCACCTTTCTATCCAGGCTTGCCCCTCGCAGCGACATTGCGCATCTGTCAGGAGATCCCCAATGTCGTCGGTTGGAAGATGACCTATACTTATGAGGGCTTCCGGCTGATCGCCAAGGGGCTTCGCGGTCTCAACCGCGATGTGGCGGTGATGGGCGCGCTTGCATCGCGCTTCCACGAATATCGTTTGAACAACATGTTTGATGGCACGCTGAGCGGCTTCTGGAACTTTGCCAAAGAGCCGATGCTGGAACATCTGGCAGCGTGGGATCGTCGCGACCTTGAAGGCGCCTGCAAGGTGTGGGATGCCGGCTTGTCGGAGTTGCAAGATTACATTGCTGACATGGGCCGCTTGCATATTCGTTACAAGACGGCAACATGGCTGCGTGGTCTCATCCCCAACCCCTTCATGCGTCCACCCATGCCCAAGCCAATGCAGTCAGAGATCGACACGATCTATCGCCTGCTCAAGCAACTGAACCTCAGCGTCATCGATCAGAAAGACACAAAGATCGAGCTGTGACAGGGAGAGAAGATAATGAAGCTGTTTGCAACTGTGCTCGCGGCCATCCTGGCTGCCACAACTCTTGAGGCAAAGGCTCAGACCTATCCAGATCGGCCGATCAAGCTGATCGTGCCCTTCGCACCTGGCGGCGCAGTGGATTCACTTGCCCGCATCCTTGGTGCGAAGATGCAGGAATCGATGAAGCAACCGGTGATCGTTGAAAACCGTCCCGGTGCCGGCGGCAATCTTGCTGCTGCTGAAGTGGCGCGCTCCGCACCTGATGGTTACACGATCCTGCTCACCACGGTTGGCCACGCCATCAGCCCGGCCCTTTACAAGAAGCTTGCTTATGATCCCGTCAACGGCTTCACCCCGGTCACGCAGGTGATTTCCGCAGGCCTTGTTCTGGCAACAAGCCAGAAATTCCCCGCGAAGGATCTGGGTGAGTTGCTGGCTGCCGCACGCAGCAAGCCCGGCGCCCTGAACTACGGCTCAACCGGCATCGGCAATCCACTTCACCTGACCATGGAAATGCTGAAGTCAGCTGCCAAGGTTGATATTCAGATGGTGCCCTTCCGTGGCGATGCACCACTCAATCAGGCCCTCATGCAAGGTGAAATCGAGATGGCCATCGCGCCACTCGGCACCGCACGTCCTCAGGTCGAAGCAGGTACCATCCGCGCCATTGCCGTAACGGGCGCTGCGCGTTCAAAGGCCCTGCCCGATGTGAAGACCATTGCTGAACAGGGCTTCCCCGGATTTGCGATGGACAGTTGGCAAGCGCTCTTCCTGCCAGCCAATGCTCCCCGTCCCATCGTTGAGCGCATCCACAAGGAAGTCGCCGCAGCTTTGAAAGATCCGGACGTGATCAAGCGTATTGAGGGATTTGGCTCCGAGCCTGTCGGCAGCTCGCCCGATCAATTCGCCAAATTCCTGACGTCGGAATTTGAAAAATACCGCGTGCTGATCAATGAACTGAAAATCCCGCCGCAAGATTGAAGCGCAAAAGCCCCGCTCCGGCGGGGCTTTTTTCATCACGCCGTACATTTCCTTGATACGGACAAAGCCAAGATCGAGCAGAGCGTGACGTGAGCCCGTGACCAACAAGGGATGTCATGGGATATCATAAAGTGAATGCCCGGCTGCTAGCATCCCATATTGCGCATCCGCTTTGCACAGGCAGATTTGCTCAAATCGTGACTTCTTGTATGTCTGGCCTGAAGTGAAATTTGCCGGGGTTGGTTGTGAGCAAGGGTGCGCGTCATTCAATCTGGTTTTTGCCCGCGCTCTGCATGGCTGGCCTTGCTGCCAATATTTCGGGCCGCACAACTGAACCACTGCTGACCATCATTGCAAGCGATCTGTCTGTGGGTATTGGCACAGCTGCCTTGCTCACCTCCGTCTATGCACTTCCCTTTGCGCTCGGCCAACCCCTGCTGGGACCTCTTGGGGATATTTATGGCAAGTCACTCATTCTCAAACGCAGCCTGATCGCTTTGGCAATCTCGCTTCTGGTTGCAGCTTTCGCACCCACGATCGAAATCCTCGCCATTGCGCGTTTTTGTGCAGGGCTGGCTGCGGGCGGTGTTGTGCCAGCCTGCATGGCCACCATTGGCGATGCCTATCCACCAGAGAAACGGCAGCAGGCGATCTCGATCTTTGTAACGATGGGATTGTTTGCGCAAATCTTCGCCACAAGTGCAGCCGGCATTGCGGGAGAAGCCTATGGGTGGCGCAGTGTTTTATTGGGCACGGCGCTCTTTGGCGTTGTGGGTGTGATCGCCGCATGGTCTGTGCTGGTCAGCACAGCAGCGTCTCGCCAGACGTTCAGTGTCAAGCTCGTCATCGCGAATTACAAAACTGTTTTTGAAAATCCCAAAGCGGTGTTGTGCTACTCCACCGTCTTTCTCGAAGGTGTCGGACTTTATGGCTTGCTCCCTTATGTCGGCGCCATCTTGCAAGACCGCAATCTCGGTTCAGCCACACAAGCTGGCATCATCATCGGTGCGTTGGGCGTCGGTGGCCTCATTTATGTTGTCTTTGTAAATGCGCTCCTGAAGAAATGGAGTCGCTTTCAGTTCATGGCTGCTGGTGGCGTGTTGATGATCCCTGGCCCGCTGGCACTGGCCTTTGTACCTGACTGGATCACCATTGCCATTTGCTTCGCCGTGTCTGGACTCGGCTTCATGCTGCTGCATAATTCCATCCAGACGGAAGCGGTTGATCTTGCACCGCGCGCACGCCAATCAGCCTATTCACTTCACGCTTTGTCCTTCTTTATCGGACAGGCTGCCGGCCCAATCTGGTTCGGGCTCTGGTATAGTGGCTTTGGCCATACTCTGCCCATTCTCCTCAGCACAGCCATTCTTCTCATCACCGGGCTGGTTATGGCGCAGCTGTTCACGCGCGCGGCGCAGTCAAGCTAAGCAAAGACGCGTTGATCGGAACATGACGGCACAAGCAGCGTTGCTCTTCCATCAAGGAGGAGGTGCCTATGCGTTACTGCACACCATCCAAAGCCATCGGACTAGCCGCTGCTCTCATGCTCAGCGGCGCACCGGCACATATTGCCTTTGCTGAACCTGTGCAGCTTGCTCAGGCAGAGCGTTCAAGAGGCGGCGAACGTGGCGGCGGTCCGCCTCCCGGTCGCGGCCCTTCCATGGACAGGGGTGCCCCTCAAATGCGTGCACCTGCTGCGCCACAGATGGAGCGTGGCCCTTCAGCTGAACGCGGCCCCCGCTTTGATCGCGGCCCAGCCGTAGATCGTCCGCAACGCCTTGAGCGCTCACAGCGCATGGAGCGTTTCGACTCCGCACCGGCCATGCGTCAGGATCGCGTCCTTGAAAGGCGCGGAGACGCGCAACTCGATCGCAGGGTTTATGATCGAAGGATCTATGACCGAAATCTGCGCTATGACCGGCGCCACGTGACGACGCATCATCGCTACAACTACAACTACCGCCACCGCTACCCCTTCGTCTATTTGGGCGGCCCACGCGTCATCGTGCGCGGGTTTGGACCGGGCTGGTGTCGCGGACTGCATCGCGGCTATCACTGGGCACCGCGCATCGGCTGGCACTATGGCCGCCATTTCGGCCTCTATCGCTGCTGGTAAACAAGCTGCACCACACAACAGAAAGGCACCCTGCACGGGTGCCTTTTTGCAT
>CAZLBA010000047.1:0-20989 GCA_964557555.1 uncultured Beijerinckia sp.
GTCGATCACATGCGCCAGATGAAGGACCGCGCCATCGTCTGCAATATCGGTCACTTCGACTCTGAAATTCAGGTCGCTGGCCTGCGCAACTTCAAGTGGTCGAACATCAAGCCGCAGGTGGACGAAATCGAGTTCCCCACTGGCCGCCGCATCATCCTTCTCTCCGAAGGCCGCCTCGTGAATCTCGGCAACGCGACAGGTCACCCCTCTTTCGTGATGTCGGCCTCTTTCACCAACCAGACGCTCGCCCAGATCGAGCTTTGGACGAAGCAGGGCCAGTATCAGAAGAAGGTCTATACGCTGCCCAAGCATCTCGATGAGAAGGTCGCAGCACTCCATCTTGAAAAGATCGGCGTGAAGCTCACCAAGCTCACTGATGATCAGGCCAAATATCTCGGCCTGCCGCAGCAGGGCCCCTACAAGCCCGAACATTACCGCTACTGATCAGCGCGCGGCTCGGCCGCGACTGTTGCAGTTTTGACTCTATGCCCCCGTTGCTCGCGCACGGGGGCATTTTCATTTGGTTAACCACTTCCTCAGGGAGTCCGGCTACGAGTAAAGTGCACTGATTCGCGGAACATGGCCGCTGGATCACCGGCCGGATTTGGGGACTTTGACGATGGCACTTTGGTCGCGGTTGCGGGACGGGCTGCGCCCTGCGCGCTGCGGCTCTGCACTCGCCCTCGTGCATGCAAGCCCTGCCTTTGCCCAGACGCAAGACCTTGCCTCCAAGCTGAATATGCAAGGCATCGCTGATATTTTCTTGACAGGCTCACTGGGCCTGATCGCCATTGGCACAACAGCGCTCTATCTCATCGGCCAGCGCCGCGCGAGCGAACGCGAGGCCGAACTCACCGCAGAACTCAACGAAACCTATGGCGCCTTGCATCTTGCTGATGTGTTCTTGTCGAGCGAAGCGCAGATCCTCGTTGCGTGGTCGGCATCCCATCTTGAGCCCGACATTGGTGGTGACTTTTCCATTCTGGGAGACGCGACAGAACAGCAACGCTTGCTGGCTTTCGGCACCTGGCTGCCGGCTGACCAGGCGCAGGAACTTGACCGCGCCGTTGAAACCCTGCGTGCACGCGGCGAAGGCTTTCGCCTTTCACTCACCAATTTGCAAGGTCGCTGCCTAGAGGCTGAAGGACGCGCTGTCGGTGGTCGTGCTGTGCTGCGCATCCGCGATATTTCTGGTGAGCGACAAGAGCTGCAAAGCCTGCGCAACATCCATCATGACACATTAGCCGATCTCAATGCCATGCATGCATTGCTTGACGCTATGCCCTGCCCCGTCTGGACGCGTGATCGTGTGGGCAAATTGAATTGGGTCAATGCCGCCTATGCGCGCGCGGTTGAAGCGCGGGATGGGGAAGATGCGGTTGCACGCAAGGTCGAATTGCTCGACCAGTCTGATCGTGATGCATCGCGCAAGGCCGTCATCAAGCGCGAGACATGGCGTGGGCGTGTTCATGCAGTTGTTGCGGGCAAACGCAATCTGATGGATGTCATCGCACTGCCCTGTGAAGAAGGGTCGGCCGGCATCGCCATTGATCTCTCGGAACTCGACGCCCTCCGCGCTGATCTCTCGCGCCAGATGGAAGCGCACCGGCGCACGCTTGATCAGCTCACGACTGCCGTTGCTATCTTTGACAAGAGCCAGCATCTCATTTTCCACAATGCGGCCTATCGACATGTATGGGGGCTTGAACAATCTTTCCTCGACCAGAATCCAAGTGACTCGGAAATTCTCGACCGCTTGCGCGCAGAACGTCGCCTGCCAGAGCAAGCGGATTACCGCGCCTGGAAAGCCGATATACTCAAGGCCTATCAAGCTGTCGAAACGCTGGAGCAGGCCTGGTATCTCCCCGACGGGCGCACGCTGCGCGCGGTTATCACACCCAACCCGCAAGGCGGCGTCACTTATCTGTTCGATGATGTCACGGAGCGCTTCCATCTGGAATCGCGCTACAATGCATTGATGCGCGTGCAGGGTGAAACGCTTGATACTTTACGAGAAGGTGTTGCTGTGTTTGGCAGCGACGGGCGCCTGAAGCTGCATAACCCGGCTTTCCAGACTTTGTGGAAGCTGACACCCGCAGCACTGGCCGATCAACCCCATATTGATCTTGTCGCGCGTGAGTGCGCCGCGCATTTCGGCAATGACGGGGACTGGAATGATTTACGCGCTCTTGTCGCAGGCTTGCATGATGCGCGCACCGGCTTTGCACGTCGCCTGACCCGCAAGGATGGCAGTGCGATTGATTGTGCTGCCGCACCTCTGCCCGATGGAGCAACGCTGATCACTTTCAGCGATGTGACCGCCAGTGTGGATGTCGAACGTGCCTTGACAGATCGTAATGAAGCCCTGTTGCAGGCCGAAAAGATCCGCAACGACTTCGTGCATCACGTCTCCTATGAGCTGCGCTCGCCGCTCACCAATATCATCGGCTTCATTCAATTACTGGCGGAAGGTGCGGCTGGTCCGCTCAACGCCAAGCAACTTGAATATAGCGGCTATATCCACAAATCCTCCGATGCGCTTCTCGCCATCATCAATGATATTCTCGATCTTGCGTCGATCGACGCGGGAGCGATGGAATTGTCGGTCGCTGATGTTGATATTCGCGATGCAATTAACGCGGCAGCGGAAGGCTTGCAGGATCGTCTCGCTGAATCTGCCATCAATCTGCAAATCGTGGCGCTGGATAATGTCGGCCGCTTCCGTGCAGATGAAAAGCGTCTGCGTCAGGTGCTCTTCAATCTTCTATCGAATGCCATTGGATTCTCTGAGCCGGGCCAGACCGTCATTCTCGCGGCCATGCGGCGTGGTGATGAGATCGTGTTCAAGGTCACCGATCAGGGCCGCGGCATTCCACCTGAAGTGATCGACCGTGTCTTTGATCGCTTCGAAACCCATACCGCCGGCTCACGCCATCGCGGCGCAGGGCTTGGCCTGTCCATGGTGCGGGCCTTTGTGGAATTGCATGGCGGAAGCGTGAGGATTGAATCCGCGCCCGGCGTTGGAACCACGGTGACCTGTATTTTCCCTGCAGCACCTGCCATGATCGAGGCGGCTGCCGAAGTAGCGTGAGGGCCAGATGCGAAACCAAAGCCCTGCCGATCATATCTGGACGCTTGATCTTCGCGACGAGGCTGCGACGCAAGATCTTGCACGTCGCATCATTCCGCTTGTAGGGCCGAATGATTTGATCACCCTCTCAGGTGATTTGGGAGCAGGCAAAACGACTTTCGCCCGCGCCCTGATCCGCAGCTTGATGAAAGATGATGAGCTTGAAGTTCCAAGCCCGACCTTCACCTTGATGCAAGTCTATCAGTCTGAACATTTCCCCATCGTTCATGCTGACCTCTATCGCATTCGGGAACCCTCCGAGCTTGTGGAGCTTGGCTGGGAAGAGGCAGCTGATGGCGCCTTGCTGCTGGTTGAGTGGGCGGAGAAGGCAGGCCCCTTGCCGCCTGATCGGCTCGATATTTCTTTCGTGCTTGCCAATTCTCTTGGACCGGAACGGCGCATTGTCACCATTACAGGCCATGGCGCATTGGGCGCACGCGTCATGCGTGAGCGCGCCATTCATTCACTTCTGGAACGTTCAGGCTGGGCTGATGCAGAACGCAGCTATATGCAGGGCGATGCCTCTGTGCGTGCTTATGAGCGATTGACAAAACCAGATGGCTCGCGCGCTATTTTGATGATCTCGCCGCCACGCCCTGATGGTCCACCCATCCGCTATGGCAAGTCCTATTCAGAGCTTGCTCGTTTGGCTGAAGATATTCGACCCTTCATCGCAGTTGATCAGGGCTTGCGGGCCCAATCGCTCTCCGCACCAAAGATCTTTGCCTTTGATGCCGAAGCCGGTCTTGCCGTGTTGGAGGATTTCGGCACGCTGGGGGTCATTGATGACAAGGGACCGATTGCCGAGCGCTATAGCGAGGCAACTTCTGTCCTTGCAAGCCTGCATGCGCGCGATCTTCCCCGCGAACTGCCTGTCACGGATGAAGAGACCTACTATATTCCGCGCTATGATGTTGATGCTCTGCTGATCGAGGTGGAGCTAATCCTCGATTGGTATGCACCGCATATCGCCCGTGCCGGTTTAAGCTCTGGCGCCCGCGCCACTTTCATCAATTTATGGAAGCCACATTTGGAGAAAGTCTGCGCTGCTCGCTCCACATGGACGCTGCGTGATTATCATTCACCCAATCTCATCTGGCTACCAGAGCGGGATGGCTTGCAACGCGTCGGCATCATCGACTTTCAGGACTGCGTGCAGGGACATCCTTCTTATGACCTTGTCTCCTTGCTGCAAGATGCGCGCGTCGATGTGCCCGATGAACTGGAGCTGAAGCTGCTTGGCCTTTATACGCGCCAGCGCCGCAATGATACGCCAGATTTTGACGTGACAGAATTTGCGCGTTCCTATGCTATTATGGGCGCACAAAGAGCGACCAAGATTCTCGGTATCTTTGCCCGGCTGGACCGTCGCGATGGAAAGCCACATTATCTCGCCCATCTCCCGCGTGTGGAGCGCTATCTTGCAAAAGACCTCGCACATCCTGATCTGGCTCCCTTGCGCGCATGGTATGCGGAGTATCTTCCGCGTGCTATCGCCTCTCATGCATGAGGCGAATGAGTGAGCGCGCCTCTCTCGACAGCTATGATCTTTGCGGCCGGCCTTGGCACGCGTATGCGCCCTCTCACCAACACGATTCCCAAGCCGCTTGTGAAAGTGGGTGGTAAAGCTTTACTGGACCATGTTCTGGACCAATGTGCGCAAAGCGGCATTACACGCAGTGTGGTCAATGTGCATTACCTGCCTGACCAGATCGAAGCACATCTGAAAGGTCGTGATACGCCGCACATCACCATCTCTGACGAACGCGATTTGCTGCTTGATCAAGGTGGCGGCATCAAGAAAGCAGCTGCGCATTTGGACGATGATTTCTTCGTCGCCAATACAGATGCTTTCTGGATTGAAGGGCCGACATCCAATATCGCGCGCCTTCGGAAGATGTGGGATCCTGAAAAAATGGATGCCTTGCTTCTGGTCGCATCCACCTCAACCAGCATCGGCGTGGATTGGCCGGGTGACTTTCATATGGATCAGGATGGGCGCCTGATACGCCGCAGCGAAAGCGAGGTTGCGGCCTTTGTCTATTCGGGTTTTGGGATTCTGAAACGCGCTCCTTTCGCGCAAGATCAGCGGGAGGTTTTTCGCCTCGCGCCCTATTTGTTCGAAGCCGCCGAAAAAGGCCGCCTCTTTGGCTTGCGTCTTGATGGGTTGTGGCTTCATGTAGGTACACCCCAAGCCATAGAGGAGGCCGAACGCGCTCTTGAGCGCTCGGCCATTTGAACCATGAGCGCCACGCCCCATCCGCGCGTTTACACAATTCCGCCGGGTGTGGCCTATCTCGCAACTTTCGCACGCGCCTTCCTCGCCGGTGAAGTGATCCCCGGCTTTGGCGCACATCTTGGCCCGCTCAAACTCTCTAGCGCCACGATTTATGTACCCACACGCCGCGCTGCGCGTGCACTTGCGCAGGAATTTGCTGCACTGAGCGACAGCTCCATCACGCTGTTGCCGCAGATTGTGCCGCTCGGCCAGATGGACGCGATGGAAACAGCGCTCATCTTTGACGGGGGCGCGGATGAATTGCTGGACGATATTCCAGATGCCATCAGCGATCTGCAACGCAGGCTCGATCTTGCAAGCCTCATTCTCAAATGGACTGAAAGCTTACAACGCAGTGCACGCGAAGCAGACCGCGCCCCCCTCATCGCCCCCGGCCCTGCACAGGCTTGGCAGTTGGCAAAGGAACTCGCAAGCCTCATTGATGAGATGACGATTGAAGGCGTTGAGTGGGACAAGATCAACCATCTGGCGCCTCGCGAATTTGATGAATATTGGGAACAGACGCTGCGCTTCCTGCGGATTGCCACCAATATCTGGCCGCAACATCTCAAGGAACATGATCTGCTCGACAGGGCTGAGCGCACGGCCCGACTGATCGAAGCCGAGGTTCAACGCATCCAAGAGCGCAGTGACGATGCCCCTGTCGTTGCAATTGGTTCGACCGGCAGTAACCACGCAACTGCGCAACTTCTGTCTGCGATCGCACGCGCATCGCAAGGCGCTGTCGTTTTGCCAGGCCTCGATCTATTGCTTGATGATGCCTCTTGGGACGCGCTTGCAGGTGATGCCACGATGCGCAGGGATCCAGCTGCTGGTCATCCGCAATTCACCTTGCATCGCTTGCTGCGTACCATGAAAGTAAAGCGTGCTGATGTCGTTGAGATTGGCACACTCTCGCCGGCCATGCAGGCGCGCCGTCATTTGCTGAGCGAAGCGTTGCGCCCTGCCGATACAACAGATGCATGGCAGACATTTTTGCAGCGTGTGACGCCCGGTGCCATCCCATTGGCGCTTGAGAAGATCACCGTCATCGAAGCCAGCGATGAACGTGAAGAGGCCCTAGCGATTGCACTCCTGATGCGCGAGGCGCTTGAGACGCCGGGTGAGACGGCCTCGCTCATCACGCCGGACCGTGGCCTTGCAAGCCGCGTGCGCGCAGAACTCGCCCGCTGGAACATCAATATTGACGATTCTGGCGGCTCTCAGCTCGCTTCCACGTCTGAAGGGGCGATCGCTGCGCTTCTTGTCGCAGCGGCGCTTGAAAAGAAGCCATCTCTGGCGCTGCTCGCCCTTCTCTCACATCCATTTTGCAAAGTCGGGTTTTCACGGGATCGGGTCGAATATCTGTCCTGTCTCATCGACATGACCATCCTGCGTCTGCCATTGCCGGATCGCATCGACACGGATGGCGCATTGGCCTTGGCCCGCAAGATTGCTGCCTCACGCGATGCTCATCCCGCAGCGGCACGAATGACGCAAGAAGACTGGGATGGCGTTGCAGCTCTATTGCGGTCAGTTGAAACGGCACTGGCTCCATTACGTATGATTGCGGGAAGAGAGTCGCTGGCGACATTTGCATCGGCTCATCGCACCTGTCTGCAACAGGTCATGGGCGAGGAAGATGATGGATCACCGGGTGCCGTCGGTCTCGAAGAGCTTTTCGGAGAGCTGCAAAGCAATCGTGCCCCTCTTGCCATGTCGCTTGACGACTATGCCCTCCTGTTCGATCAGATTGCACGCGAGACCACCGTAAGAAGCGCCCAAAAAAGAGCGCATCCGCGTCTGAAAATTCTAGGGCTGCTGGAGGCGCGTCTCATTCCAGCAACGCGCGTCATTCTTGCAGGCCTCGATGAAATGATCTGGCCCCCGCAAAGCCAAACTGATCCTTTCCTCAACCGTCCCATGCGCATGGATCTTGGGCTGTCATCGCCAGAGCGGCGTATTGGGCAGACTGCACATGACTTCATGCAGGCCATGGGCAATGAGCAAGTTATCATCACACGCGCGAAGAAGCGTGGCGGCTCGCCAACCGTTCCATCGCGCTTCTTGCAAAGGCTGGCGGCTCTTGCTGGTGCAGAGCAATGGAGTCTTTGCCGCAAGCGTGGTGAAGAGATGCTGCATTTTGCTCGCATTCTCGACGGCGATGGCGATCCTGGTGAACGGGGTGCGCGACCGCAACCGAAGCCTCCGGTGGAGTTACGCCCACAAAAACTGAGTGTCACGCGGATTGAGACGCTGCGTCGGGACCCTTACTCCATCTATGCAGAATATATTCTGAAGCTGAAACCGCTGGAGCCGATTGGTGCGGAAGCTGGTGCGCGCATCGCAGGTATCAAGTTACACAAGATACTCGCTGACTTCACTTTGGCGCATCCAACAGGTGCCTTATCACCGGAAGCTGATAGTGAGCTTCTTGACATAGCTGCACGCGCATTTTCGGATCTGATGGAAAATGCTGAATTCCGTGCTTTCATCTGGCCACGCTATGTCTTTGCGCTCCAGAAATTTGTTGCCTGGGAACGTCAGCGGCGCGCCGATATCAAGCAAGTGCATGCCGAACAATATGCAGTGATGGAACTGACCCTTTCCGATGGCTCACGCTTCCAGCTTTCCGGTGTTGCTGACCGGCTAGAGGAGCGCCATGACGGCTCGATCGTGCTGATCGACTATAAATCAGGTCGCGTACCCCAGCCAAAAGAGATCAAGGCCGGCTTCTCGCCGCAGCTCACCCTTGAATCCGCCATGGTCAAACAAGGGGCTTTCAAGGCGGTGAATGCGCGAACTGTATGGGATGCGATCTATATCAAGCTTGGTGGCGGCAAGGGTCTGGCGCAACAACGCATCACCGCGGATAACGGGACTTCGCTCGATGAATTGGTGCAACAGCAATATGATGAATTGATCAAGCTGCTGAGCCAGTTCCGCGAGCCTGACCGCAGCTATGTGCCAAGACCTTTCCCGCAATTCACCAATAGCTATGGCGTCTATGATCATCTTGCACGCGTCCAGGAATGGTCATCGGGCACGGAGGGGGCTGGCTGATGGCCCTTCGTTATGAGATTCCCAAAAACACACAAGAGGCGCAGCGCACAGCCTCCGATCCCAAGTTGACTGCATGGGTCTCTGCCAATGCTGGTTCGGGCAAGACCCATGTTTTGACGCAACGTGTCATCCGCTTGCTGCTTGAAGGCGTCACGCCCTCACGCATCTTGTGTCTCA
The DNA here is from genome assembly GCA_964557555.1 of uncultured Beijerinckia sp. Classification (GTDB taxonomy): domain Bacteria; phylum Pseudomonadota; class Alphaproteobacteria; order Rhizobiales; family Beijerinckiaceae; genus Terripilifer. Next base: position 8,649 of record CAZLBA010000047.1, read on the forward strand.
CATTCACCAAAGCGGCAGCGGCCAATATGTCGCTGCGCGTCTTTGATACACTTGCCAAATGGACGGCGCTTGATGATCCCGCGCTGGAACAGGAAATTCGCGCGACAGGGGCTGATTTTTCACATGAGAGTCTTGCCTTTGCACGACGGCTTTTTGCACGCACGGTCGAGACACCGGGTGGTCTGAAAATTCAAACCATCCATGCCTTTTGTGAGCGACTGCTGCATCTCTTCCCCTTCGAAGCCAATGTCGCTTCGCATTTCCGCGTGATCGAAGAGGAAGAGCAGGCTGAGCTTCTACAGCAGGCCCGCGATGCGACCCTGATTGAGGCTGGGCAAAATCCCGCAAGTGATCTTGGCAAGGCGCTTAGCCTCATTAGCCGGGAAACCAATGCAGAAGATTTCGATGAACTCATGCAGGCCGTGCTCGGCAAGCGTGAGCTATTGATGAAAACGTTGGAGGTCAGTGGCGGTGATCTCAGGCGCTATGAGAGCCAATTGCGCCGCGCCCTGGCAATCAACAGCAATCGCAGTGCCTCCGAGATTGAGCGCGAAATCGTAGAAGAGGGGATCCCCGACACACAGTGGCAATCATTTGCCGACCGGCTCAAGATAGGAGGCAAAACAGATCAGGATCTGGCGCAGAAATTTGAAGCGGCGCTTGGCACGCATGGTATTGGACGGCTCGAGGCCTATCTGTCGATCTGGTTCACGAAAGGTGGTGCACCAGCATCGCGTCTGGGCACAGCGCGAATCAATGACAGCACCAAAGCAGAACTCGCCCGCGAACAGGTTCGTATTGTTAATGCGGTGGAGCTTTTGAGATCGGTTGAATGCGTTGAACGCTCATCTGCGCTGCTGCGTCTGAGTGACGCGATCCTGAAGCGCTATCGCGGCTTGAAACAGACACGCGGCCTGCTCGATTTTGATGATCTCATTGCCACTGTACGCCATCTATTGATGGACACATCGCCCGGCTGGGTCTTGTTCAAACTGGATTCAGGTATTGACCACATTCTTGTCGATGAGGCGCAAGACACTTCACCCGCGCAATGGGATATCCTCTGCCGCTTGTCTGAAGAATTCATGGCAGGTGAAGGACAACGCAAAATCAGCCGCACATTCTTTGCTGTTGGTGATGAGAAACAATCAATCTATTCCTTTCAAGGTGCGGATCCACGCAAGTTCGATGAGATGCGGCAATATTTTGCCAAGCGGGCGCGTGATGCGCAGCTTGCTTTCGAAAATGTTCCGCTACAACGCTCTTTCCGTTCAGCGATGGGCATTTTGAAATGTGTTGACACAGTCTTTGCCGATGAGATCAATCGCAAAGGGCTTGTCTATGGTGATCCCGTTGCGCCTGTTCATCAGGCTCTGAAAGAAGACATTCCAAGCGTCATTGAACTTTGGCCACGGGTGGAAGGACGTGACGAGGATCATGATCGTGACTGGCGTTTGCCAGTTGATCTTCAGGATCAATATGCCCCCCCAACCGTTGTGGCCAATCGCATTGCCAATCTCATTTGTGGCTGGCTTGATCCGGCTTCGCCTGAGCGCGTAAGCGATCAGGACGGTCGGGCACGGCCCATCCGCGCAGGCGACATCATGATTCTGGTGCGCAGGCGTAATGCTTTTTTTGAAGCGATCATCCGGGCATTGAAGGAAAAAGATGTACCCGTTGCCGGTGCGGATCGCCTACAACTGCTCGAAAGCATTGCGGTGATGGATTTGATGGCAGCAGGGCGTGTGGCGCTCCTGCCGCAAGATGATCTCTCATTGGCTTGCGTTTTGAAATCGCCTCTCATCGGGCTTGATGACGGCGATCTCATAGCCCTAGCGCCGCAACGTCCAGCCAGTCTCTATGACGCGCTCTCAGCCGCGACTGCAACGCGCCATCAGCAAGCCTTTGCCGTCGTCGAGCGCTGGCGCAAACGGGCTCAAGGAGGCGCATTCTCTTTCTATGCGCATTTGCTGGGTGAAGACGGTGGGCGTCGTGCCATGCAAAAGAGGCTCGGGCCTGAGGCCCGCGACGCAATGGATGAATTTTTGAAACTGGCTCTCGACCACGAATTGCGAGAAGTGCCGTCGCTGCAAAACTTTTTGCACGGGCTACAGGATGTGAATATCAAACGCGACATGGAAGCAGCGGGAGAAGCGGTGCGTGTGCTGACAGCCCATGCCGCAAAAGGTCTCGAAGCCAAGATCGTCTTTCTGCCGGACACATGCGCGGCACCGGGCTCGCGCTTTGATCCTCAACTCTATGAGCTTCAGGGCGAGGCAGGACCCTTGCTCGTCTGGAGTCCTTCGAGCAAGCTTGATTGTGCCGAGACCACGGCCTTGCGTGACAAAGCACGTGAGGACAGCGCAGAGGAATATCGCCGCCTGCTTTATGTTGCGATGACCCGCGCAGAGGAGCGCCTCTACATCATGGGCTTTCACGGCGTGCGAGGACCGGACAAGGACTGCTGGTATGAGATGATCGAGCGGACGATCGCTGATCAGATGCAGCCAGTGCCCGCCCATTGGGATGCACAGCAAACTTTGTTGCGCATGATTGATGGGAAGCCGTTAGCCGAAGCAGATTCATTCGGGAAGGCTGCTCTGGCGAAGATGACTTTGCCAGCATGGTTGAAAAAGCCTGCGCCGACGGAAGCCGTCACTCTCGCGCCGCTGCGTCCCTCTTCCGCAATCGAGGCAGCCGATATGGATCCGCAAAGCGAAGATGCCCGCATATGGCGCGCACAGGCTTTGCTGGCCGGCCGCATCACGCATGAACTGTTGCAACATATGGGCGGAATAGCGCTGAGCGATCGCGATGCCGTGGCTGAGCGCTATCTCAACCGCCGCGCAAATTCTTTGCCGGAAACATTGCGCACACGCATTTTGCAGGAGGTTTTCGGCGTTCTGGATGCACCGCAATTGCAACTGCTTTTTGCGCATGGCTCACGGCCTGAGGTGTCCCTTGGTGGCGCAATCAGTTTGGGTGGTCGCAAAGTGCCGTTACTGGGTCAGATTGACCGGCTTGTTGAGACACCAAAAGAGATCATCATTGCAGATTTCAAGACCGGTAAAATTGCAGATGGTGAATTGCCCGCAGCCTATGCAACGCAGCTTGCCCTTTACCGAGCTGCCCTGATGGAACTTTATCCTGAAAAGTCAGTCCGGGCCTTGCTCGTTTGGACCGCGGGACCTCGCATTGACGAAGTCACACCGACCATGGCGGATGAGGCGCTCCGCAAACTTTGATTAATGCGCCTCATCCCAATTTGCCGCCGCACGCGCATCAACCTGCAAGGGTACTTTGAGCTGAAGGGCGGGATGGGGTGCATCCACCATCACCTTGCGTACGACTTCGATCGTTTGTTCGATCTCTGCCTCTGGCACCTCAAAAACAAGCTCATCATGCACCTGCAAAAGCATTTGTGCATTCAGCCCGCTTTGGATCAAGGCATCATCCATACGCGCCATGGCACGGCGGATAATGTCGGAGGCGGAGCCCTGAATGGGTGCATTGATCGCAGCACGTTCATTGAAGGCCCGTTCCGACGGGTTAGACGCCGTGATACGAGGATAGTGACATTTGCGACCGAAGATTGTCGTTACATAACCTTGTTCGCGACAGGCTTTCTTGGTGCTCTCCATATAATCGCGAATGCCGGGGAAGCGTTCGAAATATTTTTTGATATAAGCGCCGGCTTCTTCGCGCGGGATGCCAAGCTGATTGGCAAGACCGAAAGCTGAGATGCCATAGATGATACCGAAATTAATGGCCTTGGCGCGACGCCGAACCTCAGACGGCATATCCTTGACTGGCACACCAAACATTTCCGAGGCCGTCATGGCGTGAATGTCGAGCCCTTCCGCAAAGGCACGCCGTAGCTGCGGAATATCAGCAATGTGAGCAAGGATGCGCAGCTCAATTTGCGAATAGTCGGCTGACATTAGTTTGTGCCCGCTTGTCGGCACAAAGGCGGCGCGAATCTTTCGCCCTTCCTCATTGCGTACAGGAATATTTTGCAGATTGGGTTCGGATGAGGACAAGCGACCCGTTGTCGTCGCAGCCAGCGAAAAACATGTATGCACGCGCTTGGTGCGCGCGTTGACATGGTTTGGAAGCGCGTCGGTGTAAGTTGATTTCAGCTTTTGCAGCTGACGCCAATCAAGAATCCGGGCAGGCAATTCATGGCCCTGTTCCGCCAGATCATCAAGTACGCTGGCAGATGTGGACCATGCACCCGTCGCGGTCTTCTTGCCGCCGGGCAATCCCATTTTGCCAAACAGAATGTCGCCAAGCTGCTTGGGCGAACCGAGATTAAAGCTCTCGCCTGCCAGCTCATAGATCTCTGCTTCCAATCGCGCCATGCTTTGCGCAAACTCGCCGGAGAGGCGTGACAGCATCTGCCGATCAATGGCGATACCACGTTGCTCCATCCGTCCGAGCACTTGCGGCAGGGGCCTTTCGAGCGACTCATAAACGCTCGTCATTTGCTCTGCTGCAAGACGCGGTTTTAATACACGCCACAGGCGGTGCGTGACATCGGCATCTTCCGCTGCATATTCGGCAGCCTTGTCGATCGGCACGCGTGCAAAGCCAATGAAGTTTTTGCCTGTCCCTGCTACATCCCCAAATGAAATACAGTTATGGCCAAGATATTTTTGCGCCAGCTCATCCATGCCGTGACCATTGCGCCCGGCGTCGAGCACATAAGACATCAGCATCGTATCATCCATGGGATGCATATTGATGCCGTGCTGACGGAAGATCAGCCAGTCGAATTTGGCATTTTGCAAAATCTTCAAGACGCCGGGCGACTCAAGCATCGGCTTCAAGCGATCAAGCACCAACTGGAGCGGTAATTGACCCGGCACAAGCTGATCGCCGCCAAATAGATCACCTGAGCCGGAACTGCGATGGCCGATCGGGATATAGCAGCCATGCCCGATAGAATGCGAAATTGAGACGCCAACCAGTTCAGCTGTCATGGGATCCAGCGCGCTGGTCTCCGTATCAATCGCGACCAAGCCGGCAGCTGTAGCCTTGGCAATGCAGGCATCAAGCGCTTCTTGCGTAGTGATGATCTCATATTTGGCGCGCTCAATTTTTTGTCCGCTTGCTTCCTTCGCACGAGCGGCGGCAAGCCCTGCAGGGCTTGCGGTGAAATCCTGCGCTGTCACGGGGGCTGCAGTTTCGCTTGCCGCAGTAGCAGGCGCGTCCAATCGCTGCTCACCGTTGCGATTGCGCCAACCGCCAGCACCAACAAGGGCAGGATCTGGCTCAATCTGCGCAGCATCCATCTCGTAGATTTCTGCTGCGCGTCGCGTAATCGTGGTAAATTCCATCGCCTTTAGAAAGGCGATGAGATCGCGCGGTTCAGGCTGGTGCAGACCGAGATCATCAAGCGGCACCTGCAATTCGACATCGTCACACAAGGCCACAAGCTTGCGTGAAATGCGGATCAGTTCGACCGATTCAGGATTGGTCAAGGTCTCGCGCCGCTTGGGCTGCTTGATTTCACCAGCTCTGGCAAGGAGCGATTCGAGGTCGCCATAATCATTGATGAGCTGGGCAGCTGTCTTGATGCCAATGCCGGGGGCGCCGGGTACATTATCCGTCGAGTCACCTGCCAGCGCTTGCACATCCACAACCTTGTCGGGCGTCACACCAAAATAATCGACAACTTCTGGCTCGCTGATACGGCGCTCTTCACGCGCGCCTGCATTTCCTGCAGTACCCGATGCTGGGTCATACATGGCAACGCCAGGACCAATCAGCTGCATGAGGTCTTTGTCAGCCGAGATGATGAGAACATCTGCGCCGCGGTCGCGCGCCTTTTTGGCATAAGTCGCGATCAGATCATCCGCCTCGTAGCGATCTTGCTCAACCGGGATGAGCCCGAAAGCCCGCACGGCTTCGCGCATGAGCGGAAATTGCGGCACAAGATCTTCCGGCGGCTCGCTGCGATTGGCCTTGTAGGCGGGATAGAGTTCCTTGCGGAAGGAATTCTCGGATTTGTCGAAGATGATGGCGAGATGTGTCGGCTTGATACCGGCAGCCCCTTCGCGGATGAACTGGAAAAGCTTGGTGCAAAACAGGCGCACGGCACCCGTGGGCAACCGGTCGCTCCGGTAATTGTATTTCTGATCCTGCCTGATCGACTGGAAATAGGCCCTGAAGACGAAATTCGATGCATCGACCAGAAAGACGTGATCACCGGGCTTCACGGTACGGGGGGTCAGGCTCATGGGTCCACGCGCAGGTTGATTTCGCGCGCGACTGTACTGCTACAGAGCCCTCAAGGCCATGCTTTTCAGCCCTGTGCCCACCGTTTCCGCGCACGGTGGTAATTGAACCAGAGCAGCAGTGCAGCCGCCACCAGTGCAGCAATCCAGATGGCTGACCGCCCCAGCACGGCCGCGACCACGCCCATTGCCAAAAACATGGCGAAGAGATGCTCCATCAGCGCCACAATCTTTGAGGGCGCATGGCGTCGCATCAAGTCAGCGCGCCGTCCGGGCAGCGGATTCCAGACATTGAGCAGCGCTGTGCAGCACCCCGCCACAATGGCAAAGCAAGCTGTGATGAGGCCATTGCGCGGGTCATGAAAGCTCAACCAGATGATGGGCAGGGAGATCACAAGCACAAGCGGAATGGCGATTGCCTCCAATTTTCGGCGCTCGATCTCACGCGGCGAGACGGGGGCTGTTGCGACGAGTTGCGGCGCATCTTCGCTGGACAAGGCAAGCCAGGTGAGCGCCGCGGAGAGATGGCAGGCAATCATCACAATCGCTGGTGCAATCGCCATGGCCACTGGTGAATTTTCATTTGCGCTCGCCCAGATGATGAAGCTGATGGGAGCCGTATATGCCATCTGCAAGAAGAGCTGGGACATCGCACTCGTATCGCGCCCCAGCAGCTGCAATTCCTTGCGCCAGAGAGCAGGCGCAACACCGGGGCGGAATGGCTTGTCAATGCGCGGACGATGCAAAGAGCCGAGCGCTGCTGCTTGCCCAGCTGAGCGCACCGCACTGCGCAGGAAACTGGGACCGAGCAAGATTGCCACCAGAGCATATGAGCTGAATGCCAGACCAAACCAGATCAGCAAATCGGATGTTTCGCCCAAGGCAGCACGTACCGGAAGCCAGAAAAGACTATCGCGATCTTCAAGAAATTCGCCCCAACCGGGAATGCGAACGACATCGAGGATTTTCTCGCGGGTGCGTGGCGGCACCATCTGAACAATCTGCAGGCCCAGAATGAAAACCGATGCGATGAAGGTTGAGAGGATCTGGGCTGCCAGATGCGTGCGTCGGGGACCGAAAATGGAAAAGAGAAAGACAGTGATTGCAAGGCCAATAGCGGTCGCCAGCAAGGCGGATGCAAATATGACAGGATAGATCAATAACCAGCGCGCCCCGGCCTCAAAGGCCATGATATTGGCGATAGGCACGAGAAAAATGCCGATGGAAATTGTGGATTCGATTGTGAGCGCGAGTGTGTGAGACGCCGCAACGACACGCGCCGAAATGGGCGAACCCAGCAGCAGGTCAAGATCGCCTTGCGAATAGAGAATGCGCGCCGACTGACTGATGCCTTGTGACAACTGCCACGGGATCACAAACATGGCACCATTTGCAATGGCCAGCGCGATGCCGCCCATGCCGATCTCGCGTGTGACTTTTAATGCAATGGGTGCAGCCATAAGATGAAGCAGAACAAAAATGCCAAACATGATCGACAAAATCTTCCACAAGGGCATATTGCCGAAGATGGCGCGGACGCGACGCCATGTCAGTAACAAGTCATGTCTGACGAGCCACAGAAGCGAGCCAGGTCTTGCTATCATGGCTGTGGCTCCATGAAGCCGGTCAAGGTCAGAAAGACATCTTCCAGAGACTGATCTGAACCACCGCCTACCAGTTGTTGCAGTTCTTCAAATGTGCCTTCAGCACATAAGCCACCTTTATGGATGATCCCGATACGGGTGGACAGGCGCTCGGCAACTTCGAGAATATGCGTGGTCAAAATGACCGTGCGTCCGAGCTGCACGCGCGCTGTCAAAAGGTCTTTCACATGCCTTGCAATGGCTGCATCAAGCCCCGTCAGCGGCTCATCCAGCAAGAGCAACATGGGGTCATGAATGAGCGCACCTGCAAGACAGACCTTTTGTTTCATACCGCGTGAGAAGCTTTCGCAGCGCGAATGGCGATGCGGCCACAGCTCCAGCACATCCAGCAAATCCCGCGCGCGGCTTTGTGCGACAGCGGGCTCCACGCCCCAAAGACCCGCAACAAATTCCAGATATTCCATTGGGTCGAGCTTGTCATAGAGCATCGGCTCGTCGGGTAGCCATGCCGTGATGCGCTTGGCACCCACGGGATCCTTGCGCGCATCAACGCCAAAGATGGAGATGTCGCCGCTATCAGGTGCAAGCAGACCTGCGATCATGCGCAATGTCGTTGTCTTGCCGGCCCCATTGGGACCGAGCAGGGCGTAAAACTCACCTGGCTTGATGGTCAAGTTCAGTTGATCAACCGCCTGTTTGCCGTCGAAATTCTTGCAAACAGACTGCAGCGACAGGGCCGCATGAGGCTCAGAAATAGACATGTAAAAACTCTTTGGCAGCACAATGAATGCGTCAGCATACAAAGCTTGCAGAACCGGTGCAAAGTTTTTAGTCCGGCACGTTGCCGTTTGCTGCAAGTACTTGGCCTGCCAGATAAAGCGAGCCACCAATCAGGACGCGCGGGGGCTTGGCCGTCGCTTCGCTGGCGATGAGGCGCAAGGCATCGTCAAAAGACTGCGCACACCGCGCAGCCAAGCCAACGGACTGCGCGGACTGTGCAACCTCTTCAGGCGCGCGGCCCGCATGTTCGCCGGGAATGGGGACGGCAATGACTTGCTGCGCAAGATCCTTGAAGGGTGCGAGAAAGCCGCGTGTGTCTTTGGTGGTGAGTGTTCCACAAATCATCACGAGCGGACGTGGCTGGCGACGCGCGAGATCATGCATGGCCGCTGCCAGAGCGGCCCCACCTGCTGCATTGTGACCACCATCTAGCCAAAGTTCGCTGCCTTGAGGCAGCAAGGCCAGCAAGGGGCCGCTGGTGAGATGCTGCATCCGCGCCGGCCAGTGGGCGCGACGCAAACCCTCCTCGATGGCCTCGCGCGGGATCTCTGGCTCATAGCACCGCAAGGCCGCAATGGCTGTTGCTGCATTGCTGATCTGATGCGCGCCGAACAAACGCGGCAAGGGGAGATCGAGCAGCCCTGCCTGATCCTCAAAGATGAAACGGCCGCGCTCTTCCCGGCCCTGATAATCCTGTCCGGCGAAGAATGCCGGCGCTTGACGCTGTTGCGCCACGGATTCGATCACGCTTCGCGCCTCTTCAATCTGCTCGCCCACCACCACGGGAATCTGTTTTTTGATGATACCTGCTTTTTCAAAAGCGATCTTGCTGATCGTGTCGCCCAGAAATTCAACATGATCCATCGAGACCGGCGTTATGACACTCACAGCCGGCCTGTCGATGACATTGGTGGCGTCGAAACGTCCGCCCAGACCAACTTCAAGCAAAAGCACGTCCGCGGGCACATCATGAAAGAGCTTGAAACCTACCGCCGTCAAAACTTCAAACACGGTGATTGCAGCACCATCATTGATCCGCACGACCTCATTCAGCGCCTCGACCAGCTGTTCTTCGCTGACAAGCTGGCCGGCCAGTCGGTAGCGCTCATGATAGCGCACAAGGTGGGGAGAGATATAAACATGCACGCGCTTGCCCGCAGCTTCCAGCATGGCGCGCAAAAAGGCGATGGTCGAGCCTTTGCCATTGGTGCCCGCCACATGGATAACGGGCGGCAAAGCGCGATGGGGATCGCCCATCCGCGCCAGCAAAGCCTCCAGCCGACCGAGCGATAGATCAATCTTCTTCGGATGAAGCGAGAGCAGGCGATCGAGAATCCGCTCTGACTCGGACATGATGGCTCAAGCAGCCTTGCGCGGCGTCTTCATCAGAAGGCTGCACAAGCGGGCCAAGGTCGCGCGCATGTCCTGACGTGACACGACCATGTCCACCATGCCATGCTCCTTGAGATATTCGGCGCGCTGGAAACCTTCTGGCAGACGCTCGCGAATGGTCTGCTCGATCACACGCGCACCCGCAAAGCCAATGACGGCTCCCGGCTCCGCGATATGGATATCGCCCAGCATTGCATAAGATGCCGTCACGCCGCCGGTCGTGGGATTAGTGAGCACAACGATGTAAGGCAATTTGGCATCACGCAGGCGTTGCACCGCAACGGTCGTGCGCGGCATTTGCATCAGCGAGAACATACCTTCCTGCATCCGCGCTCCGCCTGAAGCGGTGAACATGATGAAGGGCGTTTTGCGCTTCACAGCTTCCATCATGCCAGTGATGATGGCCTCGCCTGCAGCCATGCCGAGCGACCCGCCCATGAAGTCAAAATCCTGTACACCAACGACCACCGGCATGGTTTCCAGCTTGCCTGCCGCCAGACGCACGGCATCTGGATTGTTGGTCTTGGCACGATAGTCCTTCAGACGATCTGTATAGCGCTTCACATCGCGGAATTTGAGCGGATCGAGCGGAACCTCCGGTGTGGCGATGGTCTCGTATTTTGCGTCATCAAAGAGTGTATCGAGACGCAGCTTCACCGGCATCCGCATGTGATGACCGGAAGAGGGCACCACATAAAGATTGGATTCAAGGTCCTTGTGGAAGACGAGTTCGCCACTCTCCGGACATTTCACCCAGAGATTTTCCGGTGTCTCGCGTCGCAGAAAGGACCGGATTTTCGGCGGCACGACATTCGACATCCAGTTCATGGCGAAGCTGCCGCTGTCCTGACGATCATCACTCATTTCGAGCTTCCCTTTGCAGCGCGCACGCCGCTGGCGATATCGGCTACCAATGTGGTCACTGACTGGACGGTCTGCGATGTTGCACGATCTTGTGCATCAAGCGATCGCTTCAGGGCATCCACCAGTGCGGAACCAACCACGACACCATCAGCGCTTTGCGCAATCTCTTTCGCGCTTTGCGCATTCTTCACGCCGAAGCCAACCGCAATCGGCAAATCCGTATGCGCCTTGATGCGCTTCACCGCTGTCGCAACCTTGGAATAGTCAGGCGTTGCCGCGCCCGTGATGCCAGTGATCGACACATAATAGACAAAGCCCGATGTATTGGTGAGCACTTTGGGCAAGCGCTGATCATTGGTCGTGGGTGTAGCCAGACGAATGAAATTCAAACCAGCTTTCAACGCAGGAATGCAAAGCTCACCATCTTCCTCAGGCGGCAGATCAACCACGATCAATCCATCAACGCCCGCGCGCTTTGCATCCGCAAGGAAGCGATCGACGCCATAAACATAAATCGGATTGTAATAGCCCATGAGCACGATGGGCGTGTCATTGTTCCGGGCACGGAAGTCGGTGACGAGCTGCAAGACTTTGGTCAGCGTCATGCCCGCCTTCAAGGCACGCAGGCCCGCCGCTTGAATGGATGGACCATCGGCCATGGGATCGGTGAAAGGCATCCCGATCTCGATCACATCCGCACCTGCCGCCGGCAGGGCACAGATCACCTCAAGCGACGTCTGCGGGTCGGGATCGCCGCCCATGAGAAAGGTCACGAGGGCGGCACGGCCCTCGGCGCGAAGATCAGCAAAACGGCGGTCGATGCGAGTTGTCATGATGGGGAGCCGTTAGCATGGAATGGTGCGCAGGGGAAAGCCAAAGCCCAAAAGCAAAAGGCCGGGCGCATGGCCCGGCCTGATGGCAATGCAGCCGTAATCAGGGGGCCGGCAGGGGGGCAGGGGTGGCTGCCAATGTGCGCAGATAGGCAATGAGGTCGGCGCGCTTGGCCGGATCCTTCTCACCCGCATAGGACATCTTCGTGTTGGCGATGAAGCCCTTGGGATTGGCGATGAATTTGTCCAACGCTGCATAATCCCAGTTGCCGCCATGGTTCTTCATATTGTCCGAATAGGCATAGCTGGCGCTGCCGATCTTGCGGTTGACGATGCCATAGAGGTTCGGGCCAGTCGGCTTGGCGGAACCGCCTGCATCAAAAGTGTGGCAGGTGGTGCAAGCCTTGATCATGTTCTCACCCTTCTTGGCGTCTGCCTTGGCGAGAAGGACGGGCAGAGGTTCAGCGGTTGCGACCGCAGGGGCTGCGCCGCCCTTGGTCTCTTCAGCCACCGGGAGGTCATAGCCGGGCTTTGCAGCGCGCGGCACGGCGAAGAGGGCATCCGAGAAAATGCCCAAACCCATGAGGAACAGCAACGTGCCAAGCACGGCGCCAGCCATCTTGTTAAACTCG
>CAZLBA010000048.1:0-19619 GCA_964557555.1 uncultured Beijerinckia sp.
GGATTCTCAAAGCCTTGGGATCAATTCGCCTTGATCCCCGCACGGGCGATGATCTTCGTCCATTTCTGTGTTTCGCCCGCGATGAAGTCGCGGAACTCATCCGCAGATGTGGCCCATGGTTCGAAACCAATCTCGATCAGCCGCTTTTGAATTGCCGGATCACGAATGATCGCCACTGTCTCGCGATTGAGGCGCTCGATCACGGCTTTTGGCGTGCCCTTTGGCGCAGCAAGACCAAACCAGGCGCAGGACTCGTAATCCGGTGTGATCAGCTCAAAATCCTTCATCGGATCATAGGGCAGCTTCTCGATTATATGATTGATGACGAAAGGACCCGGCGCAGCAAGCACCAGCGTATGATGGCTCGCCCGCCTCGATCTGTAAAGCTTACGCCCATGGGACAATCCCTTTGAACTCTTCTCCCTCCCAAGCGTTGCAGATGCGCAGGGGGAGGACGTTACATGCAGGACGAGGATGTTTCGCGCGAAAATTTGGAGGCGGCGCTACATGAGACGCCGAAAGGGGCCTTTGCCCTTGCGGGCCTGACCGTAGGGCTTCTGCTTATTGCATGGTTTCTGATTTACTTCTTTGTTTTCCTGCCGCGTGGACAGGTGGGTTGAGATGGCGGCGCGCAGCGAAGCTGACGTGGTCGCGACCGAGATGCGCTGGACCATTGCCGTTGGCGCGACCGTTGCGCTGATTTCGCTCGGCATACTTTGGGCGGCCATCGCTCAATTCATCAACCCACCGAGCAATTATGAAACCATTGATCCAGCCACCCTGCACCTCTCACCTGAATTTACAGAAGCCAATCTCGGCACCACAGCTACCGAAGGACAAGTGACGACCCGCATCGTCACCACGCAATTTGCTTTCGTCCCACCCTGTGTCGTCGTCCCTGCGCATGAGCGCGTCACCCTGCGCTTTGCATCGCCCGATGTCATTCACGGCATTCTTGTCACCGGCACCAATGTCAACACGATGGTGGTGCCCGGCTATGTCAGTCAGGTCCACACCGTCTTTACCAGAACAGGCGACCTGCTGATGCCCTGCCATGAATATTGCGGCATTGGCCACAGCCAGATGTGGGCCACCGTGCGGGTGGTTGATCGTGCCGATTTCAAACCCGATGCGCAAGGAAAGGTCGCCTGTGAGAAGCCTTGACCGCCTCACCCTCGCCCATCTGTGGACGGCTTTCATCGTCTTTTTCTTGGCCTGCCTGCTGGGCGTTTGGCAGATGTTGGCGCGAAGCCCCCTGTCTGTTCCTTTCTTCACGCCTTCAAATTATTTCCTGTCCGTCACCGCGCATGGCACAGCCATGGCCTATGTCTTGACGACATTCTTCATCATGGGCTTTGGCTATTTCACGGCTGAACGCACATTGAACCAGCCGCTCCCCCTGCTACGGGCTGCTTGGGCGGCCTTTTACGTGGCCCTTGCCGGAACGCTGCTGGCGGTGGCAACGGTTATGAGCGGACGCGCATCGGTTCTTTACACATTCTACCCGCCAATCACAGGCAGCGTTTTCTACTATCTCGGCCTTGTGCTGGTGGTCGCAGCGTCATGGGTCTGGTGTGTGATCATGATCATGGCCATGCGGCAATGGAAGCGCAACAATCCCGGTGCACCCGTCCCGCTCGCCATGTTCGCAACAGTTGCAAATGCAGTGTTGTGGCTCTGGACCACGGTTGGCGTCACGGTTGAGCTTTTGTTTCAGGTCATTCCTGCTTCGCTTGGCTTGACCCACACGATAGATCCGGGCCTCAGTCGCACGCTCTTTTCATGGACGTTACATGCCATCGTCTATTTCTGGCTCTTCCCCGCTTATATTGCTTTCTACACGATGGCCCCGCGTGCCGCTGGCGGCTTTCTCTATAGCGATACGATGGGGCGCCTGTCCTTCATTCTCTTCATTCTCTATTCATTGCCCGTGGGAATGCATCATCTGTTCATGGATCCGGAACATTCAACCGGCTTTAAATTCCTGCAAATGACATTGACCGTGCTCGTCACTGTCCCAACGCTGTTCACCATCTTCACCATCTCGGCCTCGATGGAGCTTGCAGGACGGATGCGGGGCGGACGCGGCCTGTTTGGCTGGATCGCTGCCTTGCCCTGGCATCGACCCATGGTGCTGGCAACTGGTCTGGCATTTTTTATGCTCTGGTTCGGCGGCTTCGGCGGGCTCATCAATATGAGCTATGGCATGAATGCGATGGTCCATAACACCTCATGGGTCACAGCGCATTTTCATCTGATCTTTGGCGGCACAGTCGTCATCATGTATTTCGCAATCGCCTATGAGATCTGGCCCGCACTAACGGGACGAGAAGCTGCAACCTTCCGTCTGCAACGCCTGCAACTGTGGCTATGGATGATCGGCATGATGGTCATGACGCTGCCGTGGCATTATCTGGGCCTGCGCGGGCAATGGCGACGGGTCGCACAATTTGATTATTCAAACCCCATCATCGCGGAATGGGGACCATGGGTTCTGGTGTCTGTCATTGGTGGCTTGCTGTTGATGCTGAGCGCGGGACTCTTCATCTTTAATCTGGCAGCAGCGCATCGCAGAGAGACAGCCCACCAAACCACCCGCAACTTTGCTTTCGCAAAAGCATTGCATGAGCCAAGTCATGTGCCCGCAACGCTCAATGGCTTTGGTCTTTGGAACATCTTCGTCGCAGTGCTGATGCTCGTCGCCTATGGCTTCCCCATTGCACAATTCTTCATCGAAGATCGTCCCGTGGCCCTGATCCATCGCCTTGATCGAAGCCAGCCCTAGGAGCGCGTGATGACATTGCCTGACCATCACCATCCACATGACAGGCCCTGGCGACTTTGGGGAACGCTGATCGTCAGCACCATTCTGCTTTTCGGCGTCCTTTCCGGCTTCCTATTCATGCCGCTCATTCAGGGTTATCAGGCAGGGATTGATCCCTATACGGCGATCTGCCGAGCGCTTGGCATCCTCCCCGGCTCACCCGGCGCGCAGCAGCCAACCTCACAAGCAAAGGCAGCACCTGTTTCACAGGTGACATGGACACCACAACTCTTTGCCACCTTCACACAAGAACGAGCCCAACGTGGGCGAGAGATTGCAGCGACAGCCTGCGTCGCCTGTCACGGCGAAGAGGGCCTGTCCACCGACCCGAAGCAATTTCCCAATATGGCCGGGCAATCCTCTTTTGCCATCTATAAGCAGCTGCATGACTACAAGACTGGCGCAAGGCGCAATGAACTGATGCAACCCATCGCGGAACAGTTGAATGACGAGCAAATGGCGGATGTATCCGCCTATTATGCGGGTCAGCAGCGCGGACGCTGGGACCCCACATGGGTGCAAACAGCCTCACCTGCCACCGACATTCTGGTTCGGCAGGGCGACTCTGCTCGCGGCCTGCCTGCTTGTGACTCCTGCCACAACCCATTCTCCGGCGGCCCCGTCGAAACACCCGTCCTCTTCGCGCAGACCAAGGACTATCTGCGCGCACAACTGCAAGCCTATAAGACAGGCGAGCGCAAAAACGATCTCTACCATCGCATGCGCCACATCGCCGCCAAGCTGAGTGATGAAGAAATAGATCAGCTCGCCCAATATTATTTCGAGCGGCGATAAAGAGGCGGAAAGAAGCTGAACCCCTCAAGTTTGCACTTATAGCCACGTTCGCGTGCCGCTGATTGGCATCCGGCTGCAAGCTGCGTTGCAGGAGATCATGCGGACCGGCACAGTGGCGAAAAGACAGACAAGCTGGATCGGGAGGAAAAATGGAGCCGGTTTCACCGCCCATCAAAATCAATATTTGCGAGACCCATCGTCGCGAACCGGGCTCCATCTACTTCACCACGCGTCCCGGAGGCTTACCAACACGTCAGCCTTATGGCTGGATTGTCGGGATCGCGCAGGATGGCAGCATCCTGCTCGATCGTAAATTCATCGGAACGACACAAGACATTCGCGCCTTGCCGAATGGCAATCTGTTATTCTCGCAATCCGCGCAAGGATTGCTTTATGAGCTTGATCCCGCCGGAACCATTCTTCACACATGGCACGCGCGCGGAAAATGGATCGACAAGGCGCCACCGGCAGGTAGCATCGAGCTTCCCGTCAATCATATCCATCACACGGTTGCATATCTCCCGAACGGAAATTTCCTCATTCTCGATGCTGAACTGCGCCAATATGAAAATTGGTATAGCAACGCGAGAGATGAGAAGGCCCCGCGACAGACAGCGGCCCTCGTCGGCGATATCATTCATGAGGTGACGAGAAACGGCAGGCTCGTTCACTCACATCATTTGTTTGACATCCTTGATCCCTATCGCATCACTCATGGCAGCTTTGATGACTATTGGCACAAGCAGGGGTTCCCCGGTGCCTATGACTGGAGCCATGTGAATGCAGTGCATCATGTCGCAGAAGACGACACATTGATCATTTCTGTCCGACATCAGGACTGCATCATCAAAATCGGACGCCAAGATGGAAAGCTCCGCTGGATTCTGGGCAATCATGGTGGATGGAAATCAGACTGGCAGAAATATCTGCTAACACCGGAAGAGGGCCTGCGCTGGCAATATCACCAGCATGATTGCTCGCCCACAGGAAGCCGTCGCGTCATGTGTTTTGACAATGGCAATTTCCGGGCGCCCGCTTTCCAGACTCCCCTTGCGGATGATGAAAACTTCAGTCGCGCTGTCGAATTCGAAGTGGATGAAGCAAATATGCGCATCCGCCAGATTTGGGAATATGGCGAGAAGGCACGCGAGCGGATCTTTGCCTGCTATCAAGGCGGTGCCATGCGGCTCCCCAAGACTGGCAATACTTTTATGACCTTTGGAGGGATCTGCCTGAAAGATGGCAAGCCCTATGGCTCGAATGTGAATGCCTTTGGCCGCGCGCGTCTGATTGAAGTGACCCCGCAAGGAGAGGTCGTGTTCGATCTTCAGGTAGATGACTCAAACGCGACTCAGCCAATGGCCTATTCAGCCTTCAGGTCCACATATTTGCCAGCTCGATAAAGATAAATGCGGGAGGAATGAACATGGTGCAGACCAAAGCGAGGCTCTTCTTGTCTCTTGGCGCAGGTGCTGCGCTTTTTTCCGCCTGTCCTGCCCTGGCACAGGAAAATTTCTACGCTGGCAAACAAGTGCGCATTTATGCGCAGGAACAAGCCAGCGGTTACTCGCTTTATGGCCAGCTCATCTCACAACATCTCGGCCGCTTCCTTCCCGGCAAGCCAACAGTCGTCATCGGCTATATGCCGGGCGCAGCCGGACTGACGCTGACCAACTATCTCTACGAAGTAGCCCCGCGCGATGGAACCGTGCTCGCGGTTCCTGATCAGGATCTTGCCTCAAAACAGGCCCGCAACATCAAAGGGGTCAGATATGATGCGAGTCGTTTCACCTATATCGGGCGCGCAACGGCAAATGTGCCTGTCCATATGGCATGGCACAGCACCGGCATCTCTCGGCTGGACGAGTTGAAGCAGAAAACATTGGTCACTGGAGCCGTAGGCATGGAAGGAGCCCATGTTGACCTGCCCAAGGCCCAGAACCAGCTCCTTGGTCTCAACTGGAAAATCATTCCCGGCTATCGCGGGAACAATGAGATCCGCCTGTCAATGGAACGCGGAGAACTCGGCGCAGGCATTGCACCAGCAACCTTGTTCAATGAGCAACTGAAGCCATGGCTCAAGGAAGGCAAGGTGAAAGTGCTGGTGCAATATGCTGAAGTGCGGCATCCCTTGTTTCCCGATGTTCCGACCATCGTAGAAGTAGCCGAAAAGCCAGACCACAAGGCGCTTTTCAAATTCCTCGTTTCGCTCTCCGTCTTTGGACGCTCACTGGTGGCACCACCCGACCTGCCCAAGGAGCGCACGGAACAATTGCGCAAGGCATTTGAGGAGATGCTGACCGACAAAGCCTTCCTTGCAGATGCGGAAAAAATGGGCGCCGATCTGATCCCCATGAAAGGCGAAGAGTTGGCAGCCTATATGGCGAGTGTTCTGAAGACGCCTGCTGACATTGTGGCTGCAGCGAACAAGTTGATTGAGGGACAGTGATTGTCTGCACGCCTGCCGTCTCACCAATGACGCCTCGCCCTCCGTCCTCCTCGGCTCAGGGATTCCTGTCGTTTGATCACCCTCTGCGACAGGTTTGCCTGCAGCGTGCTTTCATGTAATCCTGACGGGACAAAACAGAGGGAGGAAGGCCCCGCTTGGGCCATAGAAGAAAATGATAATCAGGCGTCCCAAGGATTTCTTCGCGGGGATCTTCTTTACAGCTTTCGCAGCCTTCATCTTCTGGAATACGCGTGGACTCTCCACGGGTACCTTGCGAAACGTTGGTCCCGGCTTCTTTCCGTCACTTCTTGCACCCTGTCTGGGGCTCATCGGGACCATTCTGACGCTGCGCGGTTTCATCGGCTCATCGCTGGAGCCTCTCCGGCTGCCGTGGCGACCGGTCGCCTTCATTACTCTGGCCAGTCTGGTCTTCGCGCTAATCTTGGAATATGCCGGCCTGCCTGCAGCTATCGCCATCAGCACATTGGTCGCAACCCTCGCAGATGCCGAGCGTCGCTGGAAGCGTGCGATCATGACCGCGCTCATCCTGTGCATCGTGAACACGGTTCTGTTCATCTTCCTCCTGCAACAGCCGATCTCCCTAACCGGACGGTTCGGGGAATGGATGGTCCATGGACCTGCTTTCTAATCTGGCGCTGGGCCTCCAGTCGGCCTTCACCGCCTCCAACCTTCTCTATTGCTTCATCGGCTGCCTGCTTGGCACGGCGATCGGCGTTCTGCCGGGGCTTGGCCCGCCAGCAACGATTGCCATGCTTCTGCCTTTCACCTTTTCGCTCGATGCGACCGGCTCGCTCATCATGCTGGCGGGGATTTATTACGGTGCACAATATGGCGGCTCGACAACGGCCATTCTTCTCAACCTGCCGGGAGAAGCTTCATCGGCCGTCACTTCGATCGACGGCTACCAGATGGCACGGCAGGGCAAAGCTGGGCTCGCATTGGGAACCGCGGCTATTGGGTCTTTCATAGCCGGAACCATTGCCACCCTCTTTGTGGCTCTGTTTGCGCCATTGCTCACATCAGTTGCCCTCAAATTCAAAGCACCCGAATATTTCTCGCTCATGATCCTTGGGCTTCTTGCGGCAGTAGCTCTTGCCCATGGGTCCATCCTCAAATCCCTTGCCATGACACTGTTCGGGCTGACGCTGGGGCTTGTTGGCACTGACACGACGAGCGGAGCTCAACGTCTGACTTTTGGTATTCCCGAACTGGCTGATGGGCTGAATATCGTTGCCGTTGCCATGGGCCTTTATGGACTTGGCGAAATCATCTTCAACCTGTCGGAGCCACCCGAAAAGCGTCAGATCATGAGTGGCACGATCGGGCCACTGCTGCCAAACAAGCAGGACATGAAGGTGATGCTCCCCCCTGTCTTGCGCGGCACTGGCATTGGCGCCATTCTTGGCATCTTACCGGGTGGCGGCGCCCTGCTCTCGTCTTTCGTGGCTTACGCAGTCGAGAAGAAAATATCCAAACACCCAACGCGCTTCGGACATGGTGCTCTTGCGGGCGTGGCTGCACCCGAGTCAGCCAACAATGCTGGAGCGCAGACATCTTTCATTCCCATGCTCACGCTTGGCATTCCCTCAAACATCGTCATGGCGCTGATGTGCGGGGCATTGATCATTCAGGGCATTCAACCCGGACCCGCTGTCATCCAGTCAAAGCCGGAACTCTTTTGGGGTCTGATCGCCTCCATGTGGGCTGGCAATCTGATGCTGGTCATCCTGAATTTGCCCCTCATCGGCTTGTGGGTGCGACTGCTTCAGGTGCCCTATCATGCCCTGTTTCCCTCAATCCTCATCTTCTGTGCCATCGGCGTTTTCACGCTCAACAATAACAGCTTCGAAATCCTTGTGATGAGTGTGTTTGGCGTGATCGGCTATCTGTTGCGCAAGCTGGAATGCGAAAGCGCTCCCCTTCTTCTGGGCATGGTTCTTGGGCCAATGATCGAGCAATATCTGGGACGTTCCTTGCTGCTCGCTCATGGTAATCCACTCGTGTTTATCACCCAGCCAATCAGCGCCGTGCTTTTGGGCGTGGGAGTGGTGATCCTTGTACTTGCCGCGCTTCCCACGCTCAGCCGTAAACGGGAACAGGTCCTCAAAGATAACTGATGTAAAGCAAAGGGAGGAAACAATGAAAAAAGCACTCGGCCTCGTCATGGCCACTGCATTGACGCTCTGGGCAAGCGGTGCCAATGCCGCCTATCCAGAAAAGTCAGTCACGATCATTGTGCCTTATGCGGCCGGTGGCGTAACCGACACCATTGCGCGCATCGTTGGACAAAATCTGTCCGAAACCTGGGGCAAGCAGGTTATCATTGAAAACAAGCCCGGCGCTGCAGGCGCCATTGGTGTCGCTGCCGCCGTAAAGGCGCGACCGGACGGTTACACGCTTCTATTCTCGACGAGCAGCGAAATTACGGTGAACCCCGCCGTTTATAAAAAGCTGTCTTATGATCCACTCACCCAGCTTCGGCCAATCCGCAAAATGGCCAGCATGCCGATGGCATGGGTCGTCAACAAAAATGTCCCGATCACATCTCTCGAAGAGTTGGTCACGAAGGCAAAGGCTGAACCGGGCAAGATCACTTATTCATCGGTGGGGAACGGATCCGTCAATCATCTTGCCGGTGAAATGTTCGCCGCAGCAACGGGGATTAAACTTCTCCACGCCGCGTATAATGGTGGTGCGCCCGCAACGACTGCAGTTGTCAGCGGCGAGGTGATGCTGGGCATGGTCACCTATTCCTCCGCCCTCCCCTTCTTGAAGACGGGTGAGATCCGCATGTTGGGCGTCACCACCCAAAAGCCTCCGGCAGCAGATCCCGGCGCGCGCACCATCGGCAGCAGCATGATCCCCGGCTATGATGTTGCAACATGGCTCGGTGTCTATGCACCGGTGAAAATCCCGCAAGACATTGCCGAGACCGTCGGCAAGGCCATTGATCAGGCCCTCAAGGATCCCAAGGTGACAGAAAGCCTCACACGTCAGGGCTTCACCACACTGATCCTGAAGGATGAGGAGCTGCGCGCCCAGATCACAAAGGATATCGCTCAGTTCAAGAAAGTGGCTGCTGACCTCAATCTCTATCTCGACTAACAAACATGAAAGATTGCCCGCTCCATCAGCAGAGCGGGCAATCACGTCATGCGATTCCTGATCCGCGTATGTTATCTGCGCAGCACCAAAAGTCCGTCAATGCGTCCGCATGGGCAAGCGCTTCATCCGCAATTCGCCTGTTGCACCGCCATATTCCGGCTTGAAGTCAGGATCGACAAGGCGCGCTTTTGGAAAGCGCACAATCAATGACTTTATGGCGATCTGAAGCGTCTTGCGCCCAAGCGCATGGCCGATGCAGTGATGAGGTCCTGCACCAAAGGACATGATGCGCTTGGGATTGCGGTGAATGTCGAACTTCAACGGGTCAGGGAACACTGTTGGATCGTAATTCGCAGCTTGCGGCGACGGGCGGACGATCATCCCTTTGCGAATTTCCGTGCCACCAACCTGCGTGTCGCATGTCGCAACGCGCGGGAACGTGAAATAGCCGTTACTGGCCAAGCGCAAACATTCCTCAACCGTCTGGGGAATGAGAGAATGATCCGCCATCAATGCTTCGAGTTGGTCGCGATGGGAATATAGCTCAAGAATACCCCCAGAACTTGAGCGAGGCAAAGTCGCCAACGCGCCGGCCGTTCCAAAAATCGTATCGAATAACTCGCGATCAGTGAGCCGATCCCCCTCATCCCGCGCAGCGACAAGATCCGCCAGAAAATCCGAATGTGGCTTGCGACGACGCTCATCAATGAGCGCCTGGATCACCTCGACCATGCGACGATGCGCCACGACGGCTTCTTCTGGAAACGCGTCACCTGGTTTGGTCGCTGTCATTAGCGGTTGCACTTCCTGAAAACCCAGAACGGCGGCTTTCTGGTCAGCATCCAGATTCATCATCGCGGTGAGAAGAACAGCAACGACAAGCTGCGCTCCATATTGGTTCATCGCGTCGAATTCGGGACCATTCTTTTCAATATCATCCAGCAAGCCCTCAATCAGGGAGATGATGCGCCCTTCCAGCTGTGCCAACCTGGCCGGCGTAAAGGCCATCATCAACAGACGGCGCAAGCGCGCATGTTGGTCGCCATCCATCTGTGTAATGAACTGACTTCCAAGAAACCGATCGAATTGCTCGTAACCCTTTCCGCGAGGGACGACCGAGGAAAATCTCTGCGGGTCTATAAAGACCTCGTGAACGTCATTGTAGCGGCCAACGATAACCTGTGGTGGCCCATTGTTGAGAATATAGAATGGCGGATTGGTCGCCCAACCATATAACACCTCACGCGCATGAGCTTTCAGCTCAGCACCACCCAAATTGATCTCACTCACCTTCGCAGGATCGAGCCCCTGTACCGAAACCATCTATTTTCCTCACCGACACAGAAAGAGTTCATCCATCGACGGAGGACGTGTGATGATCCCGTCCTCGATCATGTAACTCAGCAATCGATCAAGTGTGCGCCTATTGGCATCGACGCCATCGGGCCACGGATCGTCACCAAAAATCTGCCTGGTCTCATCAACCTCAGCATGCAGCATCGGTAACATCGACTTGAGCGCGCCCGTATAGAAAATACGTTCAAGTGCTTGTTCCTTTGCCTCCCTGAAGGCATTCATCAAGGGCTCAACGATCCATGGATATTTTTCCAAAGTCGACTTGCGAATGACAACGAGATGCATGATCGGATGTACACCGGTCTTACGATAAGAGCTTATCTCGACGGCGCGGTAATCGGGAAAGAGCCGCGCAACATTCGCAGAGACCCCAAAATTTGTGGGCATCAGTGCCCCCAAAGTTGCATCAATAGCGCCTTCGTCAAGAAGATCGCTCAGTGATTTACTGCTGTGATTATGGATGATCTGCGTCGCGACAGACAAATTGTGCTCGCGTGCCACACCATGAAAACCAGAGCGCTCCATCGCGCCCTCAAGCCATGTGACTTTGGACAAATCGACAGAATATTCATCCCGCAAAACACCACGGCACCAAATGGCAGCACTCATCGTGTATAGTGGAACGCCGATTTTCCGTCCTTCGAGATCCTTGGGGTGTTTGATCCCTGCATTGGTGTTGATGCAGATGAAACTGTGACGAAAGCAACGCGACGTCCAGACTGGCAGCGCCATATAAGGCGACTTTTCTTCTGCCGTCATCGCCACATATTCTGACATCGACAATTCAGCCAGATCAAAATCGCCCTGCTTGGCCAGCCGATCAAATAAAAGGCGCGGATCCTCGATCGTCTCAATCTCAAGATTGATACCATCAGGCACAACAGTTTTGTTTCGCAGCGGCTCAATTCGATCATACCAGCCGCAGCCGAAAGTCAGGGTCAGATTAGCCATGTGCAGATGCCTTGTTGAGCTCTTCTCTGAGCATTCCAAGGCGGCTTAATGCATCACGATCACTCACCACCAAAATATCAGCCGTCTCAGTCAGGGCGGTATGATTGACCAGATTATGCTGCGGGAGTGTGAAAACATCCTTCGCTTTCCACTGGATCCGCTTGTCACCGACGTGAGATTCGCCTTCACCAGAAACGACGCAGCAAACTGCATTCGCATTGCTTTTAACATCTCCCGTGGGACGTCCCCTCTCAATCCGCATCAGACAGGCATCCATGAGGCACATGGCACTCCCACCAGTGAGAGGATTGGCATAACGCACTCTCCGCGACCCGTCTGGAAGAATGGGCGCGTTAGCAAGTGCCCGCGCCGCTTCAGCATAAGGATAGCGGAACACTGGTGAGTAAGGTTGATGATCCTGAACGATGGGCACAACATTCGCTGCTTGAAAGGCCGCATCTGGGAAAGTGACCGGCGCATCATTAATGGGACCTGCCTGAAAAGCGACATTTCCGAACCAGAGATGTAAAGGAACGTCGAGCACATCGAGCCAGAGCATCGGCCCATCACCCTCATGAACATGCTCATGCCAAGTCCATGCGGGGGTAAGGATAAGATCGCCGACTTCCATCAAGCATGGCTTGCCATCGACAAGCGTCGTGGCTCCTGACCCGGAGAGTACGAAACGCAAGGCATTCATCGTGTGCCGATGCGGGCGCGCCCGCTCACCTGGAAGCAACATCTGAATGCCGGCAGACAGGGTCCGCACAGTGGCTTCATCATCTTCAGAGCGCGGCACTCCGCCCATCAGCAATAGGACGCGACGCTCAACCGCTTCCGGCGAGGTGATTTGCATCGCACCTGACAGAAGCGGCTGCAATGCGTCCCATGACCAATGCTGCGCGGGATCGGGTGGCGGCGGAGGCTTATGCGCCGTTGGACTCTCCCAAAGCGGCGACAGATTTGCAGCCTTCCATGCCCCGCGCAAATCAGCGTAACCAGAACTCATGGCGAACTCCTAGCGCGCTGATACTGGACGAACTGCATCCAACTGCAGCAGTCTCGCCAGTTGATCCTGATTCAACGGCGCTGCCATATATTTAAATTCGATCGCATCCTGCATCGAATCCGCAATGCCTTTCACCTCACCCAACTGCGTTACCTGCCGCGTTGTGTGATTTTTGCGGGTCTCGTCGATAATGTCGGCAGGGATTGAGAATGTGTCCGAAACAATCTTCAGCACATCGTTTGAGCTATAGGCCCATTCGACCGCCTCATAATAGGCGACCATGAATTTACGAAGCGTCTCCTTGCGCTCATTCAAGACCCGTTCATGAGTGATATTGACCCGGACCGTCTGGTTATTGATCCTTGCTGCATCCGTACCCCAGGCGAGAACGCGGATTTTGCCGTCACGCCTTTCCTGAATGCCGAAAGGCACAGCGCCCCAGCCCACATCAACCTGACCCGACATGGTCGTCGAATAGGTCGCGGGAATGCTGCCGGTGGGAACAAATTTTGGTTTCACTTTGTAGTGGTTCGCGATCCCGGTCACTGTCGAATAAGTTGAAGCTCCCACAGTTGAGAAGGCAACCGTCTTTCCGTCAATCTCACTTGCGCTTTTGATTGGCGAATTAGCAGGAACATAAATAAAGGTGTCGCCAGCGCCCGTTGCGGTTGATGAAATGATACGCACCGGCGCTCCCTTTGAGAAGGCGCCTAATACACCTGTTGTGCCCGCTGCAATGCCAACATCGACACTTCCAGAGATGACCGCCTGTAGCGTTTCGCCACCACCACTGGTGATCATCAAATCAACATCAAGTCCATGCTTTTTGAAGATTCCGGCCTTAACGGCCGCAACAGGAATTGCGGTGTCAAAGGGAATACCCTGCCCTACCGCCATTTTAATCTTCTCTTGCCCGTAAGCATTCGGAGCCGCAAGCATGGCCGCCCCAACGATCGCGAAGCAGAGGTGTTTATGAAGCTGCATCCTGAACCTCCCTTTATTTTTTTAACTTGTTTAATCGTTGAATTGCGGCAGCACTTCCCTGCAGAAAAGCCGCAAGGAAGCCATGGCGTCGTCAAATCTGACTTTGCCGAAATTCACTTGCAACGAAGCTTGCTCGAAGGGGCCAATCAGTTCCTGACATTGTTTGATTGAGCGGCGGATCGTTTCAGGAGATCCAATCCACGCTCCTCCAGTTTCGATTTGCGATTCCATGCTCACGGTCTTTATTTTTTGCATGGACTCCTTGTAACCAACATAATCTTTCGAAGCCGATCCTTCGACCCAATCACGGGCGCATTCATTGAGAGCTGCGAAATAATCATCGAAGGGTTCGCGTGCAATCTCGCGGGCCTTTTCATCTGAGTCATGACACAGCATATGGAATGCAACCATGACATTGCCGTTGCCGGGATGGCCAGCATCACGCCACGCCTTTCGATAGACTTCCAGAAGCGGCTTGATGGCGCCAAGTGGTATTGCCATCAGGGAATGACCTTCGCGTCCGGCAAATTCAAATGTCTCCGGGCTTTGTGTTGCCGCAACATAAAATTTCGGGCGCGGCTTTTGGGTCGGCCGTGGGAGCGACTGCACATTTTCAAAAGAATGAAAACGACCCCGATGCGTTGCAAACTCCTGCGTCAGCAAAAGGTGCAACTGCTCAATGCCCTCTCTAAACCGCGCCTGCGACTCATCTGTTGATATATTAAATCGACGAAATTCATGTGGCAGAAACGCCCTTGCAATTCCCACCTCAAGGCGCCCCCCAGAGATCGCGTCAACCATCGCGATTTCTCCGGCAAGTTTGAGCGGATGATTAAAGACGGGAAGTACAGCCCCGGTCACGAGCCGCATGGTCTTGGTGCGCTGGGACAGCGCAGATAAAAAGAGAAGCGGATTGGGCGTATATCCGCCATAGCGATGGAAATAATGCTCTACAATTCGGGCATGAGAGAAGCCGAGCCGTTCAGCCTCGACTGCGAGATCGAGCGATTCTTGAAAATAGGCAACCGGATCATCCTGCGCCCCGCGTACTGGAAAATACTGGATGCCAAACTTCATCGCTTATTCCTCATTTTTTCATCTAGCGTCGATGATCACTCACGGGCTGCCTTTGCCTTCTCCACGATGGCTTTGGGCGACTGGATGATGGTTCGGACTGATTGCTGCAAGGCCTCGCCTTCGAGGGGATCAATCTGCAATCCAACCTGCTCCGCGTCCCGCTGAAACTCCCGGTCACGAGTCATCTTGATGAAGGCGCTGCGCAACATGTTCAGCCGTTCCGCCGGTACGTTCGGAGTGGAAAAGACTGAACGACCGATCTCTGTCGTACTCGCGAGGAAGCGCAAAACATTTCTCGCTTCCTCATCACGGCCCAACTCACCAGTCGTTGGCACGTCAGGCAATTCGGCTGCGCGCTTTCCAGCAACGATGTAGAGAACATTGATCTTCTTCTGCGCCAACCAATCCGGCTTCTGTTTCATGAATTCCGGCCAGATGGCAAAGCCGCCTTCGACTTCGCCGCGCTCCATGGCCAGCAATACGCCAGATGAGCCGCTATAACCTGTGACGAGTTTGAACTTGGAGCCCGCAAGACGATTAAGCGCACGAGGCGTGTAACTCGTGATGCCTGTGACACCAGTTGCACCGATCACGGATTCTTGCTGGCGTGCATCCTCGAAATTTTTCACTTTCGAACTGTGCCAGGTAAATGTGATTGATGCGCTTGGTGCAATCCGTCCAACCCAGCTCAAGCGGCTTGCATCATATTCGGTTCCAGCACCTTGCAATGCTTGTTCCAGCGCAATCGACTCGGCTGCAATAGCAAGCGCCGTCCCGTCCTGGGGGGCAACCTGATAGACATAATTGGCAACCCGCAAACCCGCTGCACCAGGCATGTTTTGAACGACAACTCTTGGCTCTCCGGCCACAAACCGGCCTAGGTGTCGTCCCACAAGTCTTGCATACAAGTCATAGCCACCACCCGCTTCAAAGCCGACATAAAGCGTGATGGTGCGGCCCGCATAGAACTCAGTTGCCCGGCTGATGCTCGTAGTGGCCAGCAAGCACAGACCAATGGCAACGCCTTTCAGCAAAGAGAGATTGAAGGAATTTGTCATTGGTCTGCCTTGCCATGCCTGTTCAGGGTGCCTGCGGCGGTACAACGCCTTCGATCTGCACTCGATAGCCCGAACGAACTGCTGGCCAGTAATCGTCTGTGGCGTAATGCTGCATGCAGCGATTGTCCCAGAAGGCAATCGAGTGTGGTTCCCATCGGAAGCGGTAACAAAATTCCGGACGCTGAATGTGCTCGAAAAGCATACGCAACACACCCACACCTTCGTGGCGTGGAACATTTTCGATATACATCGTGAAGCTCTCATTCACGAAGAGCAGCTTTTTGCCACTTTCAGGATGACGAACAATGACCGGATGGCTTGCCCGCGGCGTCCCATCTCCGAATGTGGGGACGCCATCATGCAGTGCCGTCAAACCCTCCAAATAGTCCTTCATACGGTCTGACAAGGCATCATAGGCCGCATACATGCTTGAAAACATCGTATCGCCGCCACCATCCGGCGGGATCGTATGCATGTACAGGATGCTTCCCAGCGGCGGATGCGGCGCACAGGACTGGTCCGTGTGCCAGACATTGCCGGAAATACGTTCACTATTTTCGTCAAAGTGAAATTTGCGAACGCGCGGATCATGACTAGGCTGGCTATTTGTCTTCTTACCCACATGGGATCCGAGCGGCCCGAAATACTCGCCAAGACGGGCGTGATCATCAAAGCTGATTTTCTGATTGCGGAAGAAGAGGACACCATGCTCTGTGAATGCGCGCTTCAGCTCTGCAATTTCACCATCATTAAGCGGCCGGGTGAGATCAATATTGCCTATCTCAGCACCAACATTTGGGCTGCATTTCTTGACGGTGAGATATTGATAAGCTGGTTTTGAACTCAGATCGTCCATGACAATATCCTCTCTTGTTCACTGAAGCAGTTTCTTGGCGCGCAGGATCAGTTCAGGCGATGGCGCATTGATGGCTCTTTCAATGGCCCCCTGCAGCTCTTCACCCGTGAGAGGGTTGAGAATGAGTTTGCGACGGATAGCATCCTCTTTGAAAGCAGGATCGTTCACCATCCGATCAACACTTCCGCGGAACTGCGCCACAAGTGCCTTGGGAACATTCGGCGGCAGCGCGAGACTACGGCCAATCACCACTTGCGTGTCGGTCAACTCAACCAATGCGCGGTCATCCCCGGTGGCCATGTCACGCAGAAGCGGAACATCCGGCAAGGATTTCTCTCGCTTTGGACCTGTCTGGAAGATCGCGACAGCAAAAGAATTCTCGCCCTTGAACCAATGGGGGACAGCTTGCTCCCAAGTCTCCCATCCATAAATGGCGCCATCAATTTCACCTCGTTCAAGCGCCAGAATTCCGTCGCGAGACCCTTCATAGCCGGCAATCATCTTCAGCTTGAGTCCGAGTATGTCTTTCGCAACAGACGGAATGATGTGCCCGGCTGAACCTATGCCGGAATGACCAACGACGATCTCGCGGATCTTCAGATCATCCAGCTTGGTCGCAACATCACGGCGCGTCACAAAAACATTGTTCTGCTGATTGATCGTCGCAAGATAGTGAAATTTCCTGGCATCAAATTGCCCACCATCTTTGGAGATGGTCTGGCTTATGACCATTGTGTCGGGGGGCACAAAGAGCTGCGTGCCATCTGATGCCATGAGCTTGGCAGCAGCATTGAGCATTCGCATCCCACCCGCGCCGGGCATCGACTGCACCAACACATTCGGCTTACCTTCGACATGTTGGCCGAGATGGTCAGCGATGAATTTGGCATAAGCATAATAGGTGCCGCCGGTGCCATAGCCCAGCGCGACACTCAATTGCTTGCCCGCAAAGGAAACAGGTGGCTGCGTCTGTGCAGTGGCCGACCCAAGCGCCAGAACCCCGCAGCAAATGCTTGAAGCCAACAAGCAGCTTCGCTTCAAAAGCGCAGCTATGGGACGAAATGCAGTCGCATTGAACACGTCCAAGGGCCTCTCCCTTATTTTGCAAGGTTGCTCTTTATGGCAATCCTGTCTTGAATATTGGCCAAGACCGTGAAACAGGCGAGCAGGTGATGAGCGAATGTCCGCATAGCGGACAGGGGAGGCACCTTGGAGGAAAAAGACAGTGCATCCTTGCGGGCCGTGTCGCGCACGCTAGAAGTGCTGCGCGTGCTGAACCGCAAAGGTCACGCTTCAGTTCTGGAGATCAGCCGCCTGAGCAAGATTTCGCGGCCTGCACTCTACCGAATTCTGGAAACACTTGAGAAGGACGGATATGTGCGACGCGAAGCACATGGGGCATCCTACCGGCTCACAAGTCTCGTTCTACAACTCAGCATCGGATATCGAGATCAGGATTGGCTGACAGAGCTTGTTGAGCCCCATCTAGAAAAGCTGCAACAAGAACTCGTTTGGCCAACTGATTTCGCGACCTATGAATTCGGACGCATGTTGTTGCGCGACACAACGCGACGCACGAGCCCGTGGGACTTTGACGGCGCAAAAGTAGGGCTTCGGCTTCCTGTTCTTCACACTTCACTTGGTCTTGCTTATCTCGCTTCACTTGATGATGCTGGCATCGAAGGCGTTCTTACAACCTTGCGTCGGTCTGATGACCCGATGGATGCGCTCTCGCATGAACCCAAATATGTCGCAAGCCGCATTGAGTCCGTCCGCAAGTCAGGATTTGCTCTGCGACCGCCGGGCTTCTTCGCTCATACCAATACAATCGCTGTGGCCTTGCGCGGACGGATCGGCCCCTTGGGCGCTCTTGGCATCACCTTCGCCGTTTCAGCCATGAGTGGGGACGAAGCCATTAAACGCCTGCTCCCTCCTCTCGTCAAAGTACGCGACGAGCTTGCTGACCGTATTGATGAAATGAATTGAAAGGCGCAAACCGCAGGCAAGAGCGTGTGGCACAACAATTCAATTGCAAGATTCACAAGCGCGAAGAACCCGTATATCGGGCAAAGATCGACGGCGCATCTGAACCGAAGAGCAATACGGAATAGGTGTCTGGCTTGGCTCCGGCTACTTCCATCCCCGGCGAGCCTATGGGCATACCGGGCACGGTAAGTCCCCTGCCCTTTGGTGCTTCGGCCAAAAGCCGCTTCACCTCCGCAGGCGGCACGTGTCCTTCAATAACAAATCCCGCAATCTCCGCGGTGTGACACGACTGAAGTTCGGCAGGAACGCCAAGAGACTGTTTCACACGATCCATCTGGCCGTGCTCTTTGACAGTGACTGCAAAGCCAGCCGCACGCATGATATCCACCCACGCGCCGCAGCACCCGCAACTCGGATCCCTATGAACGATCATCGGTGGCAATGTGGCTGCGAAACCTGGACCGGTAAACAGTCCCGCTGCGGCCACCAATAGTCCACGTCGATTGATCATCTGGAACTCCCAAAAAGATATTTCAGCAGAGCCGCAATGGCCAGCACGAGGAGGATCAGGAGAAGTATGCCGACAATACCCATGCCGAACATACCGCCATGCATCATGTCATACATCCGGGCTCTCCCTTCCGGGCGGCTACGGATGCAATATGGGTAGGCATGAAGGGAATTGAAATGCCCCCATCATGGACCTGCCCGATCAGCCGCCCCGATAAAGACAGCCTGCGCGCCTGAAGCAGAGCCAATAGCGAGGCTTTTGCCTCACCCGACTCGCGCTTCGCGACGAAACAGGCCCGTCAGCCACAGAGCCACGCGACTGATGAGCGATTGGGCCTCAGACCGGATCAACATGGTTCCTGCGGCACGAGAGGCAGGAAGTAGAGCACCATCATCCGCCAGCGCCTCGACCCGATATATGGCATGATCAGAGACCAAAGCCTCCTCCGAAGGAAGCGCGGAGCGTCAAGGCATCAAGCCCATCCATCAAGGCCAACCGCTTTGCCTTCTCACGCGTAATTTCAGCATCAAGTGCCAATACGCGCGAGCGATCATATCTGCCACAGCAAGCCCAGCGCGACACCACAAAATCGATCAACAAGCTCCCGGTCGTTCTATGAAGCAGAGTTTTAAAATTA
>CAZLBA010000048.1:19629-20151 GCA_964557555.1 uncultured Beijerinckia sp.
TGCCTGTGATACTCAGAAAAATACGCACAGGTGATTGAACAATCCACACCCGAAGATACAGCACTTTATTGACAGGATCAGCGACCGGCCGATATTGGGTTCCACATCGGATACTGCCAAACCGCAGCCCTCAAGTCCGAATGAGAGAGACTGTCCATCCCGCAATTGCGAAGCGAGTATGGCTGGTGCGGCTGCTTCGCCCTCGCCCTCATAAAGCCGAGAAATTTTGCATAAATGGATAGTAGTCGGATTCAAGGTACAAGCGCCAAACCTTTATGGAGATGGAACTCATGAGCCCGACACGCAGAAACGATCGCAACAGTTGGGTGCGCGAAGGGCTCAAAGCGAAAGGATACTCACAGCGTGATCTGGCGCGCGCTTGGGGCGTTGCAGAGCCGAGCGTCTCGCGCTTCATCTCCGGCGAGGAAGGAACAGATCCGCCATTGTCCCGTGCGGTGACACTATCTGTCATGTTGAATATTTCCCTTGAAGAGATCGCAACAGGGCTCGGCCTGCGCGGTC
>CAZLBA010000048.1:20161-20527 GCA_964557555.1 uncultured Beijerinckia sp.
ACGTTCAAGATGGACGTTGTTGAACCCGGCAAGGTTCGCGTGGTGATCGTGCAGGAGGTGTCTCCTGACGTGGCAGCGAAGCTGATTTCATTCGCCAACGGTGGCGCGTAGTCCCTTCTTGGCGCGATCCTGCGGCTGCTCTTTTGGTTTTGTGGGTCATTATATTTTCTGGGCGGCTGCCATGTTGTCGATCAGATTGGGATAGGGACGCCCCGCCTTCTTCGCGGCTGCCTTGGCCGCTGCCTTCTTGGCTGGGGAGAGTTTCTTGTCGCCCTTGGTGGGGTCGGCGGTTTTCCAGACGGGCTTCTTCATTTCGCCTTCCCCTTATTGCGCGCCGAGATCGCCTTGGCCTTCGCCTTGGCGTCG
>CAZLBA010000049.1:0-20266 GCA_964557555.1 uncultured Beijerinckia sp.
CCCACCGTTGACCAGCGCGCGCCATCCTTGTCACCAAACTCGATGAGCACGCGCGTCACGGCATCCGTACCGCCCTGAAAAACGCGCACGCGGTAATCAAGAAGTTCCAGATCCGCAATGTGGCGCTGATATTTGCCAAGATCCTTGCGCAAAGCCAAATCCAGCGCATTCACAGGGCCATTGCCCTCAGCCGCCGAGATAAATTCTTCTCCATCCACCACCACCTTGACGATGGCTTCCGACACCGTTGCCAGTTCACCCGCTGCATTGTGCCGGCGTTCCACATTGACGCGGAACCGTTCGACCGAAAAATAATTCGGCACCTGACCCAGAATGCGGCGAGCCAGCAATTCGAAAGACGCATCGGCCCCTTCATAGGCATAGCCGAGCGCTTCTTTCTCCTTCACCTCTTCAAGCAAGCGCGTCACACGCGGATCATTCTTGGCGACGTCAACGCCGATGCGCTCAAGCTCAGCGAGGATATTCGATTTGCCGGCCTGATCGGACACCAGCACGCGACGCTGGTTGCCCACACTCTCCGGCGTCACATGTTCGTAAGTGCGCGGATCTTTCAAAACCGCAGACGCATGAATGCCAGCTTTCGTCGCAAAGGCTGATGCGCCGACATAAGGCGCATGGCGATTGGGCGCGCGGTTGAGCAACTCATCGAGCGTATGGCTGATCTTGGTGATCTGCGCGAGCTTCTCCATGGGCACGCCGATCTCGAACCTCTCCGCATAGATTTTTTTGAGCAGCAGGGTCGGAATGAGCGAAGTCAGATTGGCATTGCCGCAGCGCTCACCAAGCCCATTCAACGTGCCCTGAATGTGGCGTGCTCCTGCACGCACGGCTGCAAGTGAGTTGGCAACCGCATTTTCCGTATCATTATGCGCATGGATGCCCAGATGCGAGCCAGGCACATGTTTGGCGACTTCCGTGACGATCATCTCGATCTCATGGGGAAGCGTGCCACCATTCGTGTCGCACAAGACGATCCAGCGCGCACCAGCTTCATGAGCCGTCTTGGCGCATTGCAAAGCATAGTCTGGATTGGCCTTGTAACCGTCGAAGAAATGCTCGCAATCAAGGATCGCCTCGCGGCCGTGCTGGCGTGCATATTTGATGGAGTCCGCGATGCCATCGAGATTTTCATCGAGGCTGCAACCAAGCGCGACATGCACATGATAGTCCCAGGTCTTGGCCACATAAGTGATCGTGTCCGCATCGGCTTCGAGCAGGCCGGCAATGCCAGGGTCATTGGAAGCCGAGCGCCCTGCCCGCTTCGTCATGCCAAATGCCGCAAATTTGGCTTTCTTGACCGGCTTCTTGCGGAAGAATTCCGTATCGAGCGGATTGGCGCCGGGATAGCCGCCTTCCACATAATCAAGACCCAGCTCATCGAGCATGGTGGCGATGTTACGCTTGTCATCAAGCGAGAAGTCCACGCCCGTTGTTTGCGCACCATCGCGCAAGGTTGTGTCAAAAAGATAGAGGCGTTCGCGGCTCATTGCAGCGTTCCTTTTTGTCCGCCGAGTTCCTTGCGCATGGCTGTATTGACGAGCCATTCGCCACCAATCATGACCGTGTTGCGCGACTGTGCGGCATAGCCACGCTTTTCAAAGAAAGGGCGCGCCGTTTCGCTGGAATTGGTCAGCATGGTTGTGGCCCCACGCGCAGCAGCGAGCTTTTCCAGCGCATCCACCAGCATGGAGCCAATTCCCTCCCGCACCACATCGGGATGCACGAAGAGAAGGTCCAGCTCATCCTTGCCGCGCAAGCTTGCAAAGCCAACGGGCTCGCCTTCCACAATGGCAAGAATGGTGAGCTGATCCGTGAGGCGCTTGATGAAAGCATCGCCATCTTCAAGCACGGAAATCCATGCGAGGCGTTGATCCTCGTCATATTCGTCCTGCGTCAATTCTTCGATGCTGGCACACATGATCTCTGCCAGATGAGCTGCATCCTCTTTCAGGAAAGGCCGGAGCGAGGCTTTCATCGCTTCACCTCCCAAGTGGTACCGTCCTTGCTGTCTTTCAGCGCGATGCCCCTGGCTGCAAGTTCATCGCGGATACGGTCTGACTCAGCCCAGTTCTTCGCCGCCCGCGCGGCGAGGCGCGCGGCGATCAGCTGCTCGATCTCAGCCTTGTCGATGGTGAGATCAGCCTGTTTCAAGGCAAGCCATTCACTATTGGTGAGCTGCAAGAGGCCCAGCAGATGAGCGGAAGCTTTGAGCGAAGCGCCAGCCTTGTGCAATTCGGCAATGGCGGCAACCGTGTTCAAATCATCAGCCAGCGCATCGCGCACTGCATTTGCAGCTTCGCCACCGGCTTGTGTATCGCCAATCGCAGCATACCAGCCATCCAAAGTCTTTTCAGCCTCTTCGAGCGCCTTCACAGTCCAGTCGATCGGCTGGCGGTAATGCGTGCGCAGCATGGCAAGGCGCAGCACTTCGCCATGCCATTTGCGCCCGCCGAAATTGGTCGTGTGCAGCAGTTCGTTGATGGTCACGAAGTTGCCGAGGCTCTTCGACATCTTCTCGCCTTCAACTTGCAGGAAGCCATTATGCATCCACACCTTCGCCATGCGTGATGCATCAAAGGCGCAGCAGCTCTGGGCGATTTCGTTTTCGTGATGGGGAAAGACGAGATCAATGCCGCCGCCATGAATGTCAAAGACATTCTCATCCGCAGCATCGCATGTGATCTTGCCTGCAAAATCCGTGATCAGCCGCTTCCAGGACATGGCCGAACATTCGATGTGCCAGCCCGGACGGCCTTCTGTCGCAATGCCACAGGGCGAAGGCCAGGACGGCTCGCCTTCTTTGGAGGGCTTCCACAACACGAAGTCGGTTGCATCGCGCTTGTAGGGCGCAACATCGACACGCGCGCCGGCGATCATTTCATCCAGCGAGCGATTGGCGAGTTTGCCATAGCGCGGCAGCTTGCCATTGGCCGCATCCATCGCAGCTGGTGAAAAAAGAACATGATCCTGCGCGACATAGGCAAAACCCTTTGCCACCAGCCGCTCAATGATGTCGCGCATCTCAGCGATATGCTCGGTCGCACGCGGCTGCACATCAGGGTCAAGACAGCCCAGCGCGCGCACATCGCTCTGGAAAACGGCATTGGTGCCCTCGGTCAATTCGCGGATGGTGATGCCGCGCTCAGCCGCGCGCGCATTGATCTTGTCATCAACATCGGTGATGTTGCGCACATAAGTCACCGCGCCCACGCCATAGATGGCGCGCAACAGGCGATAGAGCACATCAAAAACAATGATCGGGCGCGCATTGCCGATATGGGCAAGATCGTAAACCGTCGGCCCGCAGACATACATGCGCACATGCGCAGGGTCGATGGGGGAGAAGTCCTCCTTCGAGCGGGTCAGCGTATTATACAGTCGCAATGCCATAGGTTCTCCGAGCCTCGCTGGCTCGGGTGGCGGACCTTGTTGTGAAGACAAGACAGCACCGGCCAGCGATTACGCTAGCTGATAATAATGATCCGGCAGATGAGGACCGAGTGCGTCATGGCCCGCACCATGATCCGGGGAGCGGATTTCGTCAAGCGCGAGATGAAACGGCGCCGATGGCTCGCGGCTTGACCAGATCGAGCGGGCCTTTGCAGCACTTGGACGGACTTTATCCATCGTGGTCGGGAAAGCCGCCTGAGGCCGGCAAGCGTTAAACAATTCTTCAGCGACGCAGGCGATGGTGGCGCGGTCTCCCCGCCCCTATGGTAGCCATGACGCCCCAGCTTGTTTCGCGCGCCCTCGCCCTCGGCCTTTTCGGCCTCTCAACCCTCCCCCTGAGCGTGGCACCCGCAACCGCCGAACCCCGGATTTTCGTGATCTCGGCGGCGGAAGGCTACGGGATTTCGGACTGTTTTTCGGGCAAGGCCGCCTGTGGGAAGGCGATTTCCGACGCCTATTGCAAGTCGCAGGGCTTTGCGGAGGCGACCGCTTTCGGGCTTGCCGCGGATTTGACGGCCAGTATTTCCATCAGCCGGACCCCCCGCAGCCGGGCTGATGACCTCGTGATCGCCTGCCGCTGAGCTTTTCGCCTCATTGCGGTCACGAAGCCGGACGAGATAGAAGAGCAGACGCTCTCACTATTCGGATTCGACCCCGCCGGGGCCGTGACAGCCAGAGGACAAGATGACCGCTATTCCGTCTGCACGCCGCAGCGGTCGCCTGACCCTTGCGGGCCTGGCGCTTCTCGCAAGCACCCTCGGTGCTTTGGCGCAGGCTGTGGATTGCAATGGGCTTCTGGAGCAGATCAATCGCGGGACCCAGCCAGACCAGAATGCGCTCGCCGCCTATCAGGATGGAATCCGCAAGCAGCAATATGAGCTGGAGCGCACGCAGAGCTACGCCCAATCCATCGGATGCTATAACAAGCCCTTCCTTTTCTTCGGTAGCCAGCCGCCCGCTCAATGCAATGGTTTGCAGGCGCAGATGCAGCGGATGCGCGACAATATCGCGACCCTGCAAGCTCAGGTGCGTCAGGCTTCCACCGGCGGTAACCGCGAAGAGTTGCTCGCCCGCTACAATTCCTTCTGCCGTATTGGCGAACCGCGCCAGCGTAACACCTTCCTCGACCGTTTGTTCGGCGGTAGCGAAATGCCTGGCGAAGCGCCTGATGATACGGGGCCGCGTGCGGGCTCGAAGGCTGTTTGCGTGCGCACCTGTGATGGCGGCTTCTTCCCGCTCTCCAACAATTCACGCAAGGGCGGCGCTGAAGGTCTCGTGGATATGTGCCGCGCCTTGTGTCCCAATGTAGAGACCCGCGTCTTCACATCGGCCCCCAATGCGGAAATAGATGATGCTGTGGGGCTTGATGGGCAGCCCTATCGTTCCATGCCCAATGCGTTCAAGTTCCGCACCAAATATGACCCCACCTGCACCTGCAAACCGGCAGACAAAAGCTGGGTTCAGGCACTCGCTGATGCAGAAGTCCTGCTCGGCCGCACGCCCGGCGACATTATCGTGACGCAGCAGAAGTCGGAAGAGTTGTCGCGCGCCAAACCGGCCCCGGCCCCGCGTCAGCAAAACTCGACGGCGGCCAAACCGGCCCCCGCCAAACCTGCGCCCAAGCCTGCTCCGTCCAATCAGCGCAACACGACGAACAGCGCAGCACCGCAGCCGCAGCCGGCGGCCACTCTCAGGTAAGACGCGCCAAGACTTTGGCGCGACCAATCAGCGGCAACAAGGCAGCCATTTCGGGTCCCTGCTCGCGCCCTGTCAGCGCCATGCGCAGCGGGTGGAACAGTGCTTTGCCCTTCTTGCCCGTAGCGTCTTTGATCGCAGTGTTCCACTGGCTGAAGGTGGTTTGATCCCACGGCTCCGCGGGCAGCAATTGTTTCGCGGCCTCGATCAGTTCACGATCTTCATGCACATGCTCGATCTCACCCTCAACCACCCGCCACCAGGTGACGGCATCAAGGAAGGTGGTGAGATTGCCGCGCACCGCGTTCCAGAATGGTTCCGCCTTGTGGCCGGCAATGTCATGCGCAGCCAGACGATCCTGCACGGCTTCATAAGGCAAAGCATGAAGGGTACGCGCGCTGAGCGCGTTCAGCTCTGCGGGATCAAACTTTGCCGCCCCGCGGGAGGTATGGGTGATATCAAACTTGACCTGAAGCTCATCCAGCGAGCCGACAGCCTGCACCGCATCGGACGAGCCTGTCAGCACTGCAAGGGCTGCCACAGCCAGCGACTCAACGCCGCTCTCGCGCAAGCCAGCGATGGAGAGTGCGCCCGAGCGCTTCGACAAACCCTCACCCGATGACGAGGTCAGAAGATTGTGATGCGCGAAGACGGGCACATGGGCGACATCGCCCAAAATTTCAAACAGCTGGATCTGGACAGCGGTATTGGTGACATGATCTTCGCCACGAATGACATGCGTGACACCAAGATCAATATCATCGACGACAGAGGGTAGCGTATAAAGCCAGCTGCCATCTTCGCGCTGAAGCACGGGGTCAGACAGCGAGGCGCAATCAATATGGCTCTCGCCGCGCACGAGATCTGACCATTTGATCGTGCGATGATCCAGCTTGAAACGCCAATGCGGCTTGCGCCCCTGCCCGATGAGTTGCGCCTTGTCCTCGTCGCTGAGCTGCAAGGCAGCGCGATCATAAACGGGCGGCAGGCCGCGCCCGATCTGGCGCTTGCGGCGACGGTCCAGTTCTTCCGGCGTTTCGAAACAGGGATAAAGCCGGCCCATGGACTTCAGCTTTTCGGCGGCTGCCTCATAAAGGGCAAAGCGCTGGCTCTGGCGCACCGTCAGATCGGGCGTGATCCCGAGCCAGGCAAGATCGACCTCGATCGCCTGTGCATATTCCTCGCGCGACCGCTCCAGATCCGTGTCATCAAAACGCAGGATGAAGCGCCCCGCATGACGACGGGCAAAAAGATAGTTGAACAGGGCAGTGCGCGCATTGCCAAGGTGGATGCGGCCGGTGGGGGATGGTGCAAAGCGGACGGTTGGGATGCGCATGGAATGCCCTGAAAAGCGACTCCCGCATATGCGGGAGCCCCTTTCTGGCCCATCAGGGGCAAAATGTTAAGCGCCCGGTCAGAAGCGCGATCGCGCCCCCTCGGCATAGACCTCCCCGACGGAAAAGGCCTGAGCCAGCGGAATGAGCTGATAGAGCGCGCTGATGCCCACCAGCACATAAGTGAGGCGCGCGCCCGCCGTCTCCTCGCCCCCGAAAATCGTGGCGACCAGATCGAATTCGAAGGCACCCACCAGCCCCCAATTGAGGCCACCTGCAATGATGAGCATGAGCGTGATGAGATTGAGGGCTTTCATGCAGACCTCCAACAGTTGAGATCATGCAACACGGGCATGGGTCAAAAAGTTTCCTCCCTGAGCACCGGCCATGGGCACAAAGCCTGCAATCCATGCAGCCAAGCTAGCTGAAGAGGCATTTGATGCCTTTGAGAAAACACGAATCAGATTCATACTCATCCTGTCGTCAACAACCGAAAGGAGGTGATCCAGTGTCTCATTGTCCTCAACCGCGGTCGTCGGAATTTGGGATCTGGACTCCTGCTTATGCGGAGTACTGCCCCGCGTGAGCGGCGCCTCGTGCCCAACCGGGCCGCGGTCATGACAATGGAAAGGCCGTCCGAAAGGGCGGCCTTTCTCTTTGTGAGGTCGCCCATCCCTACTCCTCAAACCGCTCCGCACCACCGCTCACCTTCTTCGGCGCGATGGTTGCGTCGGGTTGTTGGACGCTCTGGCCCTGATCGCGGAAGCGGTTGACGATGGGGTAGCGGCGGTCGCGGCCGAAGTTCTTTCGAGTGACCTTGACACCCGGCGCTGACTGACGGCGCTTATATTCAGCAATATAGAGCAAGCGCTCGATCTTCTTCACCACCTCAAGATCGTGCCCACGTGCCACGATGTCGGACACGCGCATCTCCTTCTCGACCAGACATTCGAGAATATCGTCAAGGACGGGATAAGGCGGCAAAGAATCCTCATCCTTCTGGTTCTCGCGCAATTCCGCAGATGGGGGCTTGGCGATGATGTTCTGCGGGATGACTTCGCCAGCAGGCCCTTTCGCCCAGGACGGCTTCCATTTGTTGCGCAACTCGCACAGGCGGAAGACCTGCATCTTGTAGAGATCCTTGATCGGATTATAGCCACCATTCATGTCACCATAGATGGTGGCGTAACCGACGCTCATCTCCGATTTATTGCCCGTCGTGACCAACATCGGACCGAATTTGTTCGAGACCGACATCAGCAATGTCCCGCGTGCCCGGCTTTGCAGATTCTCTTCCGTAATGTCGCGGGACCGCCCTTTGAAAAGTGGCGCCAGCACGGCCTCAATGCCCTCCACCGCAGGCGCAATCGGCAGCACATCATAGCGCAGGCCCAAAGCCTTTGCGCATCCTTGCGCGTCAGACAGCGATTCACCTGAGGTGAATTTATATGGCAGCATGATGCAGTGAACGCGATCAGCGCCCAGTGCATCAACCGCCATGGCTGCACATAGAGCTGAGTCGATCCCGCCTGAAAGACCCATTACAACGCCAGGAAAACCATTCTTCTCGACATAGTCGCGCAAGCCCAGCACACAGGCTTCGTAATCAGCTTCATCACCTTCGCTGATCACGGCGCGCTCAGCCTCAACGCAGCGCCACTGTCCACCATCACCCTCCCACACCGTCAATGCCACCACATCCTGCATGGCTGGCAATTGCGCAGCGAGTGAACAATCCGCATTCAATGCGAAAGAAGCGCCGTCGAAAACAAGCTCGTCCTGCCCGCCAATCTGATTGAGATAGACAAGCGGCAAATCCGCTTCGCGCACACGTGACACCGCGATTTGAATCCGCTCATCATGTTTGCCGCGCCAATAGGGCGAGCCATTTGGCACAAGCAGGATTTCGGCACCTGTCTCGCACAGACATTCGATGACTTCATCCGTCCAAATATCTTCGCAGATCGGCAAACCCAGCCGCACACCACGGAAGGATACCGGCCCCGGCAGCGGACCTTTGGCGAACACGCGCTTCTCGTCAAAGACACCGTAATTAGGCAGATCGACCTTGAAGCGCACCGCCTCAATGCGGCCCTGATCAAGCAGCGCATAGGCGTTATAGCAAAGCCCTTCCTCAACCCATGGCAGGCCAACCAGCACGGCGGGACCACCATCCGCCGTCTCGCGCGCCAGCGCCTCAACAGCAGCGCGGCAAGCTTCCTGAAAGGCCGGCTTCAACACCAGATCTTCCGGCGGATAGCCCGCCAGAAACAGCTCGCTGAACATCACGAGATCAGCCCCCAAAGCAGCCGCTTTGGCGCGGCCTTCGCGGACGCGTTTGGCATTGCCTTCAATGTCACCCACCGTGCAGTCGAGCTGGGCGAGAGCGATTTTCAGGCGGTCGGCAGGGCGCTGATTGGTGTTCATCTTTTCCGTTTAGCGCGGCCCCGGCCTCGCTGCAATGGTGGGGAGTGGCAGAACCCTGCGGGCTGTGCTATCAAATCCGCGTTTGTTTGACGGGATTTTTTGCCATGTTCATTTGGATCGTGATCGGCCTTTGCGCCGTCATTTTTCTCAGTCTCGGCTGGGGCTACAACACCCTCGTCTCCACCCGGCAACGGTGCCGTCAGGCCTTTGGCGACATTGATGTGCAATTGCGTCAACGCCATGATCTTGTGCCCAATCTTCTGCGCAGCGTTAAAGCCTATATGGGCCACGAGCGCGATACATTTCAGGCAGTGATCGAAGCGCGCAATGCCGCGATGGAGGCGCGCAGTCCCACGCAACGCGTTGCAGCCGAAAATGCGCTCTCCGAGGCCGTCTCGCGCATCTTCGCGCTGGCGGAAGCCTATCCTGAGCTGAAGGCGAGCGAAACTTTCGTGGATCTGCAACAGCAACTCGGCCAACTGGAAGACAAGATTGCTGCGGCGCGGCGCTTCTTCAACAATGCTGCGGCAGAATATAACTCGGCGCGTGAAGCCATTCCGGGTGTGTTTCTGGCACACTTGATGGGCTTTGGGCCGCAGCCCTTCTTCGAACTAGCCGCCAGCGAGCGCGTCAGCGCCACAACGCCTCCAGTCGTAAAGCTCTAATCCCCATGCTCGCCTTTGGCCTCTATTCGCATATTCGTGCGAACCATATCCGCACGACACTGCTGATGCTTTGCTTCATAGCAACAGTCGTGATGATTTATTTTTCCATCTGCCTTGTGCGAGAGGTGTTCGACCTACCCTCTTCTGTGGGCGAGCTGTTCACTGATGCCTTGGACCGGTTTGTGAACGAAAGCCCGTGGCTCGCCATCGGGCTTGGCCTGTGGTTCATCATCATGGTGCTTTACCATCACAAGATTCTGGACGCGGCAACAGGAGCAAAAAATATTACGCGCGCCGATGAGCCAAAGCTTTATGCCATACTGGAAGCACTGTGCATCTCACGCGGCATGAATGTGCCTCAACTCAAGATCATTGAGAGCGATTCGCTGAATGCCTGCGCAGCAGGGCTTGTGGAGGATGATCACTCTATCAGTGTCACGCGCGGCCTTCTTTCGACGCTCACATCCGAAGAGCTTGAAGCGGTGCTGGCGCATGAGCTGACGCATATCCGCAATCGCGATGCACAGATGATGGTGGTGGCCACAATCTTTGTGGGCTTCATCGGCATCATCGGCAGCATCATCATGCATCATTGGGACATTATGTTGCGTGAGGCCCTGCGCAAGGCGGGGCGGGACAGCGAGGAACGGCCAGGTATTCTGCCGATCGTGATTGGCATCTTCACCGCTGTTCTCATCGCTGCTATGAGCTTTGGCCTCTCACTGCTCATCCGCCTCGCCATCTCGCGAAAACGCGAATATCTTGCAGATGCTGGCGCAGTCGAACTCACGAAAAACCCGGATGCTCTGATCCGCGCGCTACGCAAGATTGAAGGTCATGCGCAGATGGCAGCGGTTGCCCCAAAGGCGCGCGCTTTCTTCATTGAAACGCCAGCGCCGGGAGGAACGCGCGGCTGGTTTGCGACCCATCCTTCAATTGATGAGC
Organism: uncultured Beijerinckia sp.; assembly: GCA_964557555.1. Classification (GTDB taxonomy): domain Bacteria; phylum Pseudomonadota; class Alphaproteobacteria; order Rhizobiales; family Beijerinckiaceae; genus Terripilifer. The sequence continues at coordinate 10,538 of CAZLBA010000049.1, forward strand.
GTGTTGCCGCTCTGGTCAACTTTGCAGGCGGCCATGATGTGCCGCGGGTGCCTGCCACAACTCAGGCGCAGCGCATGGTCTGGCGCATTCAATCGAAGGTGTAGGCGTCCATCATCAGCACGCCATATTCGCAACTGCTATGCACACGCTTGCCCCTGGCATCAGGGCCAGCAGCACCCATGGCAAAAGGCAATGGCAGAAAATGTTCGGGACTGGGGTGATTTTCGCGCGCAAATGGCGCGCGCTGATCCCAATGGGCAATGTCATCCCGGCGTCCTTCTTCGATCGCCTGATGCGCCCATTCGCCGAATGTCTTCACCCAGTCTGGAGTTGGCAAATCCATATGACGACCGAGCCGGCTTAGCTCATAAAGATTATGCGTCATGCTGCCTGAGCCAATGACAAGCACATCTTCATCGCGCAAGGGCGCCAGCGCTTCACCAAGTTTCATGTGATGGAGCCCATCCTTGTTGGGCTGCACCGCAAGCTGCACCACTGGCACATCCGCATCAGGATACATCAACTTCAGCGGAACCCAAGTGCCGTGGTCGAAACCACGGTCATGCACGCCATAGGCTTTGATGCCCTTTTGCGCGAGCAGCTCTGCCGCACGCTCCGCCAGAGCAGGCGAGCCGGGCGCGGCATAGACCATCTCGAAAAGGGGCCGCGGGAAGCCGCCGAAGTCATAAATCATTTGCGGCTTTTCATCCGTCGTCAGCGCCGGCACATTGGTTTCAAAATGTGCGGTGCAGATGAGAATGGCCTTGGGCTTGCCAAGCTCTCGACCAAAGCCTGCCAAAAAATCGCGCGCGGGCGTGTTGTTCAACAACACCATCGGCGAGCCATGGGAGACATAGATGGAGGGCAAGCTCATGGTCGGATCCGTTACATGCGAGACAAAAGGACAACGCCCCAGATGGCCAATGCGCAAAGCTGTGCGCAGAAACAGGCTGAAGAACCCATATCCTTGATGGCCTTGATGGCATCGTGCCGCTCAGGCGTTACATGATCGCATAATTTTTCAATGGCAGTGTTGAGGAATTCGACACACAGAACAGCCAGAATGGCAACAATCAGCATCACGCGCTCAAGCGCGGTTTGGCCGAGCCAGACCGCGAGCGGCAGGCCGGTCACGAGCAGTGCAAATTCCTGCTGAATGGCGCGCTCCCTGCGCAGCCCAAAGGCAAAGCCCGCACAGGAATTCAGGAAAGCCTTGTAGATGCGCAGCATGAAAGCCCCTCCGGGCGGCAACGCCCAAAGCCGCTTTTAGCCGAGCTTGACCCAAAGAAAAAGGGACGGCCCGAAAGCCGTCCCGCAAGGTCCCCAAGCGGGGAGTAACTGAAGACAGGGTCAATCCTTATCTTTGTCCTTGTTAAAGACGTAACGCGTCTCGGTATTCATCTGCAGATCATTGCGGCGCTGCTGGGCGATGATGTCGCCCGTGATCCAGTACTCGCTTTTAACCGCGCGCTCAGCCATCACGTCGAATTCCGCACCCCATTCGCCAAGCGAAATGCCGAACCACGGCGCTTGCGGCTTCAATTGCGGCAGGCCGAGTTCGTCCCAAATCTTCTTGGCATTTTCCATATATTCGCGCTTCGGCAGCGAGATCGGCGGGAAGGGCTCCTTCAGCGTCGCATCGAAGAGCAGCGAAGCATCTTCGCCACCATTGCGCTGGCTGCGTGGACCATGGCCCTGATCGCGATGCTTGACCATTTCCATGTCGAGCGCCGGATTGCAGCGATAGGCCATAGCCCAAAGCAGCGCATCCGCATTATCAGGATCAATATCATCATCAACCGCGATGATGAATTTGCCGATGGCGCGATGCTGTGTCGCCATGGCGTTCAGCGCGCGCCAAATCTCAACGCGCGGCGTGCCCTTTTCGATGGTGAGCGTGACGATCTTGCGGATATTCGTCAGCGGCTCATGCATGGTGACTTTCTTCACGCAAGTCAGACCCAGCACATCACGCAACTGGGCGAGCAACAAAGGCTCCAGCGAGATGCGCTTGATGAGGCTCGATTCAGAGGGTGTGACCTGCGAGATGATCGAGGTCAACACAGCCTTCTTCTTGCGCGTAATGGCCGTCACCACCATGAAGGCATTGTATTCCTGCAAATTGACATGGCCATGCGATTCACCGAAGGGCGCTTCTGGCTCAAGCCATTCCGTGTCGATATAGCCTTCGATCACGATCTCGGCCTCTGCCGGCACAAGCAGATCGACCGTCTTGGCCTTCACCACATTGATGGGCGAATTGACAAGGCCGCCGGCGACTTCAAGCTCGTCGAGCCGCTCCGGGATCTTCTGCGTCGAAGTGAAGGTGATGCAAGGCGGTGCGCCCAGCACAACAGCCGCCGGCATCTTTTCGCCGCGCTCTTTATATTTGAGCCAGTGTTTGTAAATGCCCGGACGCAGTTCCAGCGAAGGATTCATGCCCAGACGGCGACGCGCCTTCACCTGACCGCGATAATTGCCCATGTTCTGGATGCCGGTGTCGGGATCCTTGGTGATATATTGCGACAGCGTCGTGTAGGGCGCATTGTCCCAGCCCGGCGTTGAAATCGGCACCGGGATGCCATCAAGCCCCATGCCTTCCTTGTCGAGATCGGCGCCGGTGATGACGATCTCCTGACAGGGCGCATTTTCCACGATGTTTGGCTTGATGGGCGAGCTGGTCGCCCGGTTCCATGTCTTTTCGATCTGGTCGAGTTCGCAGCCAATGCCCATGCGATAGATTTCGCGATTCGCCGCCAGCGCGCCGACCACTACGTCAATGTCATATTTCTTGTTCTTGCTGTCGATCACATGGGTGAAGAGAAACGCCTTGCGCTCGCTTTCAGGAATGCCGCCACGGAACTGCCAGCGCACCAGCGGATGCATTTCTGTATCTTTATTGATGGGCCGATCGACGCGCACCAGCATGCCAGCTTTTTCAAGCGCGACGATGTGGTCATGCAAATCAGGATAGCTGCGAGGCGGCTGCATTTTGGCGTTGTCCACTGAAGACATCCTCCCAAATCGTGATGTTGTGTGATCTCGACTGGTTCCAGTATAATGGTATGATAATTCCAGAAACAAGCTCCCCGACGGGTTTGGATGCAAAAAAGGAGAGGAAACAGATGCGCGTGATGCAGGCGGTGCGTGGCGCCCTTTTGGTCCTGAGTGCCACATGTCTTGTGGCCGAAGCTCAGGCTCAAAGCCCCGCCGATTTCTACAAAGGCAAGGATGTCAAAATGCTCATCAGCCACCCTGCGGGTGGTGGCTATGACGTTTATGCGCGGCTCTTCGCGCGCCACCTGTCCCGGTTCCTCGACGGCAATCCCAATGTCATTCCCCAGAACATGCCAGGCGCCGCGGGCATCGTGATGGCCAACAGTCTTGCCGGTGCGCAACCGCAAGACGGCACGGTGATCGGCCTTGGACCCGGCTCCATCGGAACAGGCGACCTCTTCAAGACGAGCGGTGCCCGTTATGATGCGCGCAAATTGTCATGGATCGGCAGCATGAATGCAGATGTCGGCGTGTCGCTGGCATGGGCCAATGCTGCGGTGAAAAAGGCACAAGATCTGGAGACGACGGAACTGATCGTCGGAGGCGCTGGTGCGACCGATCAGAGCGTTGTTTACCCCGTCGCCCTTCACCGGATCCTTGGTTTGAAGTTCAAGGTCATACCGGGCTATGCAGGCAGTGCTGCCACTTCTCTTGCCATGGAGCGGGGCGAAGTGAGCGGGATCGGCGGCATGAATTATTCCTCCATTCTGGCCAACAAGCCTGACTGGGTGCGTGACAAGAAAGTCAACATCCTCATCCAGCTGGCTCTGGAACGTCACCCGGACCTGCCCAACGTTCCAACTGTGATTGAGTTGGCGAAAACTGATGAGCAGCGCCAAGTGCTCCAGCTGATCTTCTCGCAAAGCTCCATGGGGCGGGCGATTTTCGGTCCTCCCGGAATCCCGGCTGACCGTTTGGCAGCTCTGCGTTCGGCCTTCGACCGGATGATGGTTGACAAGGAATTCCTTGCGGAAGCCGAACGCATGAAGATGGAAATCAACCAGCCGATGAGCGGTGCAAAGATGCAGGAACTGATCGAGCGGCTCTACAAGACGCCAGCAGATGTGGTGAAGAAGGCTGCTGAAGCCATCACGCCGGGCTGATTGACGCTACGCGCGCAGAACCGCGCGCATCCTTCTCCCATAGGGAGAAGGATGCGCGACGCAGATTGCGACCTTTCAAAGAAAAGCTCCCGCTCCTCCCATTGGGAGGAGCAGCCAGCGGATGCTGACTGAGGAGGGGACCGGGAGATGCAAGAAGAGGCACCACGATGGGGTGCCTCTCTGGTTTTACACCCGATCTCCACATCCGGCCGTATCCACGGCCACCTTCTCCCAATGGGAGAAGTGGAAACGAAGTCACGTTCCCTTAAACTTCGGTGCACGCTTTTCACCGAAGGCCAGCACACCTTCGCGGAAATCATCGGATGTGCGCAGGCGACTGTAGCAATGGCCTTCGAGCTCAATTGCCATGGAGAGGCTCGCCTCTTCCGTATCATTGAGCAGCTTCTTGGCGGTGCGTTGTGCGAGCGGCGAGAAAGTGCGCAGCTCATCGACCAAAGCGTCAGTTGCCTTTTCGAGATCTGCGTCTGCAAATTTCTCAGTCGCAATGCCCCACTCAACCGCCTTGGTCGCGTTGATGCGCAGCGAACGCATCACGATGTTTTTTGTGCGCGTGATGCCGATCATCTTCTGCAAACGTGCAGAACCACCTGAGCCCGGAATTTGTCCCAGCTTCTGCTCCGGCAGCGCATAGAGGCAGGTTTCGGAGACAAGGCGGAAGTCGCAGGCCAGCGAAATCTCGAAGCCAACGCCAAAACAATAGCCGCGATTGACCGCGATCACCGGCTTGCTGCAACGCTGGGGTGCCGCAATGTTCCAGGCAAGTTTTGACACATGTTCGGGCGAAGCATCGAGGAAGCCGCTGATCTGGCCGCCACTCGAAAAATGCTCACCTTCGGCGCGCAAGACAATGACGCGCACACTATCATTCGCGTCGAGCTTTTCGAAAGTTGCGCGCAACTGATCGCGCGCAACCATCGAGATGACATTAAGCGGAGGGCGCGCAAGCACGACATCGGCGCGCTCGCGAGCTGCATCGACTTCCACATAGAAGCCGTCAAATGTTTCTCTGGCCATCAGGCCTCCCCCTTAAGCGCCGGTGCGGCGGACCCATTCCTCGCGGAGCTTATCGCGCAGCACCTTGCCACGGTCGCTCTTGGGCAGCTCATCCACAAGGAAAAGCTTCTTCGGGCGCTTGGGCAAAGGCAACTTGGAGGCGCAGAATTCCATGACCTGCTCTTCCGTCGTGCCGGGCTTGGGAACGACGAAGCCGACCACTTCTTCGCCATAGATGGGGTCTGGCACGCCAACCGATGCGCCATCAGCAACACCGGGGCAAGCGAGCAGAACTTCATCGACTTCAACTGGCGAGATGTTCATGCCACCGCGGATGATGAGATCCTTGGTACGGCCCGTGACGCGCACGAAGCCCTCTTCATCCATCTCGGCCAGGTCGCCCGTCTTGATGCGAAGACCACGCACGGGATCAATCGTGCCATCATCTTTCAACAGACCGATCGCCGTCTGTGGGCCACCAATGGTGACTTCGCCTTCCACATTTGGCGGGCAGGTCTTGCCATTCTCATCAACGATGGCGAATTCCTGATGCTTGGCTGGCGGTCCAACCGTGCCAAGCTTGCGCTTGTAGTGGCGGTTGCCGCAAATCCACCCGGCTTCCGACATGCCGTAGAGCTGCAGCAGGGTGACGCCATACATTTCTTCGAAGCGCTTCCACTGTTCACCAGAGAGCGGCGCTGTCGAGCAGGTCATCAAACGCAGCGTCGGAATGTCCTTCGCCGTGTAACCCAATGGCTTATTGAGCAGCATATTCACCACCGTCGGCACACCAGCCGCGAAGGTGAGATTATATTTCTGAATCCACTCGAAGAACTTCGAATGCGAGAAGCGCTTGGCGATATGCATCGTCAAGCCCGTCTGCAAGAAGGGCATCAAGCTCAAGATCTGCGCCGAGTTCCAGCCGAAGGACCGATACTCAAGCGTATTGTCCTTCTCGGTCAGGCCAAGAATGTCGAGCGTCGAAAGACCGCTCAGCCAATAAGCCGCGTGATCATAGACAACGATCTTCGGACGGCTCGTCGTGCCCGACGTGCAGAACATGCAGCAGATATCTTCAGACTTGTTGCGCTCGGTCAGCTTGTCCCCGTCCCGATTGCGCCCAACCGACTTGAAGTAATCGTCTCTTGGATCAGCCTTGGCGACATCATCACTCCAGTCGCCAAACACAGTCACCGGCGCCTTGACGCCGGCTGTGAAAGAGGCGCGATCGAGATCCTTGTGGATCAGGACCACTTTGGGACCGATCAGATTGGTGAGCATGGCGACATGCTCGGCATTCAGCTCCACATTGAGTGGGCAGATCACCGCGCCAATGCGCCACACGGCAAACCAGATGACGAGCTTTTCCAGCACTTCATCTGACAACACCACAACCTTGTCGCCGTGATTGACACCACGGCGCTTGAGGTCGCTTGCAACATCAATGCTCGCCTGATTGAGCGAACCGAAGGTGATGCTGGTTCCCTGATCGAGATCCACGATCGCCGTCTTGGCGGGATCGCGCTTGGCATATCCCGTCAAGATATCAGCGGTCGAACGGAACGGCAGGGCCAGTTCATGCTGACCGAAAACGTTCGACATGTCTTCCTCCCGTTAGAACGCGATCAGTGACCGGTGCGAGCGAGCAGCTCCGTCCAGCCCTTCATGCGGTCCTTCACATTCTTGATCTGGTCCTTGGTGAAGAAGTCTTCGAGCTTCACCTTGCCGACCGGATATTGCGGACGCAGGAAGTCGCTTTCATAGCCGTAAGGCACAGTGGCATCGATGCCCATGCCGCCTTCATAGCTCGTATTGGTCGCGGTCCATTCCTTGTCGCCTGCCGTCATGCGTTCAGCCGGCATGAAGGTCTGGCCACGGCCACCGGGGCACGGGTTGAGAATGTCCGTGCGCGGATTAACGCGGGTCGTAATCGCCCACATGACTTCGTCCATCGAATAGATGTCGGTGTCTTCCGAGCAGGCAATCGCGACACGCATGCCTTGCGAGGTGGTGAGCAGCGTCGAGAGGAAGTTGCGCTGCCAGCCTTCTTCAATACGGTTGCGCTTCTTCACCTGAATGATCACGCCACCCCAGTCCGTCATGCAATAAGGAATGTTGACGTCCTGAATGATGCCGGGCTGCATACGGTTGCACAATTCGAACATCGCCGCTTCGCGGATCGAGGTGTCGATATTGTGCTCGTCGAGCGTATGCGCGCCGAGTGCATAGATGATCGGCTTCGACTCAGGCTTGCGCATGGTGATGCCGGTAACGTGGAAAGTCGGCGCCTTATAGGACTTGCCCATATAGCCCGCCCATTCCGGGTGGAAGTGGTGACGGCCCTGCGACTTGTCGGCTTCCGCTTCTGCGGTTTCAAAGCGCGTATCGCGCGGGTCAAGATAACCCTCAAGAACGATTTCCGCGTCAGCAAGAGAGAGCGCGTCCACCGTGCGCGCCTTCACAGTGCGCAGCGGGAAGCCCTGAGCAGCGCCGGCGACGCCCAATTCATCGCAACCATGGGGAAGGATGACATAGTCGAAGGCCGCGCCTGCCAGCAGCGTCGCTGCCGGGGGAACGCCGAAATTGATGGTCATGGGCACAACGCCGCGGGCGCGGAACGCATCACTCGACACCTGCCACATATGCGAACCAGGCGAGATCTGGAACGTGCCGACATTGCCCCAGCGGAAGTTCATGCGGTTGTAGCCAACGTCCGTACCGCCGCCGAATTCCTTGCCGGACACGAGGCGAATGCCCGAACCGATGGTGAGTTCAGCCTCAAGCTCGGTGTGGCGGATCGGAACGAGATAGGGATTCACGTCATTGGGCTTCTCAATGACGACTTCCTGACAAGGCGCTTCCGACTGCGGGATTTCAACCGGCGGCAGGGGCTTTGAAAGCGCCTGAGCGAGCTTCACGGTGCGCTCACGATCGCTCTCCCAGCCAAACATCTTGTTCATCACTTCGATCGAGCCGAAGAGATTGGTCAGCAGACGATGATTGGGCTTGCCCTTCACATTGTCGAAGAGCACCGGGCAGCCGCCATCCATGAGCTTCTGCAAGCCGGTCAATTCGAGATCGGGATTGATCTCCTTGGTGGTGCGGACCAGATCGCCCTGCTTGTCGAGCCACTCCAGCGTGCTGCGGAGGTCGCGAAGATGCTTCGTCTTCTCTGGTGCCTGCATTGCCTCGTCCTTCCCTGAATATTCAAGCTTGCGTTGACGAAAGTGGGGGTGGCTGCGTTTTTTCACCCCTGTCGAAGAGGGTGATTAACATGTGCCCGAAGGGCGGTAAAGGCAAAAGCGGCATTAATTGTCCAGAATTGCCCGCGACAATTCGCTCGGCGCACCAAAATTCTCGTGAGGACGGGTTTTCGTTCGCTTACCGGGGATGTTGAATTTCCCTCCCTGCGAGAAACCGGCCCCGCTAGAGGCTCTCCACAGGCCCTCCGGCTGCGTTCAGGCCGGGTAAAATCGGGCTTCGGCATTGCGAAACGGTAATATTGGTGCTTGAATACCAAAAGACCCGGTCGCGCTCACCGATGCGCTGATCTGCGCACCGGGATAAACACACATCAGACAAGCCGCGCAGGCCAGCACAGGTAGGAGCACAACCATGACCATCGAGCGTAAGCCCACAGCCTTCGGGGATCTCAGGGGCTGGATTGACGCGCTGCGCAAGGCCGGTGAGCTGCGCGAGGTGAATGCTGAAGTGGACTGGAATGTGGAAGTCGGCACCATCATGCGCCTCGCCCAAGGTGCTGGCGATGGCCCTGCCCTGCTCTTCAACAACATCAAGGACTACAACAAGCCTGATAGCCGCTGCGGCAAGATCTTCGGTTGTGGCCTGTCGAGCTATCGTCGCCTGAACATGATGCTGGGCCTGCCGATTGACACCCATCCGCGCGAATTGGTGAAGGTGGGGCGCGACCTTCTCACCCAGCGCATCGAGCCGAAAATCGTCGAAACCGGCCCCGTGAAGGAAAACATCCTGAAGGGCGATCAGGTCAATCTCTTCGACTTCCCATCGCCGATCTGGAACCGCGTTGACGGCGGCCGTTACATCATCACCTACGCGGCTTGCATCACCAAGGACCCGATGACGGGTGTTGTGAATGTCGGCATCTATCGCGGCATGGTCGCTGGCCCGAAGGAAATTCCGATCCTCCTGTGGCGCGCCCAGCATATCGGCCATCACTTCACCGCCTGGAAGAATGCTGGCCACACCAAAATGCCGATTGCCTTCGTGATTGGCTGGGAGCCTTCCATGGGCTTCTGCGCGGGCCAGCCTGTTGCCAAGGGCCTCAGCGAATTTGATGTGGTGGGCGCCATTCGCGGCGCGCCAGTTGAACTGGTGAAGTGCGAGACGATTGATCTGCATGTTCCCGCAAGCGCGGAAATCGTGATTGAAGGCGAGATCGGGCTTGATCCTGAAACCTATGTGATGGAAGGCCCCTTCGCTGAATTCACCGGTTATGTCGCAGGCGACAAGTCGCCTAAGCCTTGCGCGCGAATCACCTGCATCACGCATCGCAATGATCCGATTCTGCGCGGCA
>CAZLBA010000050.1:0-16604 GCA_964557555.1 uncultured Beijerinckia sp.
ATGTGGTAAGTAAATTTACTCTCAAAGAAAAACGATGACTAAGAATTACGATTACGACGTACAGAAATTATATCTAGAAATGATGTTGGCAGATGCGGAGACATTCGTTCGCTGCCAAGGTATTTTCGACAGTACTCTATTTGATAGAAAACTACAAGAAGCCGCGGAATTCGTACACAAATACGCAGAGCAGTATACAGTATTGCCAGAGTTTGAGATGGTCAATGCCAGTTGCGGCACAGATCTAAAAGACCCTGGAGAGCTCAAAGATGGACACTTAGATTGGCTCATGGATGAATTTGAACAGTTTACTCGTCATAAGAGTCTAGAACGTGCTATCATTGAATCAGCTGATCTATTAGAAAAACATGACTACGGTCAGGTAGAAGCTAAGATCAAAGAAGCTGTACAGATTGGTCTGGCTCGAGACATGGGCACAGATTATTTCGCTGATCCTAGAGCACGTCTGATGGGACTCAAAGACAAGAATGGGCAGGTCAGTACAGGTTGGTCCAGCATGGATCGTAAACTGTTTGGCGGCATGAATCGTGGAGAACTGAATATCTTCGCAGGCGGATCTGGTGCTGGTAAAAGTCTGTTCTTAGCCAACCTTGGAGTGAACTGGGCGTTGAATGGTATGAACGTGATATACCTAACACTGGAACTTTCAGAAGCATTGGTCAGTATGCGTATCGATTCTATGCTCACAGGTGTGCCCACTAAAGAGATCTTTAGAAACATCGATGACATCGAGATGAAGGTCAAACTCGTGGGCAAGAAAGCAGGACTATTCCAAGTCAAATACATGCCATCAGGTAAGACTGTCAACGACATACGTGCTTATATCAAAGAATATGAGATCAAAGTTGGACGTCGTGTAGATGTGTTGTTAGTGGATTATATGGATCTATTGATGCCTATCTCTAAGAAGATTTCGCCAGCGGACCTGTTTATCAAAGACAAATTCGTATCAGAAGAACTGCGTAATCTAGCCATGGAGAAACAGTGTGTGTTCGTTACAGCGGCACAGTTGAATCGTGGGGCTGTTGAAGAAGTAGAATTTGATCACAGCCACATTTCAGGTGGTTTGTCAAAGATCCAGACAGCAGACAATGTGTTTGGTATCTTTACCAGCCGTGCTATGCGTGAGCGTGGTCGCTATCAATTACAGCTGATGAAGACTCGTAGTTCAAGCGGTGTAGGACAAAAGATAGATCTAGAGTACAATATCGAGACACTGAGAATCACTGATCTACCAGAGGATCAGCAGGAACAGGAAAGCCAGATGCGTAGCAGCCAGATCATCAATCAGATCAAATCACGCACCAGCACAGTGGTAGACGAAGATGGCGTCATAGATCCCAATCGCGGCAGCAGTCTAACACCCGCACCCAAGGCCATAGTAGAAAGCACCAAACTCAAACAGTTTATCAATAACCTAACACAAGATGAAGAGTAAAGCAGTAGAGCTATTGAAGTGGTTGCCTCAAGAAGAAGAAAACATCGAAATTGACTGGCCCAAAGTACACAAGACCATAGGTTTGGATCAGACCCAGTGGTTGCTCAAACAGTCACGATACGACTGCCAGATCATACTGGAACGCAGAGACGTTTACTGTCGTTTGATCGCTGAATTTTACAACGAACATACATTATTAAATTATCAGCTAAAGTGGGCTAAATAATGGATGCGTGCAAAAGAATTTATCACTGAACGTACTTTCCCCCAGCGTAAAAGCTCGGTGATGAGTACCACATTCCATTTTCCTACCATGCCCTCTGCTAACCCCTATGCTGCCTATAGATTTGGCATGGCCATGGCAGATCACACTCTGACCTACCCGGAAGGCCCTGTGAGCAATCATGCTGTGATAGTGGCATATACTCCTGAAGAGGAAGAGATCATCAAAGGTGCTACTCGCCAGACTGGGCACAAGGGCAAATTAGCCGCAGATCGTGGCAGTCATGAGCCCCAGGATACCTATACGCAGAGCCCTGTAGCCCAAAGAAAAAAGAACAAGTACGGAGTCTAGATGCTGCTGAGAGAACTGTTAGAGCGTGTGTCAGTTACTGTTAATCGAGAGTTAAATCCTCGACTGTGGCGTGACGGTGAGCTAGATCCCGAAGTAAAACAGCATCTACTAAAGATCGCTGATCATTTTGAGCGTTTCGTGGGCATAGATCTGCCTGTCAAAGACATCACTGTGACAGGATCTAACGCTAACTATACCTGGACCAGCCATTCCGATCTAGACCTACATCTCATAGTTCCCGGCACTCCCACAGACGAAGATCGCGAGCTGTATTCTGCTAAAAAGAGCCTATGGTCAGAACAGCACAACATCATGATACGAGGACATGAAGTAGAGTGCTATGTCCAGGGCGAGGACGAACCGCATCACTCTACGGGTGTCTACAGTCTCACCACAGACACATGGGTGATCCAACCCGAAAAAGTAGAACCCACCATAGACGACAATGCCGTAGATGCCAAGTATCAGGATCTTACCAGATTGATACAGCTGGCTCTAGACAACTCCAGATTAGATCAGCTAAATCGTGTCAAAGATCGTGTGACCAAGATGCGTAAAGCGGGCCTAGAACGTGCGGGCGAATGGTCAACAGAAAATCTCGTATTCAAAGAACTACGCAGATCGGGGTTGATAGATCAACTTGCTGAGCGTATCCGTGAACTGGAAGATTCAGAACTGAGTCTAGAAAATCGCAAATAATAGTAGCAGATTATAAATACCTGTATATAACAGGGGAACAGCAACATGCTACACATCATCAGAGACCTAGGGGACGATCTCACAAGATTGATCAAGGACGACCCTGTGAGACCTGAAATTCCCCTAGAACAGAGAATCAACAGCAATTCAGAGATATTCGTGCTGAAATCAGAAGACGACACACCCTTGGCCGTGACCTGTGTGAAATTCCTGGAATCAGTGCCCACAGAAGTAGAAGATCTTACCAATACCGCAGTAAACACTACCACAGCAGTGTTCTACACCATATGGTCATATGCCGCAGGTGCGGGACGCAGACTCATAGAAGAAGCACAGGCCGAGATCAAGAAAACACATCCAGAAGTCAAAACCTATGTGACATTGAGTCCAAAGACTGAAATGGCTGAACGCTTCCACCTTAAAAACGGTGCGGAAAAATGGCGAGTCAACGAACGATCAGTGAACTATCTGTATAGATGAATCTGTTCACAGCTACCAGAGATTTCTGGGTAAGATCTTATCAAAGTGATCGCAGGGCATTTTGGTATGAAACCATATCTGCGATCTGTCTGTTCACTTCTACCACCATGCTGGCCATAACAGCACACAGTCCAGAAATGTGGATAATCTATCCCATAAACTTCGTGGGTGCCGTATTCTCTACACTATCCTTCCTACGCAGAGGTGCGGGCTGGCCCTTGGTAATGACCATATACTTCATGCACATACATGTGTTTGGATTTGGTCGCAGCTTGGGTTGGTGGTAATAGGCGGAGCCTCCGCGATTTTTAGAGCTGCGAAGCAGCAGCGGTAGCTAGCGGTTGCAAGCAATTTTTCCTTGGCTGAAATCTACGCATATTATTCATGCTCGCCGACCCAGTCGCTCACAGTGCCCTACCTTGCCCGAATGATAACTATTAGTATGATCGACGCAATAAAATTCAGTCTAGTAGTCACAGCTTGGACAGTATATCAACTACTAAAACCCACCCTAGTTATATTGGGAATAGCTGTAGTCTTTGCTCTGGTTTTATAGCAGAGTTTAAGAACTTCTGTAGTGAATAAAACCAGTTGCCCAGCTGAGTGAATCTGGGATCTGCGACCATGTCACCCAAGGCATAGTATGTGCTTATGCCCAGAGTAGCATAGTAGTCCATGCTCAGTCCTCTACGCTGTCCGTACTCTGGTAATAGTGATGTAAAGAACAAGCAGGTATCAGCAAAGTCTTTGAACGCTGCGGAATTGACTTCTTGATATAACAATAAGTAGCGTTCAGCAAATGAAGGATCAGGTATGAGATCTACACGGCGTAAGCGACTGTCTAGCAATTGACTCAAATACCAATACAGTGACTCGGGACATTCAAAGCCCGTTTCAGAACTATGATCAACTAACAGCTTAAAGAACTGTGCTTGTGTAGTCATGCAATTATTTACAAAATTCTTAAATAACTGTATGCACATAGAGTTCAATTTGCCCACGGGTGCTGGTGGTCAGAGTGCCCTATATTTCAACACAGTGCTAGACCAACACTTGCTAGAGTGGAGTCTACAGTATCACATTGACTACCGTAAAACACTGACTTACTACAAAGCATGGATATGGTTGCCCGAGGAACAGGATTACACACTGTTTGCTCTAACGTGGCAGTGGGCTAGCCCGAAATGGATCTTCGCTGAATAAATACTGCCTAGAGAGTGATATTTCTAGGAGAACACAGTGACAGAATCACATTGGAGAACAGTGGTAAAAAGCATAAGCTGGCGTATTGTAGCTACTGGAGTAACAGCTTACTTTACAGGCTTAACTGGTGCTATAGTAATTAACATATGGATGACAGTGGCGTACTACATACATGAACGTATGTGGACTAGAGTTAAATGGGGCTTAAAGCCCTTTTTTAATGGCTGAAAATTCTGGGCCCGAAATGGGTCCTACAGGCGTAAAAAACTGCGTGCAAATTTTTTAGGGTGAAGTACTTACAGATTCATGGTGGTGATTCTTAACCCCATACCAAGCTATAATACGTTAGTACACACTAACACTAACGCCCCCCACCCCATGGTGGCCCCACCACCGACCACCACTACCTCAGGCTGTCAATGAGTTCTCGCACGTCCTCAGTGACCTCTTCATACTGGTCGAAGACCGCAGCGATCATCAGCTGATGTACGGTCTCGGCATCCTTCTTAGTGTCCCCGGGTAGGCTCTGCTTGAGCTGCTCTACAGCAGCTTGGCTATCGCAGTTCCACAGCAGCTCTGCTAGTGCATGCTGCCGCTTGGTTAGTCCGTGTAGTTGTATAGTCATAAGGGAGCCTTTAAGCTATTAGGGTCCAGTATAGGGTGAGCACTAGAGCATATATGATCAGTGCGGGCTTGAGCTGCTGCCATGTGTCCCGGAGGATGAACTCTAGGTATTCTTGATCTTGTTGCTTAGTCATAGTATTCTCCATTGCGTACACCCAGTGTGCCTGCCCACATGATCCCAAGTCCTAGTGCTGAGACTGCCACAGCGGCCAACAGCTCACTGTCAGTGATTGAGTTCTCTACTCCACCTACTCCAAACATGGTCAGGACTAATCCCAGCATGACCAAGAACATTCCAGTGTTTGTTTTCATCTTTCGCTCCTTAGTAAGGGTATGCTGCTACTGCGATCATTACGGCTGTGACCAAGTACAACCAACCAATGCTTATACGTTTGTTCATCTTTCGCTCCTTTGTTTAAGTGTTTATAGTATACGATCAACTGTTCAAACTGTCAACCAAAATGCCGGATTAACCCGCCAGTGCACAGGGCTATTGCCACAGCGTTGATCAGCATCTGCGGGTAGTTCTTTACCCTCACAGTCCAAGTAAAGTAGGCTACAGCCCCTAGCAGTCCGAATGTGATGTTCCAGGGTGCGAACTCTGGGAAGAAGTTCATCACCAGATACATCAGTAGCACGAATAGGGTGCCCGTCCATTGTATGATGTTGTTTGCTTTGTCCATGTTCTTATTGTACGATCTCTACACCAATCTGTCAACCAATTTATCCGCCCCGGCAGAACGCCCAGATCTTCAGCTCAGGATAGTCCATGCCCATCAATACTCCCTCGTAGTCCTGATAGCTGAGATAGCTCCACTCACGGTCATCATGATACCGGAACTGGCGATCGTTGACTTCTCTGTTGTGGCGTGTGACCTGGCTCTTGGCCGTGGCTTCCCTGCGGTAGTATTTGATGGCCCTACCGCCCTCACGCTCAAATACTATGAATCCCATCAGTCCAACCTCGATCCCGCGTAGCAGCGATCCAGGCCCAGTTCTTCTTTGATCACTGTGGCATAGGCAGTGGCCCCATGCTCAGCTGCGTCGATGCTCTGTCCTGGCCACCACTTGTTCCACAGCTGCAGTGTTCCTGAGTAGCTCTTGCGGAAGCCCACTTCTGCCAGTGCTTTACCCATCTTTGAGTTTGAGCGGACACCGTAGACGTCGACCCAGGCGAAGCCACAGGCACCCCCGTCTCTGCCCGCCATGTGTCGGTCTGCGAATGCACGTGCGGCCTTCTGTGCTGCGTCCAAGGCTTTGACGTGGGCCATCTGTACACGGATAGTTTCGAAGTTGCTCATAGTTCGCTCCTGTTTGTTTAACTTAGCCTATAGTATAGCAAATTGGCTTGGAGTTGTCAACCAAAAAGACCCTTTAGCAGTCAGGGTCAAAGTCGTGCCATTCCTGTGCTTCGTCGGGCTGGCCGTCCCACTCAGTGTCCCGGTCGCACTCGTCCAGGATCTCGCGAACCTCGTCCATGCTGATCTGCAGCTCGGAAGCGATGTACTCCACGGTGCTGTCTTCGAAGCCGAAGTCGTCACCTAGATGCTGGGCCATCTCTTGTACAGTTATTGCTAGATCTTTAATAGCACCCATCGTTCGCTCCTTATTAAGTGTTCTACAGTTTCAACAGTATAGCAAATTGGGCGGAACTTGTCAACCGTTTTTCAGCAGTTCCGCACCATCTTCTTTGTGTACTATAACCCTACAGGGCTTAAGGGTTTCGTTCAGCCTAGCGATCAGGCTCTGTGTGTCAGATCCCTGTCCCAGGAAGGTATCATCGTCCTTGCGATAGGCGTAGATCTGTCCCTGATGCTGTTCCAGCTTGATTTCTACGATCTCTGGACCATCTCGTCCTGGTTCTAGGGCCTGTTCTTTGTCTCTGAGGATACGACGTAGATCCTGCTGGCTCACACCTAGATCTTTGAGGATCTCGCGGAAGGTCAGATGATTCCAGGCGTTGGTCACCGTCTTGCCAATCCAGATCCCCACCAGCAGGGCTAGGATGATCTCTATCATGATCTCTCCTTAACTATATGTGCAAATTATATAGCCAAACGGCACTGCTGTCAACCGCCCGTGTAGTATTTCCTGTACTCTACCCCGCCTACTGTCGTGTAAAAAACACCGTCTGCCTTCATGTAGTAGCCCTTAGCGTAAAAGCGTCCCACCTGTGCTGCTATGCTGCGTCGCTGGCTGGGATGCTGGTTTTCTCGTGCTAGCTTGCGGGCTTGTGCTAGTGTAAGCATACGTGCTCCTTTGTTACAGTTTCTATAGTATAAGGCCGCAGTGCCAATCTGTCAACCAATTTGTCAAAGACCCTACTCTGTGTAGGGTCGTTGCTGTTAGCAGATAGCCTGCTCAACCATTTTAGCACTTTGCTTACTACGTCCCCCAACATGCCATTCAGTAATATTTTCTTTATCTAATCCCTGCGAGCCTAGATAATTGCGTCCATCTTTGTAATTATAGATAGTACAAACTACACCATTAATACAAACGTCCCAAGCACAGTCGCTTTTATAATCATCAATGCTGCCCTCGGGCTCGCCAAATACACGAACTAGCGTAGCATAATCAGCATTTACATAACCCTGTAAGCTAGTGCCGTCGATTTGCTTCCAGTCAGTTACTTTAGTGATTTTAAGTTTACGCATATCAGCTCCTTTACAACAATGCACGTAGTATAGCGTCTCTGCTCAATCTGTCAACCAATTTGTCAAAAGACCCTACTGTTAGTAGGGCCTTTGTGCTTATGCATCTAGCGTATACACTTCTATGTCTGTGTAAACGTCGTCTGCGTCGCCGCCTTCAGTTTCCCAGCCTGCTATAAGTCTAGCACGTGCAGCTTCTGCTTTGTCTCTGCTAGTGTAAACGCCTGTGTTATACATAGCGTTCTCATCATCACCCCATCCCAGCACTTGTAGTACGTATACCTGCATTATTCGCTCCTGCTTTGTTAATATGTGTATATTATAGCACAGTTGTCCAATTTGTCAACAACCCTGATAGCTGTAGGGTCTTTTCTTGACAATAAAAAAACCCACTGTACAATGTGTACAGTGGGTGTAAGGGTCACTGCTGCCGGGAGCGAGTCGGACTTAGGCAGTAACAGTCGCAGCCACGGGAGCTGCTGTCTTCACCGTCTTCCCGACGGGATTCTTCTTGGACAAGTCCTTGATAGCTGCCTCTACAGCGGGCTTGCCCTTACCGAAACCGATCTCAACCAAATGAGCGGCGATTTCAGCCTTGGTCATCTCACGTGGAAGATCGACGAGATCTACATCAGTGTGACCGTTCTTTGCCAGGATCTTGACACGCATCGCATCGTTCGCGAAACGGATCTTGGTCTTACCATCAAGTGTCGAAACACCAGCTACGCTAAAACGCTTATCAGTTGCCATTTTAAATACCTCTTTCTCTGTGTGTAAATGATCCTATTGGACCGGGTTCTGCCTATTTGGCATTATCTATATAATAACACCTAGTTGTCAAACTGTCAACCATTCGTTTCTCCAATATCGGCTCGGAGAATTTGGATGGTCACAGCTTCCTTCTCATCTAGAGCATTGACGAATTCATCGTCCATGACTAGATCTTTCATGCTGAGATCCAGCATTTCTTCTACTCTGTCTAGATCGGGATTCCCCGACCCGGCACAGACTACATTGAAAACGAATCGGTATTCACGCATTTCGAGCCTCCGCACCTTCTCTGATCCAAGTTGTGAGCTCTTCTTCTTGTTCGGACAGATACTCACGGATAGATTCGGAGATACCAAACGCTTCATCCAATTCCGGATAGTTGTTTTCAATATCATCGGCACTCAGCCCTTCAAGCGGAACTTCTTCACAGAAGCCATCTTGATAGGAACCAGCAAAGCACATGCCACTCTCATAGAACAGAGCGTTGACTCGGAAGCCCAGTTGCTCTAACTTCTCGTAGGCATTAACTGGAGGACTCCACGCTGAATCAAAGGTTGTGTGTAGCATCCGACCATCAGGATGGATATCACTTTGTCCATCACCGCCCACATCCCACTTGGTTCCCCACTCAGCCACGCAGTAGTCATACCAGTTAGCATAACCATACTTCTCTACATTACGCTTCTGCTGTGCTTCATGGGCCTGACGCTGATCCTCACCCAAGAAACCTGATACGGTGTCCTTGAGTTCTTGCGGAACAGGAATGAACTCTTGTAGGAACTCTCCACGATCTAGAGCCTCTTTGGCTCGGGTGATCATAGCAGGGTCATCGTGTTCAAGTGTTAGATTGTTATTACACCAATTAGGCATGTTCGCTCCTTATTGAAAAAATCCGTTTACAAATACCATTACAGCGAAGACCAAAATGCCGACCTGGATAGAAAACAACAGCACAAAGGTTACAAGTTCAGCAAGTCCGTTCTTCATGTTGCTCTCCTTAGTATGTGTATATTATACACTCACTGTTTCAAAATGTCAACCAATTTCTGGTTCTGGAGATCCTGATAGTTGCGGGCTAGATCAGCATCAACTCGATCGATGAATTTCAGCTCGATCTCGTCCGCGGCCCTACGAGACACTTGGCTCATAGTCCTGAGGATCTTATGCTGTGCCATCTGGGAAGTTTCGGGGTTCCCCAGGGCCTCTACAGCGGCCTTAAGGTAACGGAACTCTTCTGGGGTCATGCTGACTCCTTAATGGTTCTAGCCAACAGTTCATTCTTCTGCTTTTGTGCTGTGCGTAGCAGTTGCTCACGGATCTCAGCACGACGAGCCTTGGGCAGTTCAGCGATCACATCTCCTAGCAGTGCTGAGAAATAACCGCAGGCATAGGCATAACTGTCAGTGTTGTCACGTGAAGCCTTCTCTACTTCGTTGATGGCATCGCGTGTCTCGCGGCACTCTGCCAAATATTCGTTAAACTTGTCTTGTGCTGATCTTGCCATGTGTTTCGCTCCTTCTTAGTATGTGTATATTATAGCACCGCTATTCCAAACTGTCAACCGATTTGTAGTCTTTAACCATACGGTACAAAGGGTCATTTTCTTCACAGTCTACAGCGTTCCATTCATCATCACGCCAATCGATGAACTCTGTGCGGACCGGATCTCCGTAGTTGCCATCGAAGGCTATGGATTTAGCTTCTTCCTCAGAATCCGCTTCGATCTCGTAGTACTCATCAATCACAGCGGCCCTGACCAGGGTGAACTTGTATCTAGCCATTGAGGGCCTCCACGTGCTTACAGTTGCCACGGAATGTGTAACCAGGGCAGGTACAGGTCTTAGCCTCAACATCTACCCTGTACACGGCACCCCTGGATCCCTGTACTTCTAGAACCATTGGCTCCGCTTTCGCTGTGTCAAAGCCTTCGAAGGGGTTGGGTTCGAGCTTTTCGAACTTACGTCCTCTGCGGTCGATCTTGAGTTTGCTTTTGAGGACGCGGATCTCTGCTGTGCCCCAAGGCCTGTAGGCAACCACTGTATCCCCGTCGAGCAGGTAGTCGTGGTTGGGTTGCCGGTAGTCCACTCCAGTCCAGATCGTTGTTTCACGTACAGCCTCCATTATCGCCAATCCTTCTTATCACCGAACTGTTCGTTGTCATCGTAGCCGGCCATGTACTCAGCTACGCTCTCTGGATCAGTTACCTCAACGCGGGGGCCACTGTCGCCACCAACTCCACCATAGTGCGGTCTACGTGGGCGGCTGTAATATGAGTCTGCCGAACCACGATCAAAGAGGCACCCGTGGGTCCCACGGATGAACTGCCAGCCCTTTAGGGCATTGACCACACGCTGTTTTTCTGTTATCATCTTTCGCTCCTTACTATTCACTATACCTATAGTATAGCACCAGGAGTCCAAAGTGTCAACCGAAATCTAGAGGGGTTTTCGAGTTTTTGGAGGGTGTTGTTTTTCTGCCACAACTACGCCGTAGCCGCCGGGTCCAGTACCGACCAAACGTCGCTTGGACGGGCCTTTGAACAGGTCTTTGGCTGTGAACTCTTTGCCCACGTAGTATTCGATGAGGCTGTTTCTGATCATGGTAGGAAGGTCCATACCAACATCCTCTGGCACAACAAAACGGACAGGGCATTTGCCCCATCCGCCGTATCTAAGAAACTCTGCGTAATAGCGTCTGTGATCTTTATTATTAGGATCAAATGCGACCAGAGGCCGCATCATGTACTCAAGTTTACTCATATCAGCTATTTACCGTATCCCTTGGGTCATAGCTGATATTTTCAATCCATTCGCCCAAATCTTCGTCGTACACCAGATCACCTGGATCTACTACTGAATCTTCATCTACACATTGACCGTCATCGTCATAGGTAGGATCTTCATATAAAGGTCGATAGCTCATTTTGCGGCTTCCTTAGTAATAGATTGAACTTTATCCACAGCCGAATCACCGATCTTAGCGATGCCTGTGAACCCCACAGTTGCTACAATAATACCAAGTACAAACGATACGATATAGCCCATGCTTTGCTCCTAGTTAGTTTATCACTGTTAATATTGTAAGATCTTTTGGCTGTGCTGTCAACCTATGCATGCAACACAGCGGGGCCTGTGGCATTTTAGCCACAGTGGCCGGCACTCCCTTTGGGTCCGATAATCATCAGCCTTGACATATCCCCTGTGGGATAGTTAAATGTTATCTTACCTTCGTAGAGTACTTCCTTGAGAGGGAACTGTCGCTTGAACTCATCTAGATCAGTGATCACTGCCACGTGGTCTTCGTGGGGTAGATCGCAGACCTGTAGCACACAGATCGTACCCTCTGGAATGTTGTTGAACCATGTGTGATCATCCATGTGTTCTATGCTGCTGTTGATCACGATATGGGGATTGTCTCTGATGTATACTACACCGTTAGCATCACCGGTCTGTGCTTTGAATTGCCAGCCCTGCCATTCCCAGAATTTGTTGATCTTATCTGCGATAGGTTCACAGCTAGGATCCCGGTCGATGCTGCGAACAAACTCCACAGGGATACGATCGCGTACACGGATGATGAAATTGGCTAGACCATACCATCCGCCGTATATCCAGATCTTGTATCCGCCTACAGGAGGTGTAAGTTGTGATAGGACTTCTTCTAGTCTGTCTGATAGCCAGATCTTAGATCCTATTTGGCCCGAGCTAAATGAGTCTAGATTGATCTCATGTAGCTCAGGTGAGGCACTCCCAAAGAAGAGCTCTCGTAGAAACTTACGCAGTTTCTTTTTCATAGATCACAGTCTGACCAAAGGGTGCTTCTGCCTTCTCATTGCCTTTGACAACGAAGATAGTATCGCAGTAGTCCTCGTCACCCCAACCACCGCAGGGGTAGCCATCTGTGAACATGATGAACTTACGAGGTTGGATCCCGTTGTCCTGCATAAACTGCCAGTTGACTTCGAAGTCCGTACCTCCACCACCCTGAGGCTCATAGCTCAGCAGATCTTCACTGTTATCGTGTGTGATCTCTTGATGATTGTAGATGTCTGTATCAAAGCACCAGATGTTGACTTTGAAGTCCTCGTACTGGTCCATAATGCCCTTGACTTCGCTGAGGAATGTAGTGGCATCATCTTCACCAATAGAACCCGACATATCGATACTGATCGCTACGTCAATGGTAGTTGCTTCTTTCATACCCGGAAGCACCGCACCACTGTGCATACTCTTACGGTTAGGACGCTGGAAGGAGTAGTCGTTGCGGACGATACTCTGGATCTCTTGACGCACAAGACTACGCCAGTCCATCTTAGGCTCAGTCATGTTCTTGATCATACGCATGATGCCTGCGGGGGTCTTGCCAGCACCTGCGGCCGCGGCACTCTGGATCATAGCCTGCTTGATCTCGTCCTTGATAGCCTGTGCTTCTTCCTTGGTCATGCCCGGACGGCCCTTGCCATCTTTTTCGTCTTTGCCGTCACCCTGGCCATCACCCTCTTTGATATGCTCATCCAGAAGGTCACCCAATTGCTTGAGCAGTTCGGGCATACTGATCTTCTCAGCCTTTTCGTAGAGCTCGTCGTAGATCTCTTCCCAGGCTAGGCCGCGATACTTGCTGTCGTAGCAGATCTTAACCTCAGTGATCTTCTCACCAATACGCTCGTCTACGAGGATCTGGTTGACTGCGAAGTCCTGTGCGATATTCGCCAAGTTGCGATCACGGCTACCTACACGACCAAAGTGATCAAACACACAATGGAGGATCTCATGACCAAACAGGAACTCTAGTTTCTTGACTGAGAGCTTCTCTACGAACTTGGTATTGTAGTAGAAGTCACGGCCGTTAGTTGCCGCGGTAGGGCACCAATCATCGGCATTGACCAAACGCATACGAGTAGCCATGTTACCGAAGAACGGTGCTTTGAGCAGGAGTCCTACCCGGGCAGTAGTTAGTTTTTCAATAATTGCTGAATTTGACATTGTTCGCTCTCCTTACTGTATGTATATATTATAGCACCGCCCGGCACTCTTGTCAACCAAAAAAGGTGGGCTACGAGCCCTGAGAAGCCCGTAGCCCTAGCGATGGACGAGGTCTTAATTCTCCATCGCTGACAACACATACTTGCCGAACCGCTTGTGGAACTCGTCAAACGATTCCATCTTCGTAGCGTCCAACGGCAAGTCATAGTTGCTGAGAGCAGTCTTAGCACCCATAACAACCAACTCAGTTGGGAAATTGTCCATCATATAACGGAAGAAACGATCCGCCATACCGTCCCAACCCTTGACCTTCTTCTCAGCACGATCTTTGAGTTCGTAGCAGAGCGAAACAGTCAACGAATACATGGCACTGACTTCCTTGATGCTCAAGTCCTTGACCTTGCCGTCTAGGATGTCCTCTGCCTTAGGCAAACGACCTGCGATCTTACGGTGAGCCATAAACTTAACAGCCAAGCCGTCACCGATAGCACCCGATACCAGATTGGTAAGAGTCTCGTTGTCGATGTCGTCATCATCGAGCAGATCGCTGACGAAGCACCATGAACGCGGAGTTGCGAAAGCCTTAGAGGCACTCTTCGGATCGAAGTCGTAGAGGTCCTGCTTGGCGTAGCCTACATAACCTACGACCTCAGGGTGGACCTTGTTAAGGGTAGCCCAATCCTGCCAGTCATCAAAATCTACCTTCATCTCCAAGTGTAGGAAACGGTTAGCCAGCGGAGCAGGCATACGGTAGGTAACACCACGGTCACCTTCACGGTTACCAGCGGCAACGATGTCCACGCCCTTGGGCAGTTTATAGGTGCCCACTTGACGGTTAAGGATCAACTGATAGGCCGCGGCCTGAACAGCCGGAGGAGCAGAATTCAGCTCGTCCAGGAAGATGATAGCAGTGGACTCAGGGTCCACAGGCAGTTCGCTGGGCGGTGCCCAGACCATCTTGCCCTGATCTGCGTTGTAATAAGGGATACCTTTGATGTCGGTAGGTTCCCAAAGGGCTAGGCGGACGTCGATGACTTCACGCTCTAGTTCAGAGCCGATCTGCTTGACGAGATCGGATTTACCAATACCGGGAGGGCCCCACAGGAACACAGGGCGACGCACCTTCAGTGCTTTGCGGATGGATTTGGTCGCACTCTTCGGACCAATTTGACGGACGGAAACGTCTTGTGATTTTGCCATTTTAAGACCTCGTTAAAGTTAGAACTACGAACAAAATTGCTTTCTCAGTGTTAATAGTATAGCACCGGGCCTAACTTCTGTCAACCGGTGAGTTTCACATAGTTGAGCTGTGTTGTTTTATCGCCACGGACATTCTTGATCTTGCCCTTGATCCTCAGCTCCCCTTTAAGCTCCTGGCTGAACCAGAAGTCGATGAAGCTCTCGCCCATACGAGCAGTGATCTTATATTTGTTGTAATTTGGATTGTAGCGAGAGCTGATCACAGTGATGTCCCCCACTACAGCAGCACCCACAGCACCGGTCAGCTGATCCGAAGCATAGATATCCCGCTTGAGTTCCGTACGCTGCTGATCACGTGAAGCTACAGAGGGTAAGCATGAGATCACAGCGAAGTCATAGAGATCGCGACCTGTGAACGTGTCTTTGGCCGCGAGCCTATAGGCCGTCTGCTGGAACTCATTGAGCTTGCCAGCCATCATCAACAGCGTGTAGGATTTGAAGTGATTGCGGGCCGCAGCACCAGCAGCGTAGTCGGCCTCAGTGATTTGGTCGAACTTACCATCACGGAGCCAGCCCTTGACCATCACTTTGTTGGCCTGGGTGATGGGATTCTTTTGATCTACTTCGAAGTCGTAGACGGGCTCTTTGAAGTAGCCACCATTGATGCGTTGAGCAGCAGCGGCACAGGCCCAGACTTGATCAGCAGTAAATTCCATAGTTCGCTCCGTTTATTTACTATACAGCTAGTATAGCACCTGTGATCCAAACTGTCAACCGGAGTTTGGCGGGAGTGCCGGCCAAAAGAAAAGGGTGTTGTTTTTACACAACACCCTCAAAGACGGCCCCGGGAGCGAATCGGTTAGTCTTTGAAACCTAAATTAGGCTACTTGGAAACCCAAGCTCTTAGCAAGGTAACCCAGAGCAACGATTTCACGGCTAGGATTGCCCATCACGTACTCAGTAACCTTGACGCCGTTGCCAGCTACACGGTTCTTGGTGTAAACAGCATAACCGTTTTGACGGATGCGGCTTACTTCAGCACCAATGTTCTTGATACCAAAACGCTTCTCAGCTTGGCTAGCTGTGATAACGTCACCGTTCTGAAGAGCGGTTTGAAGTTTGAAAGTCTTAGTTTCTTTAGAGTAACGATATTTCATCTGTGTGTTTTCCTTTAATTTAAATTAAAGCTGATTTTCCTTATCAGCGTATTAACATTATACTACAGTCCGATATTACGATCAACCACTAATCTTACCGTTTGTACTTGATATTCGGACCAACTGCCGCACCCAAAATAAGGGCGGCTAACCATGTCCAAACCGTGTAGGGGATAGCCAGCACGGGGAACAGGGTATTCAATGCCCATATCACCAGCAGTGGACCTGCCACTACTAGGATAACGATCAGGGCAGCGAATGCGATGATAGTTACAAGGCTTTTCATTCTAGGGCCTCCAATTCATCCAGCTCTTGCTGGAGTTTAAGTTGCTCAATCTCAGCGTCGATGGCCTTTTCCTTCTTGCGGCCACTGGGGGCACTGCCCCGCTGATACACCACGTAGTAATGCTCACCGCAGTAGCTCTTGCCCTCTAGGGTCTCAGCACCGCAGTACTCTAAGGGCCCCTTGCGGGGGTCCTGGTCCTTACCGATAAATTGGCACTTCATCAATATGCCCCTTTCATAACAGTGACCTTAGCCATGTTCTGCCAGTTAGTAGGGAAGCTCTTACGCAGATCCGCTACTTTGAGTACAGTACGCAGGCTCAGCTCACGCATAGTTGCTCGATTCTCTTCGATGAAGTTAACGACCTCATCGCGAGCGATATCTTCCATCTCGTACGAGTCCAACATGCCGTCTTTGACGATCTGCTTGATACGGAGCACCTTCTCGCGATCAGTGTCCATACGCAGATCGATATAGTGACAGCGTGACTCTAGTGCCGCCAAGTGCTCTTGCAGT
>CAZLBA010000050.1:16768-20046 GCA_964557555.1 uncultured Beijerinckia sp.
GTCGTCCAAAAGAATGCTGTCGCAGTCGTCGAACACAAGGATGTTCTTAGCGTCCGAGAACTGATAGAGCTTAGAGTAGAGTCCAATGGCACTCATAGCACCCTTGACGATCTCGTATTTGGGCTTGCGTTGTCCCATGACGTCAAACAGATCGTCTTTGCTTAGTACTTCTTCTACGCCAAAGCTCTTGCCCACACCTGGAGGGCCAGTGACGATCATAGCACGGACATCACCTGCTTTGACTGCTTTGGTCATGTCCTTGAGGATCTCAAAACGCAGACGAGTACGCTCGATGATCTCTTCATCGGTCTCGTGTGCTACAGCCTGGTCGGGGACCTTGATCTGGGTCATATCAGTAACGACAGCGTCGCCTTTCTTTGCGGGCTTCTGCAGTGCTTGAAGCATGGTCACTCCCTGGGGGATGGGTTTGGCACTGCCTGCTACATTGTAGGCACCCTGGGCACATTTGATACGGATGTTGCGGTCTGGGAAGCCGGGCTGGCCACCACCCTCAACAGTTACATAGCCTTCACCGTTCTTCGAGACTTTGAAATCTTCTACTAGTTTAAAAGTCATACCAGCAACATTCACGGGTTCGCCCTTGATGTTGTAATAGCCCTCAGTGAAAGTAATATACATTCGTCGCTCCTTTTTGTTTAACTCAGCCTATAGTATAGCAAATCCTGGGTCCAGTGTCAACCGGTATTTTGAATAACCCTACATGTATCTGGGTTATTCGTCTGCTGCCACAGCTAGGGCAGTCAGGGCTTCTTCCAGGGGCACTAGCCCGTTCTTGATCAATCCCTGTGTTTCGTAGACGCAGCCCGCGTACCAAACACCGTCACGCATGACATAGTAGTACTCGCCAAAACAGCTCTCGACCTGCTCCAGGAACTCTTCGAACGAGTGTGCCACACGCCAGCTCACGTCCTCTTCGCCGCGATCACTGTAGAAGTTCATCTCTTCTAGGGTGGGTTTGACACCACTGTTGTCGCCACGTGCGATCAGTGCGTTGGCCTGGGTGCTGCCGTAGTGTTCCTGTAGGATCCTGCCCGTGTAGTCCAAATAGCCATCGTAGTGGCAGTAGACTGACTTACAGATATCGCCGTGCATGACAGCAACTCGTGATCGTGTACCCATTTGTTCGCTCCTTTTAAAAATTGGTGGGCTCAGAGTTGGCTCGCACTTGAATTGACTCTGAATTAAGGTATTCCCTAGGACTGCCAGTACCGCCCATGATCATAGTATAACAGGGCCCGGAGGCCCTGTCAACCAATCCGTTAATTACCCTGGAACTCTGTAAGGGCATTCTGTGCGTCTGCGTCTAGCATACAACGGTCCATAGCACGGATCTTGTCCGCAGTTACCTTCAAGCGGTAAGCGTCCAGCTCTGCGACTTTGGCTTCCATTGCGGGCCAAACTACATCAGTAGGGTTAAGGTAAGGGCCAGTGTAGTCTACCTTGTCCTCTTTAAGGGTAATCTCGCCGTTGCGGATGCCCTCAAACACCATACCCCACGTGGGTTGTTGTGGACGGCCAGTAGGGCCAAATAGTTCTACGGCCTTGCTTTGGATCTTTTCTGTTGCGATCTCATTGAGACGGCGGATGAAGTACTCGCGTTGGGTTTGTTCCATGTTTCGCTCCTATGAAGTTTAAGACGTATAGTAAGTGCCTAAGTCCTTACTATGTGCATAGTATAGCAGATCAGGACCCAGTTGTCAACCTAAGCTGGTGTGGCTGATCTGCCACAGCGTCAAACGCTTCGATGAACACATGATGCCCGTCACCGCTCCGTTGGATGCAGCGATCAGCAGCACGATAGAGGTCCAGCCACGTGGAGCCCTGTATGGTCTCGTAGACGGCAGCATCACCCCAATGATCCCTGTAGCAGACTGATCGTGCTGCTTTGTAGGGATGATCAGCTGTGAGGTCTGTGACTGAGTAGATGCTCCAGATAGACCTTAGACCCTGCTGTTGCCTGTGTTCTTCATAGAGATCACTCTTACGTGAGAACGCTGCTGAGTCCTGATCGTAGGCATCCCTAAGGCCCTGTTCGAAGCCCTGGATCACACTGTGTAGCTGATCAGCTAGGCGATCATTGATCACCCCTGTGAGCTGCTGCTGTATAGATCTCAGCTCGCAGAGGGTGTTGTGCACAGTTTTAAAGTCCTGACCTTTGAGTACCACTGTTTCCATTTACATGCTCCAATAGAGTTCTGAGGAAGGGTCGCAGCTACGGGGAGTGTTAACAGAGATCTCCACGTCTTTGCCTGTCATCAAGTTCTTCACAGTCTTCTTACGTTCGATCATCAAGTGATAGTAGCTGGCCTCTGCTGCTGCCATCCACGACAGGGGATCATCCTCATGGGCATTGCTGCCCGGCACGTAAGGAAACGCTCTGACATACTTGTTATGTGCACGTGTGATCGCGGCCTGTGCTGCTGGGTGTGTCTTGTAGCTTTTAACTACAGCTGATGATCTCTTGTCGTATACGTACCACATAGTTCGCTCCTCGTAATATGCTGCTATTATGCTGCCAAACTGCCCTGCTGTCAACCACGCTTGTCTGTGTTGTAGAATGGCTGCAGTTCGCGGATTAATTCACGCTCGCGACGATGTGCTTCTGCCTTGCCGCGGACGATCTCAAGAACACGTACATCTATGTCGTCCTTGCTAGCATAGCCCCGTAACAGTGTGCACAGGGCCCACTGTTTGGTCTCAGTCTTAGCACGATAGAAGTGCTTGGCCACGCGAGCCCTGACTGACTTCAGTACAGTTGACTCAGTCTTAGCTGTAACACCGATGTAGGTGCCATTGGGGCCCACGATGGTGTATATGATATGGTTGCGATCTGAACGTTTCTTTTTCATCATGTGCATAGTATAGCATCTACGCTCAAAATGTCAACCAAAATGATCAATACCCGACTAACCCCTAGGGTTTCCGGTTATCCACAGCTTATCCACAGCTAGCGGAATACCCATAGACCCAGTAGGGTTATCACAGCAGCAGCAGCGATGATCGCCCCTAGCTGCTCTACGGGCCACAGGGATTCCCACCAACGTTTTAGGTCGTCCCAGGGATCCATAGGGTTAGGTGATCTCTGCATAGTTGCTGCTGTGCTGCTGTATTAATGTTAGTGGCCACGCCTAAGGGATTCGAACCCCTGACCCACAGCTTAGAAGGCTGTTGCTCTATCCAACTGAGCTAAGGCGTGATTGTTTGGTGGGCCCCCCGAGAGTCGAACTCGGCACCAACGGATTATGAGTCCGCTGCTC
>CAZLBA010000051.1:0-213 GCA_964557555.1 uncultured Beijerinckia sp.
CAGACTTCCTTCAGCGCGACCGCGCCAATGCCGGGGGGCTGATCAAGCGCTACAAGTGAGGGCGTAAATGAAAACGGCGGCGAGGCTGTTTGGCCATCGCCGCCGCTGCGTAACAGGTTACCGGTCAGTAGCGGTAATAATAGGGATAGGGGCGCGGATAGGTGTAATAGGGCCGCGGATAGACATAGACCGGTGGCGGGGGTGCAGCACGCC
>CAZLBA010000051.1:223-19277 GCA_964557555.1 uncultured Beijerinckia sp.
TAGACAACGACTGTCTCACGCGGAGCCGGGGGCACCATCACCTGATGGCCGCGCTGGTTCATGCATTGTGCGAAAACCTGATCATAGCGCGCCTGAACAGAGGCGCCCGCATTGGCGCCCTGGCTCGCGCCAATCGCGCTGCCGGCAAGAAGGCCGGTGCCCGCGCCAATGGCAGCGCCCTGACCGGCACGGCCCGAAGCCGCGCCAATGGCGGTGCCCGCAATGGCGCCCAGCGCTGTACCGACGACAGCGCTCGAAACCGTGGCATCATTGGCGGCCTGACCGGGGGACTGGTAACCGGTTGCGCGGCGTGCAGCAGATTCGCAGCTATCCGCGTCGCGGTCGAAAGTCGCTTGCGACTTGCCGGGGCCGGGAAGCACGGTGAGAGAGGGAGAGGTGGGCCGGGTCGAGGCGCAGCCAACCAGCGCCAGAGACAGAAGGCCGACAGAAGCGACTGTGAGGGGCTTTGTGAACATTTTCTGCACCTGTGATTCGATAGACTACGGTTAAGCTTCCATTGGGGCTTTTTCTCGACCATGTAGGTGGATTCTGCAAGGCTTTGCCATAGATTATCTGCCAAGCTAGCAGGCTTGGACCGGAACGGTGGCTGGTGAGGGGGCTTTCATCCAAAATGACTGAACAAACGCAGACCATTCCGCGCCCGGCGCTTTCCCTGACAGAAGGCATCGCGCTCGTCGTTGGCATTGTAATCGGCATCGGCATTTTCAAAACGCCTTCACTGATTGCCAATAATGTGGAGAGCGAGGCCGCCTTTATCGGCGTGTGGGTTTTGGGCGGACTTGTGACGCTTATCGGTGCGCTCTGCTATGCAGAATTGGCCGCGGCCTATCCTCATAGCGGCGGCGAATATCACTTCCTGTCGCGGGCCTATGGCCGCCCCGTCGCTATTCTGTTTGGCTGGGCCCGTGGCACGGTCATTCAGCCGGGTGCTATTGCCGCGATCGGCTTCGTCCTGGGCGACTATGCCCAGCAGCTCTACGGTTTGGGGGCAAATGGGCCTGCCATCTATGCCGCCCTGTCCGTTATTGTCTTCACCGCGCTCAATGTCGCTGGGACGAGCGAGGGTCGCAGGACGCAGCTTGTTCTTACGACGCTCACAGTCGCTGCCATTGGTGCGGTGATTTTGGTACCGCTCGGCGTCTCGCCCATGCCGCCGTCAGTCGTGCAACCCGTGTCCGGCAGCCTTGGTCTTGCCATGATCCTTGTCCTGCTGACCTATGGCGGCTGGAATGAGGCTGCCTATCTGTCAGCTGAAATGCGCGAAAAGCGCGACACTGCGCGCACACTCATTTATGGCACCCTTATCCTGACCGTCATTTACGTGCTCGTGAATGTGGCATTGGTGACCGTCTTTGGATTGCAAGGGCTGCGGCAATCCTCCGCGCCAGGCGCTGATCTCATGCGCCACGCATTCGGCGGTTACGGTGCCTTGTTGCTCAGCGCCATTGTTGTGGCCACTGCAAGCTCGACCATGAATGGCACGGTCTTTACGGGCGGACGCATTTATTATGCGCTTGGGCAGGATTTGCCGCTCTTGCGGCGTCTTGGCCGCTGGGATGAGCAGGGCCAAAATCCGCGCAACGGCATTTTGCTGCAAGGTCTCTTCTCGCTCGCGCTGGTGGGGCTTGGCAGCATCACGCGCGACGGCTTTCAGGCAATGGTAGATTATACTGCGCCGGTCTTCTGGATGTTCCTGCTGCTGGTGGGGATTGGCTTGTTCATTCTACGCTGGCGCAACCCCACCGGCGAACGGCCCTTCAGCGTGCCGCTTTATCCGGTCACGCCCATCTTCTTCTGCCTCACCTGCGCCTATATGCTCTATTCGAGTGTCACCTATACGGGTTATGGCGCCATGGCAGGACTTGCTGTCGTGGTCTGCGGTATTCCGCTGATTTTGCTGCGTTCCAAAGAAACTGTTTCCACCACACATGAAACCTGATCGGGAGTGACCCATGAAAACGAGTTTTCGTCTTTTTGCATGTGCAGCGGCGACCGCGCTGACGCTGGTGGCAGCGCCCAGCCTGTCGCAGGCACAAGAGTTTCAGCCTTCTGTCGGTCAGATGGGCAAGGATGTGATCTGGGTCCCCACTGCGCAGGGCTTGGTGGACCGCATGCTGGAAATGGCAAAGGTCACGACGAATGATTTTCTGATCGACCTTGGTTCGGGCGATGGCCGCACCGTCATCACCGCTGCAAAGCGTGGCGTGAAGGCACTGGGTGTTGAATACAACCCCGACATGGTGGCCTTGTCGCGCCGGAATGCCGAAAAGGAAGGCGCCAAGCTCGCAGAATTCGTGCAGGGCGACATTTTCGAATATGACTTCTCGAAGGCAACCGTCTTGACGCTTTTCCTGTTGCCCCAGCTCAATCTGCGCCTGCGTCCGATCATTCTCAACATGAAGCCCGGCACGCGCGTCGTCTCCAACAGCTTCGATATGGGTGATTGGACGGCGGATGAAGTGGCGGAAGCCAAAAATGAATGCCAGACCTATTGCCGCGCAATGTTGTGGATCGTGCCTGCCAAAGTGCAGGGCGACTGGACTGTGAATGGCGGGCGCATCAGCCTTAATCAGGCTTTCCAGAATGTGACGGGTTCGATGAATCTTGGCGGCACGCAATCGCCCATCACCAATGGCAAGCTCAACGGCGAGAACTTCACCTTTGAAGTTGGGGGCAAGCAATTCAAGGGCAAGGTTACAGAAACCTCGATTGAAGGCACGCTGGGTTCTGACACTTTTGTCGCCAAGCGCGCCAACTGAATATGTGGAGGGGCGGCTCTGTCGCCCCTCACTTGCGGCGCATCAAGTCCACGATGCGCGCGTGATAATCTGCGACATATTTGCGAAACCAGACCGTATAGACATCTGGCCGCGCCTTCATGTCCCTGACGAGATCCTCAAGCGTGATCCAGCGATAGGCATCAACTTCGCTCGGCTCTGGCTGCGGTGTGCCATCGAAATGGCCACCAAAGACATGCACCACCTCATCCTCAATCAGCTCGCCCACAGCGGCGCGATAGTGAGCGATGAACATGGGAGCGAGTGGCACATCAAAGCCCATCTCATCCTGCAAGCGCCGATGTGCGGCAGATTCTGTCTCTTCCCCCGCACGCGGATGGCTGCAACAGGCATTCGTCCACAAGCCACCTGAGTGATACTTGCCGGCATGGCGCTGTTGCAGCAGCATCTCGCCCTTGCTGTTGAAGATGAGGACTGAGATCGCGCGGTGACGCAGGCCCTCAATATGGGCCTGTAATTTGGGCGCAAGCCCGGTTTCCTTGTCAGCTTCATCGACAAGGATCACCTGTTCAGCGCGATCATCCATCTGCATAGATCTTACTCCGCCAGCAGCTTGCGATATTTTTCAACTTCGCGCGGGATGAGGGCTGTTACATAATCCGTGTTGAACTCCTCCCCCGCAGCGACAACAGCAGACAGGTCAGCGAGGCGCTGACGATAGGCCGGATTTTCTGACGCCTTGCGCAAGGCGTCATTCAGCTTGGCGATGACGGGAGCAGGTGTTCCCTTGGGGGCAAAGATCGCATTCCAGCCTTCGCCCTGAAATTCGGGAATGCCACCTTCACTAGAGGTGGGGACCGACGGCAAGGTGGGAAGCCGCTTGCTTGAGGCGATGACGAGCCCCTTGACGCTTTTGGCCTCAATCGAACCTGCAAGCGAGGTGGCTGTGTCGCAAACGCCGTCAATATGCCCGCCCATGAGATCATTCAGCGCGGGACCAGCACCGCGATAGCTCACCAGCGTGATGTCTAGCTTGGTGGCGGCGAGGAACTGTTTGCAAATGATGTAATTGGACGAGCCCACGCCGGCATGGCCAAAGGACACCTTGCCGGGATTGGCCTTGGCATAGGCCATGAACTCCTGCACCGTTGTAGCAGGGAAATCTTTCTTCAGGGCAATCGCCGGCATTGTCTTCGCGACGAGGCCAATGGGCATGAAGGAGTCGGGCTTGTATTGCAGGTCAGGATAAATCGTATAGGCGGCTGCATTGGTACCCACATTGCCGATCGCTAATACATAGCCGTCAGGCTTGGCACGCGAGGCGCGCATGAGGCCCGTTGAGCCGCCCGCACCCGCGACATTCTCCACCACGATCCGCTGACCCAGTGCCTCGCCCATGCGTTCTGCAACGAGGCGTGCGATCACGTCGGATGTGCCACCGGCCGCAAAGGGCGCAATGAGTGTGATGGGTTGGTTTGGATATTCCTGCGCTTGCGCGGAACCAATCATGGCGGCGATCAACAAACCGGTTATTTTCAAATTCATGTTGCACCTCGGCGCTATGGAGATCTGATGTGAGTGCATGGCAGCCTTGCTGCCACAGCCCGTCTCTTGATGTCTAGCATGAGTGCTGCCCAGATGGGCAGATGGGCATAAAAACTTTTTATGAAGAACGACTGTGCGAGCTTTTTCGGGCTTTTCAAGCATCCTCCCCGCAGCCTTGTGCCGCCGTTTTGATGCAACTGCGCTGCAGGAACGACTGAAAGACAGGCAAAGAACGGCCTGACAAGCTGCAAAACCCCCTCGGATCACTGGCACGGAGTCTGCTTCCTGCCTTTTGAGCATCGCGCAACTGCGATGCGGATCTGATGGAGGTGAGCATGAGTGGACCCGCAGCCAAGCTCGTTCTGGAAGATCTCTCAATGGTGTTTCACACCGGGGGGCAGGAATTTACTGCGCTGGCGCCTGCCACATTGCATGTGCCAGCTGGACGCTTCGTTTCATTGATCGGGCCGTCCGGCTGCGGCAAGAGCACTCTGTTCAACATCATCGCAGGCTTGCAAGCGCCCACCACGGGACGTGTCCTGATTGATGGTCAGGATTATACCGGCTATATCGGCCAGGTCGGTTATATGTTGCAGAAAGATCTGCTGCTGCCTTGGCGCAACGTGCTCGACAATGTCGCGCTGGGCATGGAAATCACCGGCGTGCCCTTGAAAGAAGCGCGCGCGCGTGCCTTGCCGCTCATCAAACGCTACGGCCTTGCAGGTTTCGAGCATCAATATCCCTCATCCTTGTCGGGTGGTATGCGCCAGCGCGCAGCACTGTTGCGCACGCTGCTCGTCGAGCGGGATATCGTTCTCCTCGATGAGCCCTTCGGTGCCTTGGATGCGCAGACAAAAGCGCAGATGCAGGAATGGTTGCTGCAGATTTTTGCCGATTTCGGCCGCACGGTGATCTTCGTCACACATGATGTCGAAGAGGCCGTTTATCTCTCTGACGAGATCCATGTGATGGCAACCCGGCCCGGCCGCATTGTCGAAACGCTTCCCGTTGACCTGCCGCGTCCGCGCGAGCGCTCCATCGTTTCGACACCACGCTTTGTCGCGATGAAGAAATATTGCCTCGACCTGCTGCATCTGGGCGAGCAGGGCGCTCTC
Source organism: uncultured Beijerinckia sp. (assembly GCA_964557555.1). Taxonomy (GTDB): domain Bacteria; phylum Pseudomonadota; class Alphaproteobacteria; order Rhizobiales; family Beijerinckiaceae; genus Terripilifer. The sequence continues at coordinate 5,643 of CAZLBA010000051.1, forward strand.
GCCGCCTGATTGAGGAGAGACAGATGAACACCAAAACATCATCCTTGCCATCTGCCATGAGTGTTGGCGCTGCATCCATGTCAATCAGCAAGCCAAGACGTTTCGCCCGCAAGCTGCCCAAGCGAAGCATTTGGCCCACATGGGCCTTGCTCAGCGTGCAATCGGCGATCCTTGTGGGTTTCGTAGCGCTCTGGGAAATCGCCGCGACCTGGGGCTGGCTCGATGCATTCTTCTGGTCGCAGCCCTCTGCCATCGCTCATACGATGGGCATTTTCTTTACGCAGGGAAATGCCTTTGTCGATATCGCCTATACATTCCGCTCCACCATCATGGGTTTTGTCATTGGCACGACACTTGGCGCAGTGCTTGGCATGTCATTCTGGTGGTCACGCAACTATGCGATGATCATGCAGCCTTACATCATCTGCCTCGAGTCCATTCCCAAGCTCGCTCTTGCACCGCTCATCATCTTGGTCTTCGGCATGGGGCTTGCGTCCAAGGTGGCCATTGCGACAGCGCTGACGCTCGTTGTCTCCACACTCACGGCCTATTCAGGTGTGCAGGCGGTTGATCGCGATCAGGAGAAACTTTTCTATTCACTTGGCGCGAGCCGCTGGCAAGTCTTCACCAAACTTGTTGCGCCATCTTGTATCCCCTGGGTCATCTCTATCCTGCGCGTGAATATCGGGCTTGCGCTGACAGGCTCTATCGTCGGTGAGTTTGTGGCCTCCCAGCATGGTTTGGGACGCACCATTCTCTACGCAGGTCAGACCTACGAAATCGCGCTTGTCTGGGTTGCCGTACTCGTTCTGTCGGCACTGTCCATCGTCATGTATGTCGCCGTGTCATGGCTTGAGCGCATCTTGCGCAAGGGCGCTGTGCACTAATCCCGTCACTTCAGAAGTTTCAGCAAAGGAGAACGTCATGTCGAAATTCATCTCCCGCCTTCTGCTGTCAGGTGCCATCGCTCTCAGCCTGTCGAGCGCTGCGCTGGCACAAGCCAAAAAGACGCTGATCGTGGCAGAGCCTGTGCATAGCACTGGCTATCTGCCTCTCTATGTGGCCATTGCCAAAGGCTATTTTGCGGAAGCCGGACTCGATGTGAAAGTCATGACGGTGGAAAGTGGTTCGGGCCACACGAACGCTGTTTTGACAGGTCAGGCCTTCGCATTCATCGGCGGGCCGGAGCATAATGCCTTTGCCAAGATCAAGGGCGCAGAGCTGCGCGGCGTGGTGAATGTCGTTGACCGTGGCAATATCTATCTGACCGCGGCCAAGGGCAAGGAGCCCAAGGCGGGCGAGAGCATGGCGGCCTATTTCAAGGGCAAGACGATCGCCACTGGCCTGTTTGGCGGCACCCCCAATTCGATCACCCGCTATCTCGTCAAGCAAATGGGGCTCGACGCCAGAAGCGATGTGGTCTTGCAGGAAGTGCCCAACTCTGCTGTTCTGCCAGCCGTAAAAACAAACGCGGCGCAGATCGGCGTGACAACAGAGCCCTTTCTGACCCAGGGCATCAAACAGGGCATTTGGGGGGAGCCTTTCATGAATATCCCGAAAGAACTCGGCCCCTATGCTTATTCGACGCTCAACATCCGTCTGGAGTCGATCCAGAAGGAGCCGGAAACCGTGCGCGCTTTCGTGGAAGGCGTAATGAAGGGATTGAGATTCACCTATGCGCAACGTGAAGAGGCCGTGCTCATCGCCAAGAAGGAATTTCCCACCATGTCGCCTGACGATCTGATGGCAACGCTGGATCGTTCCTTCAAGGATGAAATCTGGAGCAAGGATGGTCTCATCTCACCGAAGTCATGGGACACGGGTTCTTCGGTGGTGCTGTCCGCAGGTATCCTCAAGCAGCCCGTTGCCTATGATCAGATCATCGACATGCAATTCGTGACTGCAGCTTCAAAAACCAACTAGGCCACGCAAAGGAGAGCCACATGTCTGAGCCCATCTGGAACCAGTTTTTGACCGAACGCGACAAGGCTGTCTTTGCGGCATCCGGCTATGGTGCGCGTGGTGGTTTCGGCAAGCGCCCTGCGTTGCTCGTCATCGACGTGAATTATGCTTTTTGCGGCGACAAGCCTGAGCCGATCCTCGAATCCATCAAGCGCTGGCGCAACAGCTGTGGCGAAGATGCATGGCCCGCAGTGGCAGCGATCAAGCAGCTCATCGACAAATGTCATGTGAAGGGCCTGCCGGTTCTTTACACGACCGGCGTGCGTCGTGAGGACAATTGGGACTCCGGCTCCTGGAGCTGGAAGAATGCGCGCGGCGCAGAAGCGCCCCGCACGCAAGTCTCCAATCTCGATGGCAACGAGATTGTCGCAGAGATTGCGCCGGGACCGAAAGATATCGTCATCCTGAAGCAGAAACCTTCTGGTTTCTTTGGCACCAACCTCGCTTCCTATCTCACGCTGCTGGGTGCAGATAGCATCATCGTCACCGGCACGACCACATCAGGCTGCGTACGCGCCACCGTGCTTGATGCCTTCAGCCTGAATTATCGTGTCGCTGTGGCAGAGGAAGGATGTTTCGATCGTTCGCAGGCGAGCCATGCCATCAATCTTTGCGACATGAATGCCAAATATGCTGATGTCGTGAAGGTGGCAGAAGTTCTGTCATTCTTCGATAGCCTGCCCAATGATCTGTTCGATCTGCCCAAGGGTGTGTCTCCGCAAATGGCTAAAGCCTCAGGCTTCTGACGGGAGTCATAGATGAATGATGGGAAGAAAGAAGCTCGGATCTGGGACCCCTTCCTGACCGAGCGGGACAAGCTCGTCTTCGCGCAGTCCGGTTTTGGCGCGAAGGCAGGCTTTGGCCAGCGGCCTGCTTTGCTGATCATTGACGTAAGCTGGGGTTTTGCGGGTGACAAGGCAGAGCCAATCCTCGACTCGATCAAGCGCTGGAGCAACAGCTGTGGCGCCGAGAGCTGGGACGCGATCAAGGTGATTGGCGATCTTGCTGGCGCCTTCCGCGCGAAGAAGCTGCCGGTGATCTATACAACGGGCCAAAATCGCGCAGATGGTTGGGATGTCGGCAGCTGGGCGTGGAAGAATACGCGCACAGATGAATCCCTGCCGCGGATTGCTCACACGCTCGACGCCAATGAGATTGTCTCCGACATTGCGCCGCAGCCTCAGGATCTCGTCGTCTACAAGCAAAAGCCCTCTGGTTTCTTCGGCACCAATATGGCCGCCTATCTGACGCTGCTTGGCGCAGATAGTGTCATTGTCACCGGTACGACAACCTCTGGCTGTGTGCGCGCCACCGTGCTTGATGCCTTCAGTCTCAATTATCGGGTGGCTGTCGCTGAAGATGGCTGCTTTGACCGCTCACAAGCAAGCCATGCAGTCAATCTGTGCGACATGCATGCGAAATATGCAGATGTCGTCACGGGTGCTGAAATCATCAGCTATGTGTCATCATTGCCGGATGGGCTCTTCCCCAATCTTCCCAAGGGAACGCCGCCAACAGCGCCATCACATCTGAAATTGGTTGGTTCGGCATAAGTTTTGCTGATTGCCGGAAAGCGGGCGTGGGGCTCGCCTTTCGGCATGGCTTATGACGACTCTTGATCTACGCGGCCTTGAAATCTTCCTCGCTGTTTGTGACGAGGGCGGTCTGACATCAGCAGCTCGCAGGCTTGATTTGACTCAGGCTGCCGTGTCGCAACATCTGGCGAAGATCGAGCGTGAGCTGGGCGTGCAGCTGGTCGATCGCTCCGTTCGCCCGCAACAAGTGACGGCGGCGGGGCATTATCTGCGCCAGCGCGCCAGAAAGCTCTTCGGTGAGTTTGACGAGATCCGGGCTGGCGTTGCTCGCTATCGTGAGCGCGACATTCCAGAACTTCACATCGGTCTGATCGAATCTGTTGCCGTGGCCTTGCTGCCGCAGCTGGTCGCGCGTCTCAAAGGCAGTGTGGGTGCGCTCTCCATCACCAGCGGCACCACTCATCCGCTCATGCCAGAGCTTTGCGCAGGCAATTTCGACATGATCGTGACGACGGAGCAGCCAGACGGAATTGATGATGCCGAAGTCATGCCTTTATTGATCGAGCCATTGCTGCTCGTATTGCCCAAGCATGAACCGGCCCCGCAAGACTGGTCGGATGTGGCGGAGATTGCTGCGCGCATGGAGCTGGTGCGCTTTGGTGCCAAGCGCAGGCTGTCCCGCCTCATCGAACATCAATTTGAGCGCTTCGGCATTACGCCCCATGGGACGCTGGAATTTGACTCTTCCTTTGCCATCCTTGACGGCGTGCGCAAGGGTCTTGGCTGGGCAGTGACAACGCCCTTGTGTTTGTTTGCTGCGGGTGTTGATGGTCAGGATGTGACGCTCGCGCCTTTTCCTTCATCAACGCCGGTGAGATCCGTCCAGCTTGTCTGGATGGGCGAAAGAGGAAGCGGCCCGGCACATCTTGTCGGTCGCGCCTGTCAGGATATTTTTGCTGAACATGTCATCCCGCAATTGCGGGCACGCGCTCCCGGTATTGAGGAGCGCGTGACTCTAGCATCCTGATTATTCGCGAATGGCCTTGGCGGCAGCCGATACGAGGTCTGGTGAAGCGCCATACATGTTCTGGATGGTTTGCTGCACTTTGAGCCCGCTGGCCGGCGTGATGTCAGCCCCCATTTTGGCAGCATCTGCGAGTAGCTCAGGATCGGTGAAGGCTTTGTCAAAGGCAGCGCGCAAAATATCGACGCGCTCTTTGGGGGTGCCGGGGGGCACCATGAAGGGCCTGCCGAAGAGCTGCTGTGCCACGACGAGGCGGATGATGTCGCGGTTGCGATCACCCTGCGTGAATTTCCAGATTTCGGGCACGCTGAGCTGGGTCAGCTCGGGGAAGGGCTCAAGCCCTGCCTGAACCAGAATGTTGATCTTGCGCTCGCGAACGAAATTGGGCCGTTGCGCTTTCACGCTGGCCCAGTCAAATCCGCAAATCGTGTCGATCTCACCGCGTTCGAGGGCCAAAAACAAATTGGCCATGCCTTCATAGCCGCCGACAAGGTTGAACTTGGCATTGGATGTGTTTTTGTGGAGGAAGGCATAATCGCGCGAGGAGGATCCATTCCCCGCTGTGCCTGCGATGGTGGTGATGCGTTGGGCATCTTCAAAGGTCTTGATCTTTGACTCCGCCATGGTGATGCAGACGCGATTACTGGAGTCTGCGCTGCCCAGATAAAGGAACTGGGTGGCATCGTAATTAGGGTCTGGCTTGCCCTCAAAAAGCGGGCCAACAAGAGCGCCGGGCTGGATGATACCCATCACGGTTCCATCTTTCGGCGCAATACGCGCGAGATGACCTGCAGCGCGTGCGCTGCCTGCCCCCGGCATGTTTTGAACAACAATGGTCGGGCGGCCGGGAATAAGGCGTGGAAGATGGCGTGCGAAAAGCCGGGCATAAGTGTCATAGCCGCCGCCAGCGCCGCTTCCCACCACGATCGTGATGGTTTTGCCTGCGTAGAAATCATCAGCATAAGCGGGCGCGCAGACTAGTGCAGAGCAAAGCGCGACAGCACTGCCAAGCCGGGTGAATAGTGACATTATCTCCTCCCTTTTGGCGGGATGATGTCATAGGCTTGTGCGTATCTCAAGTATCAGGGCGCGTAGCGAACTTGTCCTGCTTGGCTCACATCGAGCCCGCCTAACTCACATGCATGATCAGCGAAGGCCTTGCTGCGCAACAGGGTCAGCAGCTTTTGCAGGGGCGGGCGGTAGCTGTCGCGCTGGCGCATGATGAGATCGAAATGCTCTGTAAGGATCGGGATGAAATCCATATCCGCCGCCAGAGCGACCGCTTGCGTGGCGATGCCATAGTCGCCAAGTCCGGCACGAATGGCATGTGCAATGTCAGGTCCGGTCGGGGCGACGATCACAGGTGGCAGGTCGCGCGTGCTCATATTCGCTGTCTGCATCAGCGCTTGCAGCAATTGCTGGGCGCCAGCGCCGTCGGGCCTTGCAATCAACCGCGCTTTGCGTGCCTGCGCATCTTGAAGGTTGCGGATATTCAGCGGATTGCCTTTGGCAACCACAAAGCCCTGTGCGCGGGCTGCAAAGGCAATGAGCACGCAATCATAAAGCGCAGCCTCGCGAGATATGACGGCAATATTGGCATCAGCAGTCACGTCATCGAGGTTATGAAAATGAATGGCGGCGGCCAGAACCTCACCCTTCAGGAAGCGCTGATAGCCCGCATCGCTCCCCTCTGGCAGCATGGCAAGGCCTGCGCGGCTCTCTGCCAGCGCCCATTGCAGCAAAGGATCATGGCTGCCACCGATGATGGGTGGCGGATCCGCGGGCACCATTCCGGCCGGGCGCACCAGACCGGACAGCAGCCAGCGATCCAGTTCAGCGCGCGGGAACAACCACTTTCCCGTGACCTTGGTGCAGGGAACGGCTCCATCAGCGACGAGCTCATAGAGCTTTCGCTCGCTCATTCGCAGATAGTCGGCTGCTTCACCCGTCGTAAGGAGGTTCGGTCCTGCTAAAGTATGCATATTCATGCAGGAATTCCGTCTATTGACCTTGAAAAGAGAAAACACCACTTCTTGCGCCAGTCAATGGCCGAGCAGATGCAAAGCACCAGCGCCCTTTCCCTGATCCTGTCCGGCGATCCCACCTTGATGGGCATCGTCTGGCTGTCCTTGAGCGTCTCCCTGACGGCGACGGCGCTGGCGGGGGTGATTGGGCTGGGCCTCGGCGCCCTTGCCGCCCTGACCCGCTTTCCGGGCCGTTCAGCGCTTGTTGTGACGCTGAATGCCTTGATGGGTCTGCCGCCGGTGGTTGTGGGTCTGCTCGTCTATCTTCTGCTGTCGCGCTCCGGCCCGCTCGGCTCCTTCGGCATCCTGTTTACGCCGCAGGCCATGGTCATTGCCCAGACCTTCCTCATCGCGCCAATTATTGCGGCCCTGTCGCGGCAGGTCATTGAGGATCTCTGGCGCGACTATCGTGATGAATTCACCGCCATGGGTGTGACGCCCGCCCGCCGTGTGACAGCGCTATTGTGGGATGCGCGCTTTTCGCTGGTGACGATATTACTCGCCGGTTTTGGACGTGCCGCAGCGGAAGTCGGTGCGGTCATGATTGTGGGCGGCAATATTGATGGCTTCACGCGCGTGATGACGACAGCGATTGCGCTGGAGACATCGAAAGGCAACCTGTCCTTTGCCATCAGTCTTGGTCTTGTGCTGATTGCCATCGTCTTTACCGTCAATCTGCTCGCCTGGGCCTTGCGTGAATGGGCGGAACGTCATGCAGGGTGAGGCGCTCATCAAACTCAATGCCTGCGGATGGCAGGCCGGCGATCATCTGCTGTTGCAGCAGACCAATCTGACGCTCACCTCAGGTGGGCCGACGGTCTTGCTGGGTCCCAATGGCGCGGGAAAGACCTCTCTTTTGAAAGTCATGATGGGCCTTGTGGAGCCGACACAGGGCGAGGTTCTGCGCGGCCCCTGGCCTATGAGTTTCCTCTTTCAAAAGCCCGTTATGTTGCGTCGTACCGTTGAGGCCAACATCGCTTTCGCCCGCCAAGCCGCTGGCCTCGAACCTTCACGCGAGCGCATAGCAACTCTGCTCGAAGAAGTGGGGCTTTTGCATTTGCGCAAAAATCCCGCCCGCAAATTGTCGGGTGGTGAACAGCAACGTTTGGCTCTGGCGAGAGCCTTGGCGCGCGAACCATCCATTTTGTTTCTCGACGAGCCGACGGCCAGCCTTGACGTGGCTCAAACAAGGGTCGTGGAAGGCTTGATCGCCAGAATTGCAGCGCGTGGCGTGAAGATCATCATGTCCACCCATGATCTGGGGCAAGCGCGACGTCTGGCACAAGAGATTCTGTTTCTTGTGAATGGCTGTGTTATCGAGCAAGCGCCAGCCAGTGATTTTTTCAAAGAGCCGCAAAACGAAAATGCCCGCCGTTTCTTGCGGGGCGATCTGGTCCTCACCTGATGGAGCCTGAAAATGAAAAGGCGTGACCTGATCGTTTCTGCGGCCGCTCTGGCACTTGCCCTCACCATTCATCTGGCTCATGCGCAAGACAAGGTCATCACCATTGCCTCCACCACTTCGACAGAGGATTCGGGCCTCTTCAATCACATTTTGCCACGTTTCAAGGCAAAGACCGGCATTGTTGTAAAAGTGATTGCACAAGGGACCGGTCAGGCGCTCGACACTGCGCGGCGTGGGGATGCGGATGTGGTCCTTGTTCATGCACGGATGCAGGAAGAAAAATTCGTGGCCGATGGTTTTGGTGTGAAGCGATTTGACGTCATGTATAACGACTTCGTGCTCATTGGCCCCTCATCAGATCCGGCCGGCCTCAGGGGTGGCAAGGATATTGTCGCAGCGCTCAAGACGATTGAGGCAAACCGCCTGCCATTTGTCTCGCGCGGTGACAGGTCAGGAACTCATGCCGCGGAGCTTGCTTTATGGCAGCTGGCAGAGCTTGATCCATCTGTCAGCAAGCCGCGCTGGTATCGCGAGATCGGGCAGGGCATGGGGGCTGCACTCAATATCGCGAATGCTATGGGCGCTTATGTCTTGGCTGATCGCGCTACATGGCTCAGCTATCGCAACAAGGCGGGTTTATCGGTTGTGGTGGAAGGGGATCAGCGCCTCTTCAATCAATATGGCGTGATCCTCGTCAATTCGGCCCGACATCCGCATGTGAAGAAAGAGTTGGGGCAAGCCTTCATTGATTGGATTTTGTCCAAAGACGGGCAAGGCGCGATTGCTGCCTACAAGATCAATGGCGAGCAGCTCTTCTTTGCCAATGCAACCCCCAGCCATTGATCTTGCCTTGGCCAAGCCGAGATGCATAGTGCCGGCATGAATAGCGGCAACTCTCCCCAGAGCCTTGGAATGCTAACAGCGCTTGATGTCGCGCTGGACCGGTTGCGCGCCTTCGCGTCACCTGTCGCAACGCAGCGCCGGCCTGTCTTGCAAGCACTGGGCCGCATTCTTGCGCAAGATGTGATCAGCCCTGCAGCGCTTCCGGCTCATTCTCGCGCCATGCGTGATGGCTATGCGCTTGCGTCGCAGGAGATAGCTGGCGCTTCAAGTTATTCACCCGTCTTGCTGATGCGGGCTCCAGCGCGTGTCACGATTGGCGACAGGCTTCCAGAGGGAAGTGATTGCGTGCTTGATGCAGCAAGCCTCGATGTCAGCGGGCCGATGGCGCAGGTCCTGAGCGAGGCTGCGCCGGGCGAGGGAGTCCGCCGTACGGGAGAAGACGCGCCGGCTGGGCAGATGCTTTTGCGCAAGGGCCATAAGGTCACGCCGCGCGATTTACTCGTCCTGCATGAGGCAGGGTTGAAGGATGTCGCGCTCTCCATCCCGCGGGTTACGCTGATCAATCGTCATGAGGCGCGTATCAGCACACAGATGATCGCCGCGAGTGTGAGAAATTTTGGCGCCGATTGCCGTGAAGCAGATGCGCTTGATCTCGATGGGGCCGATCTCATCATCACGGTGGGTGGCACTGGTGAGGGAGCGACTGATTGCATGGTCGCTGACCTTCGCTCGCTTTGCGACATGTTCTGTCATGGTGTTGCCTGTGCACCCGGTCGCAGCTTGGCGCTTGGGCGGCATGGCAGCGCGCCCGTCATCGCTCTTCCGGGCTCACCTGCCGATGCCATGGCCGGTTGGCTATTCCTCATCAAGCCGCTGCTCAGTGAAATGACCGGGCGTGCCGCTGAAGCGGCTCTCTGCTTGCCGCTGACCCAAAAGCTCGCCTCGCGCGTAGGAGTGGCCGAGGCTGCCTTGTTGGTGCGCCAGGGTGATCACTTTGTGCCGCTGAGCCTTGGTGATATGCCCTTGCGCCTCATGGCAGAGGCGACCCATATCTGCCTTTTGGGCGCAGCTAGCGAGGGCCATGCTGCGGGTGAAATCATCGAGGCGTATTCCTTTGAATGATGCTTTGTCACAAGCACAATTCCTCACCATCCTCACAAGGGAGGAGGCGGTTGCGCGGTTTGATGCGGCACTCTTCCCGCGTCCCGGCGCGCAAGAGCGTGTGACGCTCGGCCAGTCACTCGGTCGGGTGCTCGCAATGGATGTCTTTGCTCCCATTGATGTGCCGCCTTTTGATCGCTCCAATGTGGATGGCTTTGCCATTCGCGCCCTCGATGTCGCGCAAGCCAGCGATGCAACGCCCATTCGTTTGCGGCTCAATCAGGAAGAGATCCATTGTGGGACCGCGCCCCAGCTTGTCGTGACTCAAGGCACAGCGACGCCGATTGCCACAGGCGGCCCCATTCCGCGCGGCGCTGATGCGGTGATCATGATTGAACATAGCCAGCCAGATGGTGATGCGGTGCTCCTGCGCCGCTCCGTTGCGCCGGGCCAATTCATCTCAAGTGCTGGCTCCGATATGGCGCGCGGCGAATTGCTGCTGCGGGCTGGTGTTGAAATTGGTGCGCGCGAGATCGGCATGATGGCTGCCTGCGGCCTTGCGCATATTAATGTGATGCGCCGTCCGCGTGTGGCGATCATTTCGACAGGTGATGAACTTGTGCAGCCGGGTGGAACACTCAATGCCGCGCAAATTTATGACACCAACGGCGCCATTGTCGCCGCAGCCGTGAATGAAAATGGCGGCGAGGCTGATTTTCGCGGCGCCGTGAAAGATGAGGAACAGGCGCTTGAGGCCGCCATGCGCGACGCATTGGCACAAAGCGATATGCTGATCCTCTCCGGTGGCACATCGAAAGGCGCGGGCGATCTGACCCATCGCATCATTTCGCGTTTGGGTGCGCCCGGCATTATTGCCCATGGCGTCGCTTTGAAGCCGGGCAAGCCGCTCTGTCTGGCGGTATGTGATGGCAAGCCGGTGGTGATCCTTCCCGGTTTCCCGACATCGGCCATGTTCACTTTCCATGACATCATCGTGCCTGTGCTGCGCCGCATGGCGGGTCTGCCGCCGCGCAGCGAAGCGCATGTGGAGGCGCGCTTGCCAGTGCGGGTTGCCTCTGAACTCGGCCGTACAGAATTTGTGATGGTTGCTTTGGTGCAATCGCAGGATGGCTTGCTCGCCTATCCAACCGGCAAGGGTTCAGGCGCCATCACCTCCTTCACGCAGGCCGATGGTTTCCTGCGTATTGAAGCGCTGGCCGATCACGTGGCTGCAAGCACGCAAGTTGATGTCACGCTATTCACGCCGCATCTGCGCGTGCCCGATCTGACCATTATTGGCAGCCATTGCACTGGGCTTGATCTCATCACGCGTGAATTGGCGCGGGGGGAATATCTCACGCGCAGCATCGCTGTCGGCAGTCTGGGTGGATTAGCGGCAGCCAAACGCGGCGAATGTGACCTTGCGCCGATCCATCTCTTTGATGAAACGAGCGGCGCATATAATCGGGCTTTCCTGTCAGAAGGTCTTGAGCTGGTGGAAGGCTGGCGACGTCTGCAGGGCATCGTATATCGCAAGGGCGATGCGCGTTTTGACGGGCTTGATGCAGAAGCCGCCGTGGCAAAAGCTTTGCGCGATCCTTCCTGCCTCATGGTCAATCGCAATCAGGGTGCTGGAACACGCATTTTGCTTGACCGTTTGCTCAAGGGCGCCAAGCCCGATGGTTACTGGAACCAGCCAAAGTCGCACAATGCTGTTGCTGCTGCTGTTGCACAGGGACGTGCGGATTGGGGCATGACGATCGAGCCTGTGGCCAAAGCCTATGACCTCGCTTTCCTGCCCTTCGCGCAAGAACATTACGATTTCGCACTTGTCAGTGCACGCAAGTCGCGCGCAGCCGTCGAGGCCTTTCTGCAAGCCTTGCAGTCGCCAAAGATAAGGGATGCTTTGCTGAAAGCGGGCTTCACACCAGCTTGAGGGCGATGGCTTCTGCCTCGGTCAAGTCTTCCGGTGCATTGGCGTTGAAGAAGGGATCATAAGGCTCAGCTGACCATTCGACGCTGACAAGCTTGTAGCGCGCAGTCCAGCGATCAATCTTGCGCAGACCTTCTTCGACCAGTGCGCGCCGCAGATCTTCGCGCAGGCTAACTTTCCACAAACCCACGACCGGATGGCGCTGCCCCGCAGATTGTGCAACAACGAGATCAGCGGCTTCGCGCTGTTGGGCCTCTTGAAAACGGGTCACAAGGTCGTGCGGCAGAAAGGGACCATCCCCTGCTACGCTCACAAGCCAGACGGCTTGCTGTTCTGCAGCCCAATCGAGCCCCGCGAGAATACCAGCCAGCGGCCCCGCAAATCCTTCGACCGTGTCAGCAATGACTGGCAAGCCGAAAGCGGCAAAGCGCGATGCATCGCCATTGGCATTGAGCACCAGCCCATCGCATTGCCGGCCGATGCGCTCCATCACATGTGTCAGGATGGGCTTGCCTGCAATTTCACGCATAGGCTTGTCACCGCCGCCCATGCGACGGGCCAAGCCGCCTGCGAGAATGACACCAACTGTCTTCATGCGTCTGCCGGATCGCTGCCGTTTTTCTCACGCGCGCGCAGATAATCTTCCGTTGTCATGATCGGTGGGCGTGTCTTGGCTTCGTAAGGATCGAAGCCCTCATTCATCACCGCCTCCACACGGCAATCTTCGCACATGCGCACAACATCAATGCGCTTGGCATTGGTACCGGTGAACATCCAGTGCTTGTCCGCGAGCTTGCCGACGATCTTGTCGATCATGCTCTTCGTCGCGAAAGGTTTGGAGCAGCCAATGCAATGGAAGGGTTCTTCTTCCTTCACGATGCGCGTCGGTGCATTCCAGGCGCGGAAGTCGAGCTGGGGCTTCAGCGTGATGACCTTCTCAGGGCAGGTTGCCGCGCAAAGGCCGCATTGCACGCAGGCGCTTTCGGTGAAACGCAGCATCGGAATTTCGGGATTGTCACCAAGTGCTCCGGTCGGGCAGGCGGTCACGCAGGAATGGCACAATGTGCAGCCATCCACATTGACTTCAACCGTGCCGAAGGGTGCGCCCTTTTCAAGGGGCACAACATCCACTGGCGTGGGTGCAGCGTGATGCAATTCGCGGAAGGTGATTTCAAGCACCGGGCGCTTGGCGCCACGCGGCTCAAAGCTTGCCGGACGCGGGGAAGGCGTGCCGGGGACAAAAGCATCAAGCGACGCGCGCAGCTGATCAGGATCATCTGTCTCGATGATCTTGATCAGGTCTTTGCCAAAGCCCAGCGCCTCAACAATGCGCGCTGTCATTGCGCTGATCGTTTGCAAGCCCGTCATGTCATGCTTTGGCTTCGCGCGGGCAAGCACGGCAAGTCCGGTCGCGCCATAAGCAAAAGCACCCGCCAGAACTTCAGGGCTCAGTTGCGTCACTTCATTGACCCGCAGCGGCAATACATGTGCCGGCAAGCCATTGCTGAAACGTGCCAGCGCATCAATCAGCGGTGCACCATGATCGCCATCATGCAGCAGGACGATCGGCTTTGTCCCACCGGCGTCCAGATAGGTGCTGACCAAGGCGCGCAAGCGACGCATCAGCGCATCAGCGGCAGGCAGGGCATAGGAGGCCGCACCTGTGGGGCAGACAGAGGCACAGGCGCCGCAGCCAGCGCAGATTTGCGGATCAATGGCGACATGGTCACCATTGGGCGTGATGGCCCCCGTGGGGCAGAGATCGAGACAGCGGGTGCAGCCCGTGATGCGCGAGCGCGAATGGGCGC
>CAZLBA010000052.1:0-10713 GCA_964557555.1 uncultured Beijerinckia sp.
TGATCTCGATCTTCGCGCGTCTGGGCGGCGGCATCTTCACGAAGGGCGCGGACGTCGGCGCCGACCTGGTGGGCAAGGTCGAAGCGGGCATTCCCGAAGATGACCCGCGCAACCCCGCCACCATCGCTGACAACGTTGGCGACAACGTGGGCGACTGCGCCGGCATGGCCGCTGACTTGTTCGAGACCTATGCCGTCACGGTTGTCGCCACCATGGTTCTTGGCGCGATCTTCTTCGCCAAGGATGCGGCGCTGCTTTACAGCTCCATGGTCTATCCGCTCGCCATCTGCGCGGCTTGCATCGTGACCTCGATCATTGGCTGCTACTTCGTGAAGCTCGGCGCCGACAACTCGATCATGGGCGCGCTCTATAAGGGCCTTATCGCAGCCGGCGTGCTGTCGATCGGCGGCCTCGCAATTGCGACCCAATATATCACCGGCTGGGGCACCTTCGGCACGGTGGCGGGCCAGACCATCACGGGCACGAACCTCTTCATCTGCGGCCTCATCGGCCTCGTGGTGACGGGTCTCATCGTGTGGATCACCGAATACTACACTGGCACTGGCAAGCGCCCTGTGGTTTCGATTGCGCAGGCGTCTGTGACGGGTCACGGCACCAACGTCATTCAGGGTCTCGCTGTCTCGCTTGAATCCACCGCCCTCCCCGCGATCGTCATCGTCGCTGGCATCATCTCGACCTTCCAGCTCGCTGGCCTCTATGGCACGGCGATTGCGGTCACGACGATGCTTGGTCTTGCTGGCATCATCGTTGCGCTCGACGCTTTCGGTCCGGTGACCGACAACGCCGGCGGCATCGCTGAAATGGCTGGCCTGCCCAAGGAAGTGCGTCAGTCAACAGACGCGCTTGACGCCGTCGGCAACACGACGAAGGCCATCACCAAGGGCTATGCGATCGGCTCCGCCGGTCTCGGCGCCCTCGTGCTCTTCGCAGCCTATACCAACGACCTTCAGGCCTTCATCAATGAGGGTCGCCCCTACTTCAAGGATATCGGCCAGGTCTCCTTCGACCTGTCGAATCCCTATGTCGTTGCGGGCCTCATCTTCGGTGGTCTGATCCCCTATCTGTTCGGCGGCATTGCCATGACGGCGGTTGGTCGCGCAGCCGGTTCGGTCGTCGAGGAAGTGCGTCGTCAGTTCCGCGAGAAGCCCGGCATCATGCAGGGCACAGATCGTCCCGACTATGGTCGCGCGGTGGACATGCTCACCATCGCAGCCATCAAGGAGATGATCATCCCCTCGCTGCTGCCTGTGCTGGCTCCGCTCGTCGCCTATTTCGGCACGCTCGCAATCTCCGGCTCGAAGGCATCAGCCTTTGCAGCGCTCGGCGCTTCGCTGCTCGGCGTGATCGTCAACGGCCTGTTCGTTGCGATCTCGATGACGTCGGGTGGTGGCGCTTGGGACAATGCCAAGAAGAGCTTCGAAGATGGCTTCGTTGACAAGGACGGCGTGAAGCACCTCAAGGGTGGTGAGGCCCATAAGGCGTCGGTGACGGGCGACACCGTCGGCGACCCCTATAAGGACACCGCTGGCCCTGCCGTGAACCCGGCGATCAAGATCACAAACATCGTCGCTCTGCTGCTGCTTGCGATCCTCGCACACTAAGCTCAAAGCGTCATGAAACATGAAGGGCGGGGATCATCTCCCCGCCCTTTTCATATCGTCCCCGCTCAATGATCATGATCATCCTCATCCGGCTCCGGCCCCATGGCCGAGCGGATGATCTTGGGCATGTCAGTTCGCACCGAGTCCACTTCATCGACGGCATCCGGTTCGCTCTGCACCATGCTCTGAGCCTCGCGCAGGATTTCCTCCACCGCGGGCTTGGTGAGAACGCCCCGCAGCACCAGCGTCGAAAGCACCGTCTTCAGGGTCGCGCTCAGTGCTTCGACACGCGCCTCCAGATGGGCCAGACGTTCTGCTTCAGACATAAGCTCTCCCTCATTTTTCCAGCCCATAGTTAGAGCAGATTGCACCTTCGCCCACCAGCTTGGACCTTGGCATTTGACAAGCGGGCCTCCTGCCCCACCTATGGGCACATCCCGCCAAAAGGAGCCCCGCGCTAAACGCCTCATGCCCGACCATAGACCTGATGGCCTCATAGCCTTTCGCAGTCGCGACTTTTCCTTCTATTTCGCGTCCCGCTTTCTCTCCTCCCTCGCCTCAATGATGATTGATGTGGGCGTTGGCTGGCTCGTCTATGAACTCACCGACAGTGCTTTGGCGCTTGGCCTTGCCGGCCTCTTCTCCTTCCTGCCCAATCTCATCTTCATGCTCGTCGTTGGGCATGTGGCTGATCGCTTCGATCGTCGCCGCGTGCTCATCCTTTGCTATGCTGCAACCACACTCGCCTCCGCTGGCATCATGTGGAGCGCGGCGACCAAAGCTGATGTGATGGTGATCTATGCGCTGATCTTCCTGTTTGGCACAGCGCGCGCCTTTGCCAATCCTGCAAGCCAGGCGCTCTTGCCCGCAATTGTCTCGCGCGATGTTTTTCCCAATGCACTGACATGGAATTCATCGAGCTGGCAATTTGCATCAATCACCGGCCCTGCCCTTGGTGGCCTCGCTTACATGCTGGGCGCATCCTCGGTGTTTCTCATCACCACGCTCTTTTATCTGGCAAGCCTCTCGCTGCTCATTCCCATCAAGCCCCGCCCCGTTGAGACAAAGCGGGAAGCTGCAACATGGGAAACCCTCACCGCAGGCTGGCGCTATATCTGGGGGAAGCGCGTCATTCTCGGTTCGATCTCGGTGGATCTTTTTGCGGTTCTGCTTGGCGGTGCAACGGCGTTGCTGCCTGTCTTTGCGAAGGACATTTTTGAAACAGGTCCACTCGGACTTGGCATCTTGCGCGCCATGCCTGCGGTGGGAGCATTCATCTGCACGTTGGTCATCGCCCGCACTGGTATTGGCGGCAGGACGGGTGTGAAAATGTTTTCCTGCGTCGCCATCTTCGGCTTTTGCATGATTGGCTTTGGCCTCTCCACCAGCATCTATGTCGCTGCGGCCTTCCTCGCTTTGAGCGGCGCCGTTGACATGGTGAGCGTCATCATCCGCCAAACGCTCGTGCAGCTGGAAACGCCCGATCATATGCGCGGCCGGGTCTCAGCGGTGAATTCAATCTTCATCGGCGCATCGAACGAGCTGGGCGCCTTTGAATCGGGCGCAGTCGCCTCGCTGATCGGCCCTGTGGCGGCCGTCGTGACGGGTGGCATGGCTTCGGTGGCTGTCGCGGGAATTTGGGCGTGGCTTTTCCCGGAGCTGCGCAAGCGCGACCGGCTGACCTGAGGCTGATTTGCTCCCGCTCGCCCTGCCGCCTATGATGGCGGCAGTTAAAAACCAAACGGGACGAACGCCTATGAAGAAGCTCTTGGCTGCCACAGCCCTGTTGCTGACTGCCACCATGCCGCACGCCTTCGCGCAGCAATTGCGCGAAATGTCCTATGCCTATGCAACCCCGACATCCTATTACTGGGACGTTTTTGTCGCGCAGGAGATGGGCTTCTTCAAAGATGAAGGCCTCAAGGTCAATCTGATGATGACCGACAATGTGGCGCAGCAAACACAGATGCTCGTCACGGGCGCTGTCGATATCATCGGCGCCAATTGTGAAGTTGCTATTGCTGCCATCGAAAAAGGGGCACCTATCACCATTGTCGGGGCTGAGACGGCCAAACAAGGCTTCGTCTTCATGGTCCGCCCGGAGATCAAGACCTTTGCTGATTTGAAGGGTAAGCTTTTGGGTGCGACGCAATTGCAAGATGCGTCCGCGCGTATGCTCATCGAGCTGATGAAGAAGAATGGCGTAGACCGCAATTCTTATGATCTGATGGCGCTGGGTGGTACGCCCAATCGCTTTGCCGCCCTGAATAGCGGAGCGGTCGCGGGCACATTGCTCAGCCCTCCCCTGAATTACAAGGCCACCGCACTGGGCATGAAGACAATGGGCTATGCCTGGGATGCCTTTGAAGGTCCGCAAGTCGTCTTTACGGTGCAAAAGGCTTGGGCACAGAAGAATGAAGACAAGCTGGTCTCTTTCCTGCGCGCAGCCTCGCGCGCCATGGACTTCCTCTATGATCCGAAGAATCGTGACAAGGCCGCCGACATTCTCGTGAAGTCGATTGGCGGCAGCCGCGACGACGCGCTGGCCAATTATGATGAGTGGATGGGCAAGAACAAGGTCATGGCTGAGAAGCTCGCCATCACACCGGCTGGCATCAAGGCCTTTCTTGACCTGCGCGACAGCAAGGAAGACCCCAACAAGTTCCTGAACCTCACCTATCTGCAAAAGGCTCTCGCCAAATAGGCTAGTGCCCACAAGCCTGTCTCCGTGTTAGGAACTGGCAACCGGAGACAGAACCATGACCAAGCTGACCTTGACCCACCGCCCGCGCCGCAACCGCCGCACGGACTGGTCAAGGCGGCTTGTGCAGGAGACGGCCCTGACCGTGAATGATCTGATCTGGCCGGTCTTCGTGATTGACGGAGAGAAGACCCGCCAGCGCGTACCTTCCATGGCAGGCGTTGATCGGCTGAGCATTGACGAGCTGGTACGAGAAGCGAGCAAGGCTGCCGATCTCGGCATCCCCGCGCTTGCCCTGTTTCCGAATACCGATCCTGCGCTGCGCGATGAGGCGGGCACTCAGGCTTTCAACCCGGAAAATCTGGTCTGCCGTGCAGTGCGCGCACTCAAGAAAGAAGTGCCACAGATCGGCGTCATCACCGATGTCGCGCTCGACCCTTATACAAGCCATGGTCAGGACGGCTTGATGCGCGGTGATGAGATCATCAATGATGAATCGGTTGCAGCCCTTGTCAGGCAATCACTCAATCAGGCGCGTGCCGGGGCTGACATCATCGCACCTTCCGACATGATGGATGGTCGTATTGGCGAGATCCGCAAGGCGCTTGATGCGGACGGCTTCGAACATGTGCAGATCATGAGCTACGCCGCGAAATATGCATCTGCCTTTTATGGCCCCTTCCGCGAGGCTGTTGGTTCAGGCGGCTTCCTGCGTGGTGACAAGCGCACCTATCAGATGGATCCGCATAATTCTGATGAAGCCATCCGCGAAGTTGCGCTTGATCTGGAAGAAGGCGCAGACATGGTGATGGTGAAGCCGGGCCTGCCTTATCTCGACATCGTGCGCCGCGTGAAGACGGAATTTGGTGTGCCGACCTATGCTTACCAAGTGTCCGGCGAATATGCGATGATCATGGCGGCAGCACAAAATGGCTGGATCGACGGGGACAAGGCGATGATCGAAAGCCTCGTTGCCTTCAAGCGCGCCGGTGCTGACGGGATCCTCACCTATTTCGCACCTGCCGTTGCAGCCAAACTGGCGAAATCCGCCTAACGGTGGTGGAACCGCCAATCGGGTTTCAGTGCCTTGATCATCATCATCTCACCGAGATTGTCGCGTGTGAGAAGGCCAACATATTCACCCTCTTCATCAACAACGCTGATGACCTGAGCCTCGCTGGCTGACAGATCCGTGAGACTGCGATCAAGATCAGCATTCATCCACAAAAGGGGTACAGGCGCCCGCATAATGTCAGAAATCGCGCTGTCATGGCTGCGGTCTTTCAATGCGGCCAGAATGTCCTCGCGCAATAACAGGCCAACTGGCTTGTTGTGACCATCAACGACGGCAAATGCGCGCTGCGAGGTGGACAGAAGCAACTCTACAGCCTCGTCAAGACTGGCCTCAATGGTAACCGGCAGTGCCCGCGTTTCCATCGCATCACCCACCTTGAGACCGGCAATAGCCGACCGGAAGGCACTTTCCTGCGCCTCGCCGCCTGCTGTCATATACACAAAGATGGCGATGAAGATCAGCATCGGATTGCCAAACAGGCCGGCAAAGCCGAGCAGCAAGGCAAGCGCCTGCCCCACACGCGCAGAAGCTTGTGTTGCGCGTGCATCCCCCATCTTCATGGCCAGCAGGGCATGTAACACGCGCCCACCATCCATCGGATAGGCCGGCAGCATGTTGAAGACTGCCAGAAAGATATTGGCAATCGCAAGGCGCGCCAAAAGGCTCACCTGTGGGTCTTCGATGCGATGCAGATCGCCACGGGGCAAATCGACAAAAGCCAAAAGAATGATTGCAATGACGACATTGACGAGCGGGCCTGCAACAGCCACCGCCAATTCCTGCATGGGCTTTTCGGGCATACGTTCCAAATTCGCTACGCCCCCGATTGGCAGGAGCACAACATCGGGCGTGTGAATGCCAAAACGCCGTGCGGTGAAAATATGTCCGAATTCATGCAGCAGAACACAAAAGAACAAGGCGGCGATAAACACGATGTTTCGCAAGGCCGCATCGGCGCCGCCCTTCTGCAAGGCGCTCAAGCCAATCCAAGCCAGAAAGATCAGGAAAGTGAGATGAATGCGCACGGCCGTTCCGGCGATGCGACCCAGCGTGATGGACCAGCTCATGCGTTGCACTCTAGCATGAACCGCTGTCCTGCTCATCCGCCTTGATCATCATGACGGCGGTACCTGTGACGAGACTGGCAAAGGTCACGGCAAAGCCACCATAAAGCAAAGCCAGACCCTGAATCCAAAAATCGGAGCGAGCGAGCAAACTCCGCAGCCCGACGAGATCGAGCCAGAGAATAAGGCTGGCGCACAGCACCCCAGCCCCCATGCCCAGCAGCCAATTGACCACGACAAGGCGGATGATGGGGTCGCGAAAGGACTTCATTGGAACACCTTGCCATGATCTAGCCCTTGCGAAAATCGCCTCAAGGGCCAAATGGTTCTATGTCCGGCGGAGCGCCGGTGCGGAGACCAGCCATGTATCAACCCCCCGGCGCGCCAGCCTGGACGCCTTCACCCTCCCCTTGGCAGATTCCCGCCGAGGCCCTTTCCGGCGTTCGGTTGAGGCGCATCATGGCCGTCGTCTTTGATGTCTTAATTGTTAGTCTCATCAGCCTCGTATTGTGGCTCGCTTTGGGCTTTCTCTCCTTCGGCGCCCTATGGCTGATCCTGCCCCCACTCTTCCCCATTGTGGGCTTTTTCTACAACGGGCTGATGCTATCAGGCCCGGGGCGCGGCACGGTTGGTATGCAATTCCTCAATCTTGAAGCCCGCTTGATGACAGGAGCCCCTGTCCCCTTCCTCAATGCTGCGGCCCATGGCGTGCTCTTCTGGTTCAGTTGGATTGCGCCCATCATCTTCGTCGTGTCACTCTTCTCGGTACATAAGCGATGCCTGCATGACATCCTGTCAGGTATTGTCATCACACGGCGTGGGAGGGGCTGATCCTTTTTCCCTCGCCGCACGTTGGTGGGGGTGCTATGCTGCCCCAGCCCTTCGAGCCAGAAGAGAGAGCCCTTGACCAGGGAACCGCGTGACGCACCGCAATTCTATTTGACGGCGCCCTCGCCCTGCCCCTATCTGCCGGGCCGCGAGGAACGGAAGGTTTTCACACATCTGATCGGCCGGCGTTCACCGACGCTCAACGACACGCTGACGCAGTCGGGTTTTCGTCGCTCACAGACCATCGCCTATCGTCCAGCCTGCGATCAATGTCGTGCCTGTGTCTCCGTGCGGGTGCTGGTGGATGAATTTGCGCCCTCGCGCAACATGCGCCGCGTGATGGAACAGAATAGCGACCTCATTGGTGAGAGCTGTGCGCCGCGTCCCACAAGTGAGCAATATTCTCTGTTTCGCAGCTATCTCGATGCGCGCCATGCAGATGGCGGCATGACCGATATGAGCGTGCTCGACTATTCAATGATGATCGAAGACACGCATGTGAATACGCGCGTGATCGAATATCGCCGCCGCGGTCCAGACAGTGCAATCAACGGACGTGGTGAAGGCCCGCTGCTTGCTGTCGCGCTGACCGATGTGCTCAGCGATGGCCTGTCGATGGTCTATTCTTTCTATGATCCCGAAGTGACGGAACGCTCGCTCGGCACTTTGATGATCCTCGATCACATCGAACGCGCACGACGTCTTGGCCTGCCGCATGTCTATCTCGGCTATTGGGTCAACGGATCGCGCAAGATGGCCTACAAGGCCCGCTTCACGCCGCAAGAGCGGCTTGGGATGGAAGGCTGGGATCGGGTGGAGTAGCTCACGCCTCCCTTCTCTCATTGAGAGAAGGTGCCCGCAGCGCGGGCGGATGAGGGGATCGGGTCTTAGTTGTGAAGGCCGTAAGCCCTCATCGGTCAGCTCCGCTGAAAGCTTCTCCACACGGGAGAAGCAATCAACGGCCATCACCCAAACTTGTTATTCTTCGGGAAGCCCTTCGGCGGCAGGCGGCCTGCATCGGACCTAGCGCCGATCCATTCCTTCAGCTCAGACTTCGGCACAGTGAAGTTGCGACCTGCGCTGTCGGTCCAAGTCAAACCTTCCGACAATTTGAACACCCGCGCATCCGCGATGCCACCATCTTTATAGCGCTGCAAGCGAACACCCTTGCCGCGTGCCATGGCGGGTACTTCATCAAGCTTGAAGATGAGCATCTTGCGATTTTCGCCAATTGTGGCGACGTGATCGCCAACCGCCGGCACCAGCACGACAGCTTTCGCAGGCGCGTCGAGATTGAGCACGGCGCGACCCTTGCGGGTTGAGCTGATCATCTCATCATGCGTGACGATAAAGCCGCGCCCATCGGTACCTGCGATCAACATTTTGGTGCCGGGCTCGAATAGCAGCACGCTAACAATGTCTGCACCTTCTTCAATATCGGCCATCAAGCGGATGGGTTCACCAAAGCCGCGGCCACCGGGCAGCTTGGATGCGTCAAGCGTGAAGACCTTGCCGTTTGATGCCAGCACAAGCACTTTTGAAGTCGTCTCCGCGAAGAAGGCGACCTTTAGCGCATCATCGCCCTTGAATTGCACATTGCTGACATCAGCCACATGACCCTTCATGGTACGGATCCAGCCCTTTTCGGACACGACAACCGTTACCGGCTCGCGCTCGATCATGGCCTCCGTCAGATCCATCTCGGAAGCAGGTGGCGCTTCACCAAAAGCGGTACGCCGCTTGCCGACCTTGGTTTCAGGATTGAACTTCTTGCGCACCTCGCGGATTTGCAGCGCGACGGCTTTCCACTGCTGCTGCTCATCCGACACAAGCCCTTCAAGCTCTGCCTTCTCGCGCAACAGCTCGTCATTTTCCTTGCGCAGCTGCATTTCTTCGAGGCGACGCAGCGAGCGCAGGCGTGTGTCAAGAATGTAATTGGCTTGCAGCTCGCTCAGGGCAAAACGCGCCATCAAAGCCTGTTTCGGCTCATCCTCTTCGCGAATGATACGGATCACTTCATCAAGATTGAGGAAGACGATCAGCATACCCGCCAGTACTTCGAGGCGGTGGTCAATCTCGCCCAATCGGTGACGCGAGCGACGCAGCAAGACTTCGCGGCGATGGTCAAGCCATTGGCGCAGCGCATCTGCCAGCGACACAACGCGGGGCACGACGCCATCGACAAGCACATTCATATTCATCGGGAAGCGCGCTTCAAGCTCGGAGAGCTTGAACAGGCTTTCCATCATCACAGCTGGATCAACAGCGCGGTTGCGCGGCTCAAGCACCACGCGCACATCTTCGGCGGACTCATCGCGCACATCCGCCACCAGCGGAAGCTTCTTGTCATTGATAAGCTCAGCGAGCTTCTCGATCAGGCGGCTCTTTTGCACGCCATAGGGAATTTCGGTGACGACGACATTCCACATGCCGCGCGCACCTTCTTCCTTCTCCCATTTCGAGCGCACGCGGAAGGAGCCACGGCCCGTGCGATAGGTCTCGGCAATCTGCTCAGGCGGATCAACAATGATGCCGCCTGTCGGGAAATCCGGCCCAGGCACAAAGCTCAACAACTGGTCCGTGGAAGCTTTGGGATGGGTGACGAGATAAAGCGCTGCGTCGCAGAGTTCAGCGACATTATGCGGCGGGATTGAGGTAGCCATGCCAACCGCAATGCCCTGCGCACCATTGGCAAGCAGATTGGGGAAGGCTGCGGGAAGAACGATCGGCTCTTTCTGATCGCCGGAATAATTTTCGCGGAAGTCGATGGCATCATCGTCAATGCCTTCAAGCAGCAAGCGCGCAACATCGGTCATGCGAGCTTCGGTGTAACGATAGGCAGCTGCAGAGTCGCCATCAATATTGCCGAAATTGCCCTGCCCCTCCACCAGCGGATAGCGCGAGGAGAAGTCCTGCGCCAAACGCACGAGCGCGTCATAAATCGCCTGATCGCCATGGGGGTGGAACGAACCCATCACATCGCCAACGATCTTCGCGCATTTCTTGAAGGCGGTGCCCGGATCGAGCTTGAGGATCTGCATCCCGTAAAGAATGCGCCGATGCACCGGCTTCAAACCGTCACGCGCATCCGGCAGCGCTCGGCCCATGATGGTGGAAAGCGCATAAGCGAGGTAACGCTCTTCCAGCGCCTCGCGCAGATTGACGAGATCAGCCCCCGGCGGCGGAGCGGGAGGCGGCGGATTTGAAGGGGTGCGTGCCATGGGAACGGCCTAAACGACCCCATGAGTCGGGGCAAGTTCTCTTTTTGTCCACAGCGCCGCATCCCCAGCCCAGTGTGGCCCGCCTGCGCCATGCACAGATAAAACGGGCCGGAAACCCGGCCATATCCCCACAGGCGACTTTGTTCACCCGCGCTGCAACAATGTCGCCACATTGTCGTTGAAACAGCAGGGCGCGCAGACG
>CAZLBA010000052.1:10723-19265 GCA_964557555.1 uncultured Beijerinckia sp.
CCGGCCCATCACGCACGCCGCGGTGGCATTGGTGGGCGCGCAGACGCCGCCGCATCTGATGGATTCACGCAATGAGAAAGCTTTTGTCCGCCCTGGCCTTCACCGGCCTTGTTGCGATCGGAACAGGTTTTTACCTCAACACGGCTTCAATGGCTGTGGGTGATGAGGCTCAACGCAGCTGTGAGCAGCGCGAAGTGGTCGTTGATGAGGGTTATGGTGTCACGACAACCGAGTGGCGCGAAGTCTGCGGCAAGGTCAGCGCCGTCGCGCAAGTTCCGCAATAAAGGCGCGGCGTGCAGGGGGCACTTCGAGATTGCGCGGCAGATAGACGTCGCGCTCCAGAAAATAGCCCGTCAATGAAAAGCCAGCTTCAATATCAGCCGCAAGGGGCGCACTGTCATGCAGACCTGTGAGAAAGGCTGGCAGAGGAAGCAGTCGATCTTTCCAGGGTTCCCCGGCATCGCGACTGACAGCGCGGCCTGACTTGGGCGAGACGTAAATCAAATCCTGCGTCACACCTGTTGCCGCACATTGGCTGAGATCAAGACCAAAGCCAAGTTCCGCCAGCACCGCCATTTCCAGTCTCACCATCAGCGCAGGCGCAGCCGCCTCGTCATCAAGATGCGCCGCGATAATCTGCGCTGTCTCAAAAAGCGCGGGATGGGGATCCCTTTCTGGCAACAGGCGCAGCAAGGCACCCATCAAATTGATGCCATGCAGCGCAAGACCGGAACTCATGATGGCGGCCGCGCGGGTCTGAAGCGGCTCTACCACAAATGTTCCAAGCTGGTCTTCGATGCGCGCGCGCCATGTGCACTGCACACTATTTCCCGGTTGCAGCACTGGCTGCATCCGCTGCGAGCGACCCCCGCGCACAATGCCTTTGTGCCGCCCGTGATCACGCGTCATCAACTCGACAATGGCAGCATTTTCGCCATGTCGGCTCAAGCCAATGATCAAGCCTTCGTCACGCCATTCCATCTCAGCGCGCCTGCGCGGTGCGGCTCAAGGCAATCGCAACGCAAAGAATACCCAGCATCAGGCTGCCGCAGAAAAGCGCAACGCCTGTCCAGCCATTCCAGGCCCAAAAGATTCCACCCACGCTGCCAGCTACACCCCCGCCCACGTAATAGAGCAAGAGATAAAGGGAGGAAGCCTGCGCTTTGCTTTCGGGTGCTGCAGCCGGTGCCCAACTGCTGCAAATGGCATGGGCGCCGAAAAAGCAAAAGGTGAGCAGCGCCAGCCCCAGCGTCAACGTGATGAGCGAGTCTGGCATCATCAGGGCCAGCGCAACGAAGAGCCCACTCGAACAAACGATCAACACAGGGCCACGTCCATATTTTGCGGCACGCGCACCAAAGAAGGCGGAGCCGACGGACCCGATGGGATAAGCGAGAAAGACCAGCCCCGCGACGGTCTGGCTGAGATTGAATGGCTCGGCCTGCAAGCGGAAGCCCAGATAGTTGAACAGCGTCATGAAGCTGCCCAGACCGAAGAAGCTCACAATCACAAGCAGCACCACGGTGCGGACCCGCAACAGGCCGAACATGGAGCGCATGAGATCCACAACGCCGCCCTTGGCAGCCTTGAAGTGACGCGATGGCGGCAAGGCCCGCCAGAAAACCGCGAGTGAGACAAAGCCAGTTAGGGCGATAACCACCATGGCCAGCCGCCACGACCCGATATCGGTGATACCCGCCGCTGCCAATCGTCCTGCCATGCCCCCCAGCGCACTGCCGCCCACATAAAGACCGACAGCATGTGTCACGGCTTTGGGATGGATCTCATCGCTGAGATAAGCCAGCGATACCGCAGGCGCACCACTCAAGGCGACACCCGCCAAAGCGCGCAGCCACAAAACGGAGGCCCAGCTATCCGCCCAGTAAAGTGCGAGCGTGAACACAGATGACAGCGCAAGAGCTGCCATCATCAAGGGCTTGCGCCCCAAAACATCCGAGAGTGAACTCACAAAGAGCATGGCCACTGCCATGGTGATGCACGGCAGCGAGACGGTAAGGGAGCTTTGTGCGGGCGTAATCCCGAATTCCTGCGTCAGGAGAGGCAAGACAGGCTGCGGACAATATAAAATCGCAAAGATCGAAAAGCCGCAGGAGAAAGCGGCGACCGTCACGCGGCGAAATGCAGGCGTCCCCGCTTCGATCTTGCCTGCATCCTTGTCCAGCATCAGTCCCTCACAGCTCGCCCAGCTTCAGCTCCGGCGAGTAGTCCGTATCTTCCACATCCTTTGTGATTGCCTGACCGCAGATCACACGGCCCTTCACAGGATCAAAGGTGAGGGTTGGCGAACCATAGAGCAACCAGCCCTTTGAGAGCGCCTCTGTCACGCGGTGGCAGAAACTCGCATCGTCAGGCCCGGTGAGATAACGATAAACCGTGATCGGCTTTTTCGTTGAAAGAGGCGCGCGCGCCATGATCACTCCTCAGTTCTTGGGAAATTCCAAACCCATTTCGCGATAGCGCTCCGGATCATCCGCCCAGTTCTCGCGCACTTTCACGAAAAGGAAGAGATGCACCTTGGTTTCGGCCGCTTCCGCGATCTCCTTGCGCGCTGCCGTCCCGATGGATTTCAACATGCGCCCCTGTTCGCCAATGACGATCTTCTTTTGACCATCGCGCGTGACAAAGATGGTCTGCTCGATGCGCGCTGAGCCATCAGGCATTTCTTTCCACTGATCGGTCTCGACCGTGATCTGATAGGGCAGTTCATCATGCAGCCGCTCGAAAATTTTCTCGCGCGTGATTTCTGCTGCAAGCGAGCGCAAGGGCGCATCTGAAACCTGATCTTCCGGGTAAAGCCACGGCCCCACCGGCATCAGTTCAGCCAATTTGCTGCGCAAGGTTTCAACACCATATTCCTTCAGCGCGCTGATCATGAAGGTCTGATCAAAGGGCAGCTTCTCATTGAGTTTGGCTGCGAGCTCCAGCAGGCTTTCTTTCGGCACCGTGTCGATCTTGTTCAGCACGAGGAATTTGGGTTTGCGGATGTCTGGCAACTTGGCCAGGATCGCCTCCAATTCCTCGTCAATGTGGCGTCCTGCATCGACGAGCAGCGCAATCGCATCAGCATCCCCTGCCCCGCCCCAGGCAGCTGTCACCATCGCGCGGTCAAGCCTGCGCTTGGGTGCGAAAATGCCCGGCGTATCGACAAAGATGATCTGCGTCTTGCCTTCAAGCGCGATGCCGCGCACCAAAGCGCGCGTGGTCTGCACCTTGCGCGAGACTATCGCGACCTTGGCACCCACAAGCGCATTGATGAGCGTGGACTTGCCGGCATTGGGCGCACCAATCAGCGCGACAAAGCCGCAGCGTTCTTGTGCCTCGCTCATTCTTCAACCTCCATGACCGCCTCTGCTTTTGGAAGAACGCCTTCCTTCTCAAGAAAGGCGCGGGCGGCGGCCTGTTCTGCAAAGCGCTTTGATGTTCCCGTTGCGCTGACGAGATCGAAGCCCTCGACCACAACGCCAATGACAAATTCAGGAGCATGAGCCGGGCCTGTTCGGCTCTGCTCGCGATAGACTGGCGCAGCCAGACCCCGCGCTTGCGCCCATTCCTGCAACTTTGTCTTTGCATCTTGCAAGGGCCGGGTCGGCTCCACCATGCGGTGACCAAACGAGCGTTCCACGAGGCTGCGCGCGGCATCATATCCGCCATCGAGATAAACGGCACCGATCAGTGCTTCGCAAATATCGCCCAGTATCGCGGTCTTGTTGCGCCCGCCCGAATGGGCTTCACCGGCACCGAGCTTGATGTGATCACCAGCACCCCATTCGCGCGCCACATCCGCGCAAGTCTCCTTGCGCACGAGTGCAGCAAGGCGGCGCGAAAGATCACCTTCATCAGCCTTGGGATATTTCTCATAGAGCATGGTGGAGACCGCAAGACCCAGCACGCGATCGCCCAAAAACTCCAGTCGTTGATAGCTGTCAGTACGCTTCGGCCCATTGATGGCGCTAACATGCGTCAAAGCGCGCTTCAGCAGATCGCGATTGGCAAAGCTATGGCCGAGCGCGACCTCAAGCGCTTCGATGGGAGGTTTGGGCGCGCGCGCCATATCACCGCACAGGCTGGAGCAACCGGCTCCAGCGGATGGCAAAGGGCCATTTCCAGACTTCCCAGATCGACGCCACATCACCGTCGATGGAGAAGAAGATGATTTCTGCACGACCCACGAAGTTTTCGAGCGGCACCATGCCCACGCCCTCGCGGTCAGCCGGCACGCGCGAGTCCGTCGAATTATCTCTGTTGTCGCCCATCATGAAATAATGGCCCGGCGGCACCGTGAAGGCCGGCGTATTATCATTGAAGCCGCGATCACCTTCGATCTCGATGATCGTGTGTTTCGACCCGCCCGGCAAAGTTTCGCGGTAGGTCGCCACTTCGGTCTTGCGTCCATAGACATCATTGGTCGTATAACGCGGCGCATCTTCGCGCGGCACCATTTCACCATTGATGATCACGCGCCCATTGACCAGTTGCACGCGGTCACCCGGCAATCCGATCACGCGCTTGATGTAATCGGTCGAGCCATCGCGCGGCAGCTTGAAGACCGCGACATCTCCGCGCTTGGGTTCTGAAGACCACAGGCGTCCCTTTGGCAATTCCAGCGACTTCGGCACAATCCAAGCAACTGAGTCTGGCAATTGCGGCAGCGAGAAGCGAGAATAGCCGTAGGAATATTTCGACACGAAGAGATAGTCACCGATCAGCAAAGTCGGGATCAGCGAGCCTGAGGGAATGTTGAAGGGCTGAAACAGGACGGTGCGGATGACGAGCGCAATCAGAAGAGCCTGAATGACAACCTTGACGGTCTCGCCAAAGCCACCTTCTTCCTTCACCTTCTGCTCAGCCCCGGCCTGATCGGTCATCTTCCATCCTCAAAACGCATTGGGGGGATATACAGGCGGCCCAGATTCGGCGCAAACAAGGCCGCAGAAAGGCTCAGGCCTTGGGCACCGCCTCGATGATGACATAGGCCATGGCCATGGGCGGCTCATCACTCATGCTCAGATGGATGACGGCCTCATGACCCGCAGGGGTCAGGCGCTTGAGCTGATCAGCAGCTCCGCCGGTCAGCCTCATGGTCGGCTTGCCAGAGGACAGGTTGACCACCCCCATGTCACGCCAATAGACGCCACGGGACAAGCCTGTCCCCAGCGCCTTGGAACAGGCCTCTTTGGCAGCAAAGCGCTTGGCATAAGAGGCCGCGCGTTGAGCCCGGCCCTCAGACTTCTTCCGCTCAATATCCGTGAAGCAGCGCGTGATGAAGCGCTCCCCATGACGGGCTAGAACCTCTTCAACACGGGTGATGTCACACAGATCCGAGCCGATGCCGATGATCATGTCAGACCCCGCCGCGGCGGCCCTCATCCATGGCCTGTCGCATCATGTGGATCGCTTGCGTAAGGCCGACAAAGATCGCCTCCCCCATCAGGAAGTGGCCGATATTGAGTTCGACGATCTGTGGCAGACCCGCGATCTTGCGCGCAGTCTCGAAATCAAGCCCATGTCCTGCATGGCACTCTATGCCGAGTTCCTCCGCACGCGCGGCTGCAACACGGATGCGGCCGAATTCCTGATTGGCCTTGTCCGCCTGTCCATGGGCCAGCGCATCGCACCATGACCCTGTATGCAATTCAACCACCGGTGCACCGATGCTCTTGGCAGCGTCCAGCGCATCGAGTGAGGGCTCGATGAAGAGCGAGACCCGGATGCCCGCGCGTGTGAGTTCCTGGGTGATGATCTTCAAATGATCATGCCCGCCGATCACATCCAGCCCGCCTTCAGTCGTGCGTTCGCTGCGCTTCTCCGGCACGAGACAGGACGCATGAGGGCGCACATGCAGCGCAATGCCGACCATTTCATCGGTGGCGGCCATTTCGAAATTGAGCGGCTTGGTGATCTCGCGCTTCAACCGCGCCATGTCTTCATCGCGGATGTGACGGCGATCCTCGCGCAGATGCGCAGTGATCCCGTCAGCTCCGGCTGCAATGGCAAGCTTTGCCGCCCGCACAGGGTCGGGCAGCGCACCACCGCGCGCATTGCGCACCGTCGCAACATGATCAATGTTGACGCCGAGGCGCAGGGGCTTTGTCATTTTGCAAGTCCTCGACTGCCCGGCTTGATGGCCGGAAGGGCCGCCAGTTCGGGCGGCAGCTCATCCACTGCATAATCAGGGATCACCATAGTGGCCAGCGCCACACGCGGGACGCCACCGAGATCCGCCTTGCCACCGGAACGATCAATCAGGCAAGCCGCGCCCACAATCTTGCCCGGATGATCCTTGATGGCCTCGACGGTCTCGCGCAGCGACAGGCCGGTGGTGATGATGTCCTCAATCACCAGCACCCGATCCTGCGGGCCGATTTCAAACCCGCGACGCAGCTGGAACTTGCCACCTTCGCGCTCAACGAAAATGGCTTTCGCCCCCAGATGACGCGCCGTTTCATAGCCTGGCACGATGCCACCCACCGCAGGCGAAACCACGACGTCGATCTTGCCAAACTCGGCCTGCACCTTCTGAGCCAAAGCTTTGCAGAGCTTCTCGGTGCGCGCCGGGTCCTGAAAGACGAACATCTTTTGCAGGAAGATCGGACTGCGACGGCCAGAGGTCAAAATGAAATGGCCGGTCAGCAAAGCGCCCGCGGCGCGGAATTCGTCGAGTACTTCGTCCTGGGTCATCATTACGCTTCCTATGATCCGGCCCATTTAGGCTGCGAGCCCGGCCCTGTACAAGGCCCCGGCCTATTCGGCGGCTGCCGCAATCTCACCTGTCCCCAGCTGGACTTCCAGCAAGCGGCGATAAACGCCATCCGGCCGGGCCAGAAGCTGTGCATGGGTGCCATCTTCCACCACCTCGCCCTTGTCGAAAACAAGGATGCGGTCGAGCCGCTGGATGGTGGAGAGACGATGCGCAACAACAATCGTCGTGCGCCCTGCAGAGAGCCGATCCATCGCCTCGCGGATATACATTTCCGAGACACTGTCGAGACTGGAGGTTGCCTCATCCAGCACAAGAATGGGCGTATCGGCCAGAATGGCGCGCGCAATAGCGACGCGCTGACGTTCGCCACCGGAGAGCTTGATCCCGCGCTCCCCCACAAGCGTGTCATAAGCCTTGGGCAAATTCTCGATGAACTCTGCAGCATGGGCCATGCGGGCGGCCTGCCGGATGTCTTCAAGGCTGGCATCGGGCCGACCATAGGCGATGTTATCCGCAAGCGAGCGATGGAACAGGATCGGATCTTGCGGCACGAGACCGACTGAGCGGCGCAGTGAAGCCTGCGTCACTTGTGAAATATCCTGCCCATCAATCAGGATGCGCCCCTCATTCACATCGTAGAGACGCTGGATGAGCTTGACGAAAGTTGATTTGCCTGAGCCCGAATGACCGACGAGCCCCACACGCTGACCGGCTGGAATGGTGAGAGAGAAATCCCTGTAAACCGGTGCACGCGCGCCCTTGTAGCAAAAGGTGATGTTGTCAAAAACGATCTCGCCTTGCGTGACACTGATGGGCTTGGCATCTGGCACATCATCAACATCAATTTCCGCATCGCGGAAATCAAGCACGTCATCCATATCGTTGATGTTGCGCTGGATCTGCCGCACATGCTGCGCCACATCGCGCAAATAGCCAGTGATCAGGAACTGCGTTGCAATCAGGCTTGCAATATCACCGGGTGAGGCTTCCCCCCGGCTCCACAAGACAATGCCGGTGGACAGCATGACGGCTTGAAGCACAAGCAACATGGCGGCTTGCGCAAGCCCTGTCCAGGCACCGCGGTCCCAGGCCACAATGGAGCGCTGGGCCCATTTGGCAGTAACATCTGCAAAGAGCCTGTCCTCGCGCTCTTCCGCAGCAAAGCTCTTGACGGTGGGAACACCTGAGATTGAGTCAGCAACCGTGCCGCTCATCTTTGAATCCATCTCACGCGCGGCGCGATTGGCGGGCGAAACCCAAAACACCGAAAGCGAGACACTAACGACCAGAAAAACCGTAATGCAAATACCGACCAAAGCGCCCAGCAGCGGCCAGCGCCATGCGAAGGTCGCTGTCACGCCGAGGATGACAATCAGGGCCGGCGCAAGGTTGAAAGCCAGCGTATCCGTGAATGTATCGAAACTCGACATGCCGCGCGTGATCTTGCGAACTGTCGCACCAGCAAAACTATTCGCATGCCAGTCTGACGAGAAACGCTGCACCTTGGAAAAGGCATCACGTCCAATCGCAACAATCGCGCGTGCGCTCATGCGGTTGAGCAGGAAGGTCACAAGCTGACGAGAGACCTGAAAACTTGTCGCGAGGAGCAGCAACAGAAAAAGCGCGTGCAAGGCTGGGCCCGGATCATCGCGCGAGCCTTGGGCGACAGCATCAACCAGCCAGCCCGCTGCAATCGGTACGCTGACATCAATGAGCGTGGACCCAAAACGGGCGAGCAAAAGCGTGCTGAACAGGCCCGGCGACAGCAGCCAGTAATGGGTCACAAAGCGCCAGACGCGGCGAAACTTGCTGTCAGCCCGC
>CAZLBA010000053.1:0-19244 GCA_964557555.1 uncultured Beijerinckia sp.
GTCCCAGACCGAGGCTGGCTGTAACATTCAAGCCGCCAAAGCTGCGGCGACCATAAGCGTGTTAAGGTTCAACCTTTGCGACTGTTCAGGATTATTCAGATTGACATCATTATAGAGCGTGAGAGTCGCACCGGTCTTAACAGTCACATCGCCGAAGGTGCTGTTGCCAGTGAGATTGGTGTTGCCCGAATTGGTGGTGAGGGCAAAACCGGTCGCAACAACGCTATCAATCGTACCGCCATTAGACGTTATCGCGCCCTTGAGCGTACCATTCTTCAGCGTTCCCCCTTCGAGGCTGAGATTGTTGGTGGTTTGCGTCACTCCACCCAGATCAAAAATGCCCCCGGTCTTGATAATGACCTCGCTGTTTGCTGCGAGAATATCGTCACTAATCGAAAGTGCGAGCGTACCGCCTTCAATGGTCGTGTCGCCGGTGTAACGATGCTTGTTGCTCAGCGTGAGCGTGCCGGAGCCCTTTTTGATCAAAGCGCCATTCTCATTTGCCGACTTGTTGGCAAAGACGAGATGGGCGTCAGTCAGATTGATGCCATCATCAGCGTTGAAAACGACCGAACCGCCAAGGCTGACATTGAGACTATTTGCTGGATCATCCGCCTGCTCAAGGCTCAACCCTTTGCCATTCGCACCGATGATGAGCGTGCCGCCAGCATCAACCGTGAGCGTCTTGAGCTTCAGTTTCTGCCCAGTATCTGTGTAGAGCGTGAGGGTCGCAGTGTTCTTGACGGTCACATCACCGAAAGTGCTGGCGCCAGTGAGATTGGTGGTGCCGGAATTGGTGGTGAGGGCGATGCCCGTTGCCACAATACCATCAATCGTGCCGCCCCTGGATGTGACAGCACTGCCAGCGCTCAACGTCCCGTTTCTTAGCGTGCCACTGTCAAGCGTGAGCGATTTGAGCTCGTGACTCCTAGCGCCTAGATCGAGTGTAGCGTTGTTGGTGACGGTGATGAGACCATCTGTCGGCAAGCCTCGATTGCGCCCAAGACTGACGGTTGTTGCATCAATGTCGATAGAACCCGCAAAGCCTGCGAAATCCGTATTCAGAAGAAATTTGCCCGCACCCGTAAATTTGATCTTGGCGTTGGCATCCCCCGACAGGCTTCCATTCTGCCAGTTCACCGTCAAGTCAGTCGTGTCACTGACGAAAGTAATCAGGCCATTAATCCCGCCATCTTGATCGATGATGGTGAAGCCCATCTCGAAATGAAAAACATCTCCCGAGCTAGAGGCCCCCGCGATGCTCGATGCCGATCCATCCCTCTTGAGCCAGCGCTGATCGGAAAACAAATTGTAGACGTTTGGGATGGTCACTCCAGCCCAATAATACTCCCCCGCCCTCGCCTGCTGCGGCGCAGCCGCTCCCACCACCATGGCCACCGCGCTGGCGGCAGACAGGAGTGCAACACGGCGGTTCTTGATGGAAACCGGGCGGGCTAACAGAGCGGACATAGGAAAACCTTCCTGAAATCAATCAAACAGAATCAGCCCGCAAACTGGGCTTACCAATGGTGCGAACCTAGACCGAGGCCTTTGGTGGATCAATATTTGAGTTACGTTCTTTTCATTCGTATTACAAAGCGGCGATTTTTCAGGCGCAATTGTTGCAGAATCGCAACAGGGCGGATGCTGCCCGCTTTCAAGTTTCCCACAAGCAGAGGCTGGCTGCCGCCTTGGCCCCCCAAGCCCTGCGTGGCATACATAGCTCTGACATAATTCCCTGTTTTCTGACTGATCTGGCGCATGGCTCCTGCGGCGCCACGGAGATGCTCATGGCTGAGACTGTACATGCCCGCGTGATGATCATCGGTTCCGGCCCGGCCGGTTACACCGCCGCCATCTATGCCGCCCGCGCGTTGCTGGAGCCGGTGATGATTGCCGGTTTCGAGCCCGGCGGGCAGTTGATGATCACAACCGATGTCGAAAACTATCCGGGCTTCGCGGATCCCATTCAGGGTCCATGGCTGATGGAGCAGATGAAGGCGCAGGCCGAGCATGTGGGCACGCGCATGATCTCCGATCACATCACCAAGGTGGAGCTCACCAAGCGGCCCTTCACCCTCTTCGGCGATAGCGGCACGGTCTATACCTGCGACGCGCTCATCATCGCCACCGGTGCCAAGGCCAAGTGGCTTGGCATTGAGACGGAGGAGAAGTTCAAGGGCTATGGCGTGTCAGCTTGCGCGACCTGCGATGGCTTCTTCTATCGCGGCAAGGAAGTGCTGGTCGTGGGCGGCGGTAATTCTGCTGTCGAGGAAGCGCTCTATCTCGCCAATCTCGCCTCCAGGGTCACTGTCGTGCATCGCCGCGATCATTTCCGCGCCGAACGCATCTTGCAGGAGCGCCTGTTCAAACATCCCAAGGTGGAAGTTGTATGGGATACGGTTCTGGAAGAAGTCTGCGGCGAAACACAGCCGCCGGGCGTCACGCATGTGAAGCTGCGCAACGTCAAGACCAATGCCATGAGCGAGAAGAAGGTGGATGGCGTCTTCGTCGCCATCGGTCATCAACCGGCGTCTGAGCTTTTTGTCGGTCAGCTTGAGATCAAGGGCAATGGCTATATCCGCACCGCGCCCGACTCCACCGCCACCAATATCGAAGGTGTTTATGCGGCAGGCGACGTGACGGATGATGTCTATCGTCAGGCTGTAACGGCCGCCGGCATGGGCTGCATGGCTGCACTTGAAGCCGAACGCTGGTTAGCCGGCAAACATTGACGCGTTGAAAGGACAAGCGGGTGGATTGGGACAAGCTGCGTATCTTTCACGCCGCCGCTGAAGCAGGCTCCTTCACCCATGCGGGCGATGTGCTGGGCTTGAGCCAATCCGCCGTCAGCCGTCAGGTCAGCGCGCTGGAACATGATCTGCAAGTGCCCTTGTTCCATCGCCATGCGCGTGGACTCATTCTGACCGAACAAGGCGAGCAACTATTCCGCACCGTGCAGGAGCTCGCGCAGAAGCTTGATGCCACGCGCTCGCGCCTGTCAGACAGCCGCGAAAAGCCCAGCGGTGAATTGCGCATCACCACCACAATCGGCATTGGCACCAATTGGCTGTCGCCGCGTCTGGGGGAATTCCTGGAGCTTTATCCAGATATCAAGCTCAATGTCATTCTGGATGATGACGAGCTTGATTTGTCCATGCGCGAGGCTGACCTCGCCATCCGCGTGCGTGAACCGCAAGAGCCCGGCCTCATTCGCCGTCGCCTCTTTACCATGCATTTCCACGCTTATGCCTCGCCCGCCTATATCAAGCGCCATGGGCAACCCCATTCGCTTGACGAACTCGATCAGCATCGCATCCTGATCTATGGCGCGTCAGCCGGAAACTATCTCAACAACATCAACTCGCTTCAATATACGGGCCGCGATGTCGCCACGCCGCGCGTCACCTCCATGACGATCAACAATCTGACCGCTGTGCGCAATGCAGTGATTGGCGGCGTCGGCATCGCCGTTTTGCCTGATTATATGGTGCAAAGCCACCATGACCTCGTGCGCATTCTACCGCAGGCGGATATGCCGGAACTTGAATGCTATCTCGTCTATGCGGAAGAGATGAAAAATGTCGCGCGCATTCAAGTCTTCCGCGATTTTCTCGTGGCCAATGCGCAGCGCTGGGATTACTGACACCCTCTTTCGAAGAGGTCGTGCCCCGTGCTAGATCACAACAATAACTTTGGAGGAAGCCAGATGAAAACAACCCGTCGCGCCTTTCTTGCTGCTTCGGCGGCAGCTGGCCTTGCAGGCCCCGTTCGTGCCCAGACCGTCAAGGTGTCGATTGGCGTGACTGGAGCCGCCACCGATGTGGGCCTTTGGGTGGCAGATGCAAAGGGCTTCTTCAAGGCTGAAGGCATCGAGGTGAATTTCGAGCGTTTTGACTCGGCTGCGCGCATGAATTCTGTTCTGGGCTCTGGCGATCTTGATGTCGGCGCGGGCGGCCACTCCGCAGGACTCTTCAACGCTGTCGGTCGCGGTATCGACATTCGTATCGTTGCTGACAAGAGCCAGAATGTGACGGGGCGCGGCAGTCAGAAACTTCTCGTCCGCAAGGACCATATCGACTCAGGCCGCTACAAGTCCTTCGCGGATCTCAAAGGCATGAAGATTGCGGGCTCGGCACCTGGCAGCTCGGCTTCCACCGTCATCCTGAAATTTCTGGAAAAGGGCGGCGTCAAACCCAGCGAAGTGGACAATGTTTACATGTCCTTCCCGCAAATGGGCGTGGCCTTGAAGAACAAGGCCATTGATGCGGCCTTGCCTGCCGAGCCTGCAGTGACCACTGCCTTGCGGTTGGGCGATATCGTCGCTGTTGCCAATGACTATGATGTCTATCCGGTGCATCAGATCTCGGCCATTCTCTATTCAGGCCGCTTTGCAAAAACCAACCCGGACGTGGCGCGCAAATTCATGCGCGCTTTCCTGCGTGGCGTGCGGTATCACAATGATGCTCTCGCACCGGATGGTAATTTTGCAGGTGAGCGCGGCGATGAGATCGTCTCGATCCTCACGCAATACGGCCCCTTCAAGGATCCTGCAGTGTGGCGCAGCTTTGTGTTCAGCGCCTGCAACCCCAATGGCGAGCTGCATATCCCAAGCATGAAAGATGATTTGAATGTGTGGCGCAGCCAAGGTCTGATCGAAGTGCCTGTCGAAGTTGAGAAGGCACTCGATCTGAGCTTCGTGGAATGGGCTGTGAAAGACCTTGGCCCCTATGTGAAGAAATAGCGCCAGCCCGTTACGGGCGAGGGGCTCACATATAGAGCTTCTCGCCCTGCAGATTCTTGTAGAGATCCGCAACGAATTCGCCATAGCCGTTGAAGAGCTGCGTTGGTCGGCGCTCGCCCGTGCCAATGACTTCTTCGGCCGCCTGACTCCAGCGCGGATGCGACACTTGCGGATTCACATTGGCCCAGAAGCCATATTCCGTCGGGCCAGACGCTTCCCAGAATGTTTCGGGTCGCTTGTCGAGGAAGCTGATCTTGGTGATGGATTTGATGCTCTTGAACCCATATTTCCAGGGCACCATCAGCCGCAGCGGCGCACCATGCACATTGGGCAATTCCTTGCCATAAACGCCCGTCACCATCAGTGACAGATCATTGGCCGCTTCTTCAATGGTCAGGCCCTCCACATAAGGCCAAGGGAAGAAGCTGCGTTGTCCTGACGCCATCTTGGGATCAAGGAAGGTCTCAAAGCGCACAAATTTTGCAGCCGATGTGGGCTTGGCGAAGTCAAGCAACGCCTTGAGCGGGAAACCCGTCCACGGGATCACCATAGACCAAGCCTCGACGCAGCGAAGACGATAGACACGCTCTTCAAGCGGCATCTTGCTGATCAGCTCATGCGCATCAATTTCAAACGGCTTCTCCACCAGACCATCAATGGTCAGCCGCCAGGGTCGCGGCTTTAAGGCGCCTGTCTGGAGATAAACATTCTTCGCAAGACCGAACTCGTAGAAGTTGTTGTAGCGAGAGGAGACGCTTTCCGGCGTCACATCGCCGGTGAATTTGTCGTTGCGTCGGGCTGGATAAAGGGACGCCTGCGCCTGCGTGGAGGCAATGGAGCCCATGCCGAGTGCTGCCGCGCCTTTAAGCAAGCCGCGACGATTCAAGAAGAGATGCTCCGGCGTGACCTCACGCTGCGGAATTTCCCAACCCTTGCGACGAATGATTTGCATGACGCACCCTCCTGCGACTGCGCCATTAGATGGCGTGCCGCGGGGAGAGGGCAAGGGGGCATGTCCCACCCTCCCCTCGACGGGGAGGGTGGTGCGTCTCAATTTCAGCGCATGGGCGGAGACCCGGTTGGGCCGCCGATCCCTTCATCCGTGCTGCCGCGGGAGCTCATGCCGCCAGAAGTGCGGCCCGGTGTGGGGCCAGGCGGGCGACCGCGATCATCAGGCAGATAGCCCGGTCGTGAAGGTGGCGCATAGCGACCGCCGGGGCCGATATAGCCGCCGCGTGGCACAGCCCAACCCTGCCATCCCATCGGCCCGCCCCAACCATAGCCGCGCCGCACGTGATAGCCGCAGCGATACCAGCCGGGACCGCGCCAACCGCGCGGATACCAGCAATAAGGTGCGCCCCGCCAGCGATACTGAACCTGCTCCAAAAGCAGGGACTGGTCGATCTGGGGCGCGCCCTGGCCGAAGACGCCTGCTGCCTGTGCGGGCGCGCTGGCAAATCCGGCCCCTGTCACGATCGCAGCCGAGGCGGCTGCGAGCAGGAAATTGCGCATGTTGCACTCCATGGATCAGCCGCAGCCCTTCGCCACGGCAACAGGAGTTGAACACTGACCACAAGGCAGGGTTCCGAATGCTTGCACATCCTCGCGCAGCAAGGCACAAAGCTCAGGTGACGAATGAGGTGTGAGATGGCGAAGGCCGTGATTGGCGTAATCGGAGGCTCTGGCGTTTATGATTTGCCCGGCCTTGAACTCACCCGCGAAGAACATGTCACGACCCCTTGGGGCACACCTTCTGATGCTTTGCGCTTTGGTCGCATCGGCAATACGCAGGTCGTCTTTCTGCCGCGCCACGGTCGCGGCCATGTATTCTCGCCTTCCGGCATCAATTACCGCGCCAATATAGATGCGTTGAAAAGAGTTGGCGTCACGGATCTGATTTCCGTATCTGCCTGCGGCTCATTCAAGCCGGAACTCTCGCCCGGCACATTCGTCTTTGTCGATCAATATGTGGATCGCACAGTCGGCCGCGCCTCAAGCTTTTTTGGCAATGGCTGTGTGGCGCATGTGTCCATGGCCCATCCTGTCGCCCCGCGTCTTGTCGCGCGCCTTGTTGCAGCAGCGCAGGCCGAAGGCATCCGCCACCGCAAGGGTGGCACTTATGTCTGCATGGAAGGACCGCAATTTTCTTCTTATGCGGAATCCATCGCCTATAAGGCGCAAAGCTTCGATGTGATCGGCATGACCGCCATGCCCGAAGCCAAACTGGCACGCGAGGCGGAGATCTCTTACGCCACCATCGCAATGGTGACGGATTATGATTGCTGGCATCCCGAACATGATGAAGTGGATGTGGCCTCCGTCATCAAGGTGGCACGCGAGAACGCCGATGCCGCAGCGCGTTTGCTGGCGCGTGTGCTGAGCGATTTCCCGGCGGACCACGAGCCCTGCCCCATCCGTTCGGATCGCGCTCTTGATGGTGCGATCATGACCCATCCCCAGATGCGCGATCCCCAGCTCCTCGCCAAGCTTGACGCTGTGATGAGCCGCATCAATCAGAGCGCGTAAAATGACCAATAGCGAACTCAAAAACGCCATCCGCACCATCCCGGATTATCCCAAGCCGGGGATCATGTTTCGCGACATCACCACCCTGCTGGGTGATGCACGCGCCTTTCGGCGTGCCATTGATGAACTGGTGCAACCTTGGGCTGGAACCAAGATTGAAAAAGTTGCAGGCATGGAAGCGCGCGGCTTTATTCTGGGCGGCGCTGTTGCACATCAATTGTCAGCCGGCTTTGTGCCGATCCGCAAAAAAGGCAAGTTGCCTTGGACGACGGTGTCCATCGCCTATTCTCTGGAATATGGGCTCGACGAGATGGAGCTGCACAAGGATGCTGTGCAGCCCGGCGAGCGCGTCATTCTGGTGGATGACCTGATTGCCACTGGCGGCACGGCTGAAGGTGCTGTGAAACTCTTGATGCAAATTGGCGCTGAAGTGGTCGCCGCCTGTTTTGTCATTGATCTGCCAGAACTCGGCGGCGCGCAAAAGATCCGCGACCTCGGCATCCCTGTGCGCACGCTCATGAGTTTTGATGGCCACTGATCAGGTCATGCTGAGCAATGACGAGCCCTCAATCGAAAAGACCTGCTCGCCTTTTTGATTGATGCCGGTGGCGCGATGACGCAACAAACCAAGACCCGGCCGGAAATCAGGCTCCTTGGCGATCACCGTCGTGTCATAGGTCAGCACATCATCGACATAGACGGGACGAATCCAGCGAAGATTGCGGTAACCCGGCGAGGGACGACCGGGATTGAGATCAAGCCCCAATTCCTTGCCCCGCTGGCGCGCGCGATCACGCGCCTCGACAAAGAGCCGTACATAATTTGCTGCTGTCAGCCAGCCGGATGAAGCGAGTTTGCCGAAATGGCTATGCGCTGCGCCCTCATCGGAGAGATGGAAAGGCTGCGGATCATATTTCCGCGCGAAGCGAACAATGTCGTCATGCGTGAATCGGCAGGAGCCGCATTCGATCCGCGCCCCCACCACCACATCGTCAAACCGTGAGGCGAAACGGGTGAGATTGATGCGCTCATCCTCAAAGCGCGGCAGCTCAGGCTCTTTGACTTTCGGCGCGCGCTGTGTGGGCACTTCATGTGGCGGCGGCGTTGGATCGCGGCGCTGATAAAAAGCCGTGTAATGCTGCGTGAGCAGCAAGTCCTGCGTCTGGTCACGCAAGCTTATGTCAAATGTCAGCAGCCCCATTTCGGGACGTGACTGAGAGACACGCGCACCAACGACCTTTACTTCAAGACTGAGATCCATGCCGGGCCGCACGGGCTTGAGCCAGTTATTCTCATCAATGCCCGGTGCACCAAGACCCACTGCATCAAACAGAAACGCATCAAATGTCATGCGCATGACAATGGAGCAGGTCAGCATCCCCGGCGCCGCGAGCCCCTTCATCATCGTGGCTTGCGCAGCAACGGGGTCAGTATGCATCGGCTGGGGATCAAACTCTTTGGCGAAAGAGATGATCTCCTCTTCTGTCACGCGATAGCCGCTGGCACGTTTCACTGTGCCGACCGGGAAATCTTCGAAATAGAGTTTGCCGCCCATCACGCAACCGTCTCGTCATAGATTGGTGTAGTGGCGCGGAATGTATCCAGCCAGTTGACCAGCGATGGCGTCATATTGCGCCAATCAACCTGCTTGCGCCAATCGAGATAACCCAGCGCCGCTGAGAGCGCGATGGTGCCGACATTGACCTTGGTTGGATCGGGCAGCGCCTTTTCAAGCTGTAGCAGCGCGCGTTCAATCTTGCCGCGCTGATAATCAAGCCACGGCGTGTGATGCTTGTCTTCCGGGCGATACCGGCCTTCATAGACAATCAACAAACCAGCATCGCTCATGCCATCCGCCAGCGCTTGCAAGGTGAGCACATCGAAACGCTCTTCACCACTTGCGGGAATGATCCGGCCCCCACCAGCCAACATGTCGAAATATTCAAGGATAACGCGGCTGTCGAAAATACTGCGGCCATCCTCCAGAATGAGCACAGGCATTTTGCCAAGCGGATTGTCACGCCGCAGAACATCTTGCGGGTCCATTGGATCAGACGGCTCGACCTTGATACGATCCATCAAGCCCAGATAACGCGCAGCCATGATCGGCTTGCGGCCGAAAGGCGAACTGTTGGTCGTACGCAAAATCATGACGCGTCTCCGTTGGGAGTTCCATATTTGCGCTGCAATCGGGCGACAATCACAGGCAAGGTGGCATTGATAAAGACATAGCGGGCCAGATGATGCGCGCTGACAAAGATGGGATCGACACCCATGGTCAGCGCCAGGATCATCATCGCATCCTGCCCGCCGGGCGCAAAGGCCATCAGCGATGTACCAAAGGATACGTCGAAGAAGCGCGATGCGATGATGGCAAAGATGACCGTCATCACCATGGCGGCCCCGACTGATGCTGCCGTTCCAAGAAAGATTTTGCCAAAGAGCCGCCAGTCGAAACCAACAAAGCGCGTGCCGACCCATGAACCCAGCAGGATCTGCCCCCAGACAAGCACCCAATTTGGCACACGACCTTCACCATAGCCGGCGTAATGAAAGACGGCGGATGTGACGAGCGCGCCAAACAACATGCCGCCGCCCATTTTCAGCTTGGTGAGAATGCCCCCAACAATCATACCCGCACCAAGAATGATGGCGAGCTTGAAGAGCGGGTCGCTATGTTTTTCCACCACAGCGCCAAATTGCCCGCCCGATTCATAAACGACGATGAATGGCAGGATGGTGACGAGGAAAATCACACGCGACATCTGCACAACAACGACCTTGGCTGAGTCAGCACCCAGGCTCATTGACACTGAGACAATGTAAGACATCGAACCTGGCACAGAGGACAGAAAGGCCATGGCAGGCGGCCATTTCATGATGAAGGTCCATACACAGGCAGAGGCCACCGTCATGGCGATGACACAAACCATCATCAGCGCAATGGTCGCAGGATAGGCCGCCATGTTGGAAAATGTGTCAGGCCCCACCACCGAGCCAATCGACATGCCCATGGTCGCCAGCGCCAACATGCGCAACGGCGCACCCAGCGGCGTGGGATTGGCGAAAGTCGTCGTAGCCGCAACCGCGATCACAGAGCCGGAAATGGCGCCGCCGGGAATATGCAGGACATCAAACAGGAGGCCGCCCGCTGCCCCAATGGCAATGGTCAGCAACTCGCCGGGCAGGCTGCGCAGCGTCCAGCCCTTTTTCTTCGCATCGGCCACCATCTTCTCCCGTTGCTGGCCGACCGGCTTAAGGTTGGATCAGCACTTTCCGCATACACAAAAGCGCACCGTGACAAAAGCCCCGGGATGCATGTTCTCATCAACCAATCCCTAACCACTATGGAAGTGATCATAGACGAGTTTGGCTGTTGCCGCATTGATGCCGGGCACCTTTTCAAGATCAGCAAGAGCTGCGCGTGAAATCGCTTTCGCTGTACCAAAAGCATGTAGCAGCGCTCGTTTGCGCGCAGGGCCAATGCCGACGATTTCATCGAGCGGACTCTTGGTGAACTCCTTCTTGCGCCTTGCGCGATGCGTGCCAATGGCAAAGCGATGCGCCTCGTCCCGCAAGCGCTGGACGAAATAGAGCGCAGGATCACGAGGCGGAAGGCGGAAGGGCTCGCGGCCTTCAACAAAGAAGGTCTCGCGTCCCGCATCGCGGTCAAT
Organism: uncultured Beijerinckia sp.; assembly: GCA_964557555.1. GTDB lineage: Bacteria > Pseudomonadota > Alphaproteobacteria > Rhizobiales > Beijerinckiaceae > Terripilifer. Next base: position 10,945 of record CAZLBA010000053.1, read on the forward strand.
ACCCTTTGCAATCGAGATCAGCGCAATGTCCTTGATTCCCAGCTCATCAAAAATCTGGCGCGCAGCATCATATTGGCCCTTGCCGCCATCAATCACCACAAGATCTGGCTTGGTCGGGAACGCCTCTGCATCCTCAACCACAGCTCCGACCTCACGGGCGCTTTCCTCTTTCATGAGGCGCGAAAAACGGCGATGCAACACTTCGCGCATCATTCCATAATCATCGCCGGGGGTGAGATCTTCCGACTTGATATTGAAACTGCGGTAGTGGCTTTTCATGAAACCGTTCACACCTGCCACAATCATGCCACCTACCGCATTGGTGCCCATGATATGCGAGTTGTCATAGACCTCGATGCGGCGCAGCTTGGTTTCAAGGCCAAGTGCCTGCGCCAGCGCCGTCATCAGTTTTTCCTGGCTGGCAGCATCGGCCAGCTTGCGTGACAGAGCTTCACGACCATTTTGCGCGGCATGATCGACAAGCTCTTTCTTCTCGCCCCGCTGCGGCACAGCGACTTCGACCTTATGGCCACTGCGGGCACTCAGCGCCTGCCCCAGCACATCTGCACTTTCGATTTCATGTGATAGCAGGATCAGACGCGCAGCCGGCTTGTCTGCATAAAACTGCGCCACGAAAGCATCCAGCACTTCATTCAGCGAAAGTGAGCGATCCGCGCGCGGATAATAGGTACGATTGCCCCAATTCTGAAAGGTACGGAAGAAAAAGACTTCAATGGCAAATTGCCCCGCCTCTTCTACAACCGCAAAGACATCCGCTTCTTCCGTGTTTTTTGGATTGATACCCTGCTGGCCCTGAATGGCTGAGAAAGCCGCGATACGATCTCGCAAACGTGCCGCGCGTTCAAAATCGAGCGCTTCGGCTGCCTCATTCATCTCTCGCGCCAGACGGTCACGCACGGCGCGGCTTTTGCCTGAGAGAAAATCATGCGCTTCATTGACAAGCTCGGCATAGGCCTCATGAGAGACTTCGCCGGTGCAGGGACCCGCGCAGCGCTTGATCTGCCACAACAGGCAAGGCCGCGTGCGGTTCTCATAATAGCTGTCCGTGCAGGAGCGCAGAAGAAAGGCGCGTTGCAGCGCGTTCAGCGTACGATTGACCGCCCATACACTCGCAAAAGGCCCGAAGTAATTGCCCTTGCGATTGCGCGCGCCACGATGCTTCGTCAGTTGCGGCGAGACATGGTCGCCCGTGAGCAAAATGTAAGGAAAGGATTTGTCATCGCGCAGGAGAACATTGAAGCGCGGCTTCATTTGCTTGATGTAATTGGCCTCCAGCAGCAGCGCTTCGGTCTCTGTTTCAGTTGAGACGAAAACCATGCTGGTGGTCAGCGCGATCATCCGCGCAATGCGATTGGAATGGCCGATGCCCCGCGCATAGCTTGCGATGCGTTTGCGGATGCTTTTCGCCTTCCCGACATAAAGAACCTCGCCGCCATCGCCCACCATGCGATAGACGCCAGGCCCCTTGGGTGCATGCATCAGATGAGCCTTGATGACCTCGACGCCTTTCTGGATGGAGGCGGGCGTGGCCTCTTCAGCACCAAGGTCAAGCTCAAGTGGCAAGGTTGCCTCATCCGACCCCGCCTCCTCTTCGGGCAGATCGGTGTCAGGCTCGTCAGCTTCTGGGATATCGGCGCGCTTGCGGCTCATGGGCCAAGATTTAGACGACCCCGCCGGGGATGCAATCACCCAGCCCGTTTACCCTCTTTTAACTATGTGTCTCGACCCGACCGGGCGCCCGGGCTAAGCCTTGGGACATGACGCCCGTTCCAAAACTTGCCCGGATCGTTGCCTGCCTGCTGACCCTTGCGCTGGCGGGCTGCAATGGCACGCTGGAGCCGCTCGACGCCAGCCTCCCCGCTCAGCGGACGGGGAATGTTCAGGCCGTGCCTGTCGCTTTCGTAGCTCTGGAAGGAGCACCCGAAACGATCCAGACCCGTTTTGTGGATCAGCTGGCTCAGGAAGCTCTTGGGCGCCAGCTCCGCCCGGTCGAGGCGGAGAGCGCGCGTTATTTTATCCGTGGTTATCTCTCGGCCATCCCCGTGGAGGGACCGGCAACACGCTTCACCTATGTTTGGGATGTTTTCGATGCATCGCGCCGGCGCATTCAGCGGGTTGAGGACGAAATCACCCTCTCCCGCCGCGCAGCGGACCCTTGGTCCTTGGCTGATGAGGCCCTGCTTGCCAGCCTCGCCTCCAAAAGCGCGGAAGATCTGGCAGGTCTGATTGCCATGCTGCCAGAAGCGCTTGCCAGCAGCCCCGCGACAGCCCCCGTCCAGTCCGCCCTGCTCGCGCAATAGGCAAGCTCTGCCGTTGCACAAGAGCTGTGATGAGGCGCGGACTCCTTATTGTTCGGGCCTGCCTTCCTTGCTAAGAGGCGCGCAGTCGCACGAAACGGGAATCGTCACATGGCCGATAAAATGAAGATTCTGGCTGGCAACTCGAATCGTGCGTTGTCCGATGCCGTGGCAGCCTATCTTGGCCTGCCTCTGTGCAAGGCGCAGGTGCGCCGCTTTGCGGACATGGAGATCTTCGTCGAGATCCAGGAAAATGTGCGTGGTGCCGATGCCTTCATTGTGCAGTCCACATCCTTCCCCACGAATGATCACCTGATGGAATTGCTGATCATGACGGATGCGTTGCGCCGTGCCTCCGCCCGCCGCATCACCGCCGTGGTCCCCTATTTCGGCTATGCGCGTCAGGATCGCAAACCCGGCCCGCGTACGCCCATCTCCGCCAAGCTTGTGGCCAATCTCATCACCCATGCCGGCGCTGATCGCGTGCTGACGGTTGACCTGCACGCCGGGCAAATTCAGGGCTTCTTTGACATTCCCACGGACAATCTCTTTGGCGCGCCTGTCATGGTACGCGACATCAAGGAACGTCTTGATCTGAAGAATGTGATGGTGGTCTCGCCCGATGTCGGCGGCGTGGTGCGTGCACGCGCCCTTGCCAAGCGCATTGATGCGCCACTCTCCATCGTTGACAAGCGCCGCGAACGCGCAGGCGAATCCGAAGTGATGAACATCATCGGTGACGTGGAGGGCAAAAGCTGCATTCTCGTCGATGACATCGTGGATTCTGGCGGCACGCTGTGCAACGCAGCCGAAGCTCTGCTCGCCAAGGGCGCTAAGGATGTGCGCGCCTATATTACCCACGGCGTTTTGTCGGGCGGCGCGGTGGCACGCATCTCCGGCTCCAAGCTCAAGGAGCTTGTCGTCACCGACACGATTCAGCCAACAGAAGCCGTACGCGTTGCGCCGAACATTCGCGTGATTTCGATTGCCCCGCTGATTGGCGAGGCAATCGCCCGTACTGCACGTGAGGAAAGCGTTTCCAGCCTCTTCGACTGATCAATCACCGATCAGCTTCTTCACCCTCGCCACGAATTCGGGCGGCGCGGTGACGATGAGTTCGGTCAGCTCATTCAGCTCTTTGTAGTTGCGCGGCGAGATGGCAAGGCCGCGCTTCTTCGCATCGGCCAGAAAAGCCTCATCTTTCACCATCGCGTCGAAGGCATCACGCAGGGCCGCCACACGATCCGCCGGAACGCCGGGACCAACCGCGAGGCCTCGCGCATGGGGCGTGCCCGCTGCAAGGAATTCAGCAATCTTCTTGCTCTCGCCCTGCGACAATTCAATGAGCGTAGGCACATCTGGTAATTCTGGCATCCGCTTCAGCGTGAATTGCACGGGAACATAAACGCGCTTGTCCTGCACCCAGTTGCTCGGTGCAAGGCTCTCCCAGGCGACAACCCAGCCAGCAATCTCGCCACGCTCCATCGCAATGTTCAGAGAGCCGCCTGTCGGATAGCCCGGAATAACGCGGAACTTCGCGTCCATGGATTCCTTCAGAAGCGCCGCCCATTGGAAGCTCAGATGCGAGCGGCCCATGGAGCCCAAGACAAATTCGCTCGACTTCAGCTCCTCCAGCGATTTGCCGGGAGAGGTGTGCCAGATGGCGAGCATCTGGCTGATCTGGTCATAGGCGCCAAGCCACTGGAATTTGCGCGAGTCGAACCGCACCCCTTCACCTTGCAGCTTTTCAATCAGTGGCAAGGAATGCGTGAGCAGCAGCTTCGTCCCATCCTGCGGAGCAACATTGTAGAGGAAGTTGGCCGCCGTCGCGCCAGCGGCGCCCGGCATATGCTCCACGACAATATTGGGTTTGCCAGGAATGAAGCGGCTGAGATGTTCCGCCACAAGGCGCCCGTAAAGATCATAGCTGCCACCGGGACCGGTGCCCATCACGAGGGAAATCGAACGGCCCTTGTAGAAATTCTCGACAGCGGACTGGGCCAGCGCTACGCCCGACCAGCATAGACCAGCGACAAGAGCCAGAGATTGGGTAAGACCCCGCAGCATATTCCCCTCCTGAGCCATCACCTTAATGGTGACCAATTGAGCGATTACTTAGGCGCAGGCCGAGGGCGGGGCAAGGCTGAGCTATTCAACCTCCTGTGACGCCGGCCATGGCGCCCATGTTGCCTCGCGCGGCCAAGGCCGCTATAAGCCGCCCCGACCCGCCCGTTTCCGACACCCCTGGAGGCGTGGGCGGGTTTTATCTTTGTAAGAAGGACCAACGACATGGCCGAGATCAAGACTCTCGTGGCCGCGGTCCGCAGCGGGACAGGCAAGGGGGCCGCCCGCAGCGTTCGCCGTGAAGGCCGTATTCCAGCCGTCATCTATGGTGGTGGCGCAGCTCCTGAGGGCATCACCCTCGACTACCGCGAGCTGAACAAGCTCATCTATGCGGGCCACTTCCTGACGACGATTTTCGACATCGACATCAATGGCCGTAAGGAACGCGTCATTCCGCGCGACTATCAGCTCGATGTCGTGCGCGACACGCCTCTGCATATCGACTTCCTGCGCCTGCGTCCGGGTTCGTCGCTGCGCGTTGAAGTGCCCGTCCACTTCCTCAACACGGAAACCTCGCCCGGCATCAAGAAGGGTGGCACGCTCAACATCGTGCTGCACAAGATCGCCATGCGCGTTCCCGCTGATGCGATCCCAGAAGCGATCTCGATCGACCTCGCCAAGGCCGACATCAACGCATCGATTCATATCGACGACGTGCAACTGCCTGAAGGCTGCAAGCCGATGAACCATGGCAAGGATCGCAACTTCACGATCGCCACCATTGTGCCGCCGAAGCAGTCGAAGGAAGAGGCAGCTCCCGCTGCGGCTGCCGCGCCTGCCGCTGCTGCACCTGCCAAGAAGTAATTTGCTTCACATGCTCCCGCCCCTCCGGGCGGGAGCTTTCTTTTAGCCGCGGGCAAGGCCCATGCTTCTCTTTGTCGGCCTCGGCAATCCCGGAAAATCCTACGCAGGCAATCGCCACAATATCGGCTTCATGGCCGTGGACGAGATTGCGCGTGCGCATAACTTCCCACCTTTCCGCGCAAAGTTCCAAGGTCTCGCCAGCGAAGGCGTGATCGGCTCTGAGCGCGTGATCCTGCTCAAGCCCACGACCTATATGAATGAGTCTGGCCGCAGCGTCGGGGAAGCCGCAAAATTCTACAAGATCGTCCTCAAAGACATCATCGTCTTTCATGACGAGCTTGATCTCGCCGCTGGCAAATTGCGCGTGAAGATCGGCGGCGGCAATGCAGGCCATAATGGCTTGCGCTCCATCACCGCGCATCTCGGCAATGACTACAAGCGCGTGCGTTTAGGCATTGGTCATCCCGGCGACAAGGCGTTGGTGCATAACCATGTGCTGAGCGACTTCGCAAAGTCGGAGCAACAAGGCTGGGTCGGTGCACTCAATGACGCCATCGCGCGCAATGCGGAGGTGCTTGCGCGCGCAGATGATGCGGGTTTCCAGAACAAGGTGCATCTGGCGATGGCGGCCGCGGGTTTTTCGAGCGAGTGAATTAGCCTCATTGCTGCAAAGACGCGCGGTGTTCAAGATAGGCGACGACATCAACAAGTCCGTCAATCCTCCGAATTGCGTCGATTGGACGATCCGCCAGCTCATTATTTTCGTTGAAAAGCCATGCACGAGCGACGAGCGCTTCTCCACAGCTCATGACATCAAGTGCGCACGACAGGCGGATCAACAAGATAGAAAGCTCAAACGATTTGCTGCCTGCGGTCAGCAAAAACTCACGGTTACGCAAGCTCGCGATTTCGCAGGCGCTGAGGCCAACGATCGTGCCAAGTTGATGGTCCACGAGGCCGAGCTGGTCGGCGGCGCCTACAAGTGCCTTAGAGATGATAATGCTGGCGCTGAGTTCGAAATCTGAAGAAGGCTGGAGCATCGGCTCACCCCTTTTTTGTAGGGATAGAGCCGATTTCTTTCCTTGGAAAGCCCCTACGCCGCCGCCCCGCAGCACTTTTTGAACTTCTTGCCAGACCCGCAGGTGCAAGGATCATTGCGGCCGACTTGGGCGCCCTTCACGATGGTCTTGCCCTTGGGCTTCACGCCTTCAACGAAATACCAGCACTGGTCCTTGTCATCGAAACGGAAGCTTGAGCGCTCGTAATGGGTCTCGCGCGTGCCGGCGCGGGTGAAATGGGCGGTGAATTCAACAATGCCGGTTTTGTCGCCGGGCTGGCCAGCTTCCGTCTCGTTGATGTCGAGGCCCGTCCACTGGCTTTCCTTCGACCACGCTTCCAGCGAGCCACGATCCATATCGTGGCGCTGCTCCGGCGCGACCGTCTGGAACAGATAGTCGATATTGCCGACCGCGAATGCGGTATAGCGCGAGCGCATCAGGGCTTCGGCGGTCGGCGCCTTGGCCTTGCCTTCGACATAAGGTTGGCAGCACTCCGCATAAGAGAGCTGGGTGGCGGCCGACTTGCGGCAGGGGCAGATCATAGTCATGCGCGCAGTTAAGGCATGTCGGGGGATGGGGGCAAGGGCTCAAGGCCAATCAAATCCACAGGCCCTTTCAGGACAGAGTGGGTCAATACTCGCTCAAGCCGATCCCCAAAAAGCCGCTCAGCCCATTCCCACTGCGAGAACTCCTCCGGCGACGCTCTAAACGCCAATAGCCGACTGATCAGAGTTGCAATCCAATCGGCCGCTTGAATGGTTTGATAAAGATTGCTCTCAACATGGAACGGCGGCTCGATGAGTGACCGCGCTGGTCGTGCCCCAAACATTGTCTTTTTGGCCGTCTCCAAGAGTCTGGCACGGCTCGCATGTTGGTCGAGAATAATCAGACAATACTCATTGCGCGCTGAGCAGAATTGATCGATTTGCGTGATGCTACGCGCAAGCACGGAATCATAAAGCCCTTCAGCATTGCTTGCTTCAGGCGATCTGTGTTTGAGCGTCCCGCAATAAAAGAGGCGGCCACCTTTTCGCGAGATATGATTTATGAGCCGACCCATCGCTTGCTGCAAATTCGGGTATTTCTGGAAATTACGAGTCGTGAGAAGCCTTGCACCCTTCTTCTCCCAAGTCGCAGCCTGAGCCCCCGCAGCTTCGATCTCGGCAGAAAACAGATTTTGCTTTTGCTGCAAAAACCAGGTTGCGAAGCTACGCGTCTCCTCATGCGGGAGAATGAATCCGGCCAATCCAAAAACAGGGCTCTGGCAGAACCTCGGATCGGAGCGAGAGACATAAGGCCCGACATGGCCGAACTCATCTAAAAAGACCAAAAACATGAGAGGCTCAAAAACGACTCAGAAACACGGAAGCCCGCACCAATGGTACGGGCCCCGGAACGGGTGACGGGGCAAATGGCCTCGTCCTCCAGCGCCAATAATACCCAAGCTACGCGCGTCAGCAACATCAAACTGGGCCTTGGCAATGCTCTCCCTTGCCTTTTGCGCCCCTTGGCCCCATACGGCTGACCAACAGGCGCTTGGCGCCGCTCCTTTAGAATTACCGGTGCATCATGGGCTTTAAATGCGGCATTGTCGGTCTGCCAAATGTGGGCAAATCGACCCTCTTCAACGCGCTCACGCAGACAGCGGCAGCGCAGGCAGCGAATTACCCCTTCTGCACCATTGAGCCCAATGTCGGCGATGTCGCCGTGCCCGATAAGCGCCTCGACGCGCTGGCCGCCATTGCGGGCTCTAAAGAGATCATCCCCACCCGCCTCACCTTCGTGGATATTGCCGGCCTCGTGCGCGGCGCGTCGAAGGGCGAAGGGCTTGGCAATCAGTTCCTCGCCAATATCCGCGAATGCGATGCCATCGCCCATGTCGTGCGCTGCTTTGAAGACAGCGACATCACCCATGTCGAAGGCAAGATTGACCCGATCAATGACATCGAGACCATCGAGACCGAGCTGATGCTGGCCGATCTCGAGAGCCTCGAAA
>CAZLBA010000054.1:0-1853 GCA_964557555.1 uncultured Beijerinckia sp.
GATCGAGGTGCACTGGATCTGGGGCAACCATGATTATGACGGCGGGCCCGAGATGTGGACCAATCTGGTGGATGCGGGCCGAAACCCGCGTACCCGTCAGGGTGAACTCAATGCGCGTGTAACTGATATCGGTGGGCTGCGCATCGCCGGGCTGGGCGGCACCTTTCGCCGCCGTGTCTGGGAACCGCCGGGACCCCCGCAGTTACATTCGCGCATTGAACTACCGGCCGATATGACCCGCCTTGGCCCTGATTGGACCGAGGCGCAGCGCCGTTCCATGGCCGATGCCCTCGCCGCGATGGCGATCTGGCCCGAGGATGTCGAGGCGCTGTCTGCCCTGCGTGCCGACGTGCTGGTGACGCATGAGGCGCCATCCAGCCATCCGCAGGGCGTTTCAGCTCTCGACGAGTTGGCGCGACGGATGGGCGCACGCCTCGTCATCCATGGGCACCACCATGTCTGCTACCGCGCTCGCGCTGAAGACGGGCTGGAAGTGCAGGGCGTCGGCGCTGGTTGGGGCGTAGGGCTTGATGGCCGGCCTTGGTGGCCGGGTGAACCTGACCGCTGGCTGGGCCAAGCGCCCGCCGGTTGGTCGCATCTTTAAGGATATGTCCCATGCTCATCACCGACCTCGCCGGCAAGGCGGTTCTGGTTACCGGTGCGTCCACCGGCATCGGGGCCGCCGTGGCCAAAGGCTTCGCCGCGCAGGGCGCGCGCGTTGCCGTACACTACAATTCCAGCGAAGCGCAGGCGTTGCAGGTTCTAGAGGAGATCCACGCAGCGGGCGGCAACGCCATCGCGCTCAGGGCCGATGTTCGTTCCGTTGATGCTTGCCGGGGCTTGATTGCTGAAGCACAGCAACGCCTTGGGGCGCTTGATGTGTTGGTGAATAATGCCGGTGGTGTGGTGAAGCGGCACCCGCTACACGAGATTGATGACGCGCTCTATGACGATATCGTCAACCTGAATGCACGCGCAGTCTTCGCCTGTTCACGCGCTGCGGTGCCCATCATGCAAGCGCAGGGCGGCGGCGCGATCATTTCCACTACATCCGTCGCGGCGCGTACCGGTGGCGGTAGCAAGTCCACGCTCTACGCCGCTTCAAAGGCATTCGTCTCAACCTTTAGCCGCGGATTGGCGAAGGAAGTGGCGCGCTACGGCATTCGGGTGAACGCCATAGCCCCAGGCGTGATCGGCAAACCAGACAAGGCAAAGACGACGCCAAACCATCAGCTTGAGGCTTCGATCAAGCTGACACCCATGCGGCGGATCGGCACCGTTGAGGAATGCGTTGGCGCCTATCTTTTCCTGGCTTCCTCGGAGATGGCGGGGTTCATCACCGGACAGGTGATCGAGGTGAATGGCGGGCTTCACATGCCCTGAACGCGGGTGATCGCGGCCCAGCAATGTCACATTGCAGAGTATGCGGGGCTGGTAGTGCGGTTCAACGCCGAGGGGAGGGAGGGCGATTGACCTTATTGAAGGAAATTTTCGCTTAACGAATTGTCTCAATCATTTTCTCTCAAGCTTGATTGACATCAATGCCCGCCTTCTTCAGCACATCTGCCCATCGCCGCATATCCAAGTCAATCGCCCGGGTAAGCGATTCGCCGCTTTCAAAAGCAGGCTCGAAGCCTCGTGTCTGTAATGAATTAATCAGGCCAGAGAATGCACCGCTTCGCCGACAGCATTTTCAAGCTTTCGCAGGATCGATTGCGGCGTGCCGATTGGCGTACAATAGGAATAGGTTAACTCAGCGCCATATCCAGGAATGAAATCGGCTACGCGTGGCAATGTCGGCATCTGTATTGATCGACGCTCTGAAGCCGTTGCCAAGGCTTTCAATTTACCCT
>CAZLBA010000054.1:1863-19102 GCA_964557555.1 uncultured Beijerinckia sp.
CAGCGCCTATGGGACCAAATTGGCGATTTGAGTAACGGAGGAGTTCTGGCTCATCGTCACCTCAAGAAAAGTGAAGATGAGCCAGACATCCTTTGTGGCGCCGGCGCAGGTACCAGCCGAAAAACTGGTCCGCGATATTCGGCGCTCCGCGAGCAAGCACTATTCTGCATTCTGCGGAGGATAAGATCCGCATCGTCCTGGAAGGGCTCTGCGGGGCGAACGTCTTCTCCAGAGCCGCACGATTCAGCTACCATGTATTTCAACGCCTATACTGGACCAGGTTTGAAAATTGCGCTCAGCTTTCACGCTCAAGGATTAGGAAGATCGCCATGCCCATGATCACGCGCCCTGGCCGGCCAGCGCTTCATGTAAGTGTTCACGACCATACAGATCCTTGGCGTGATGCACCCTGGCTTATCCTCCAGCATGGCTATGGACGGTCAGAGGTTTTCTGGCGTTCCTGGATTCCATATCTTTCGCGCTTCTATCGCATCGCCTGCCCTGACTTGCGTGGGCTTGGCCAATCTCCGCTTGAATTCGACCCGCACCAGGAAATTCATGTTGAAGCCTTTCTTGATGATCTGGTCGCAGTCATCGATTATTTCGGCCAGGGCAAACCGGTGCATTATTGCGGTGAGTCACTCGGGGGAATTCTGGGCATTGTTATGGGTGCAACCATGCCCGAAAAGCTCCGAAGCCTTACCTTGCTTGCAGCGCCGGTGACGATTCCAAAAGCCACTCAGGAAGCCTTCGCCTGCGGTCATGCGTCTTGGCAGGATGCGCTGCGCATCATGGGCAGTAAGGGCTGGTCTGATGCGGTAAATGTCGCCACACGCTTCCCACCTGAGGCAGACCCGGCATTGGTGAAATGGTACGCCGAGGAAATGGGTAAATCGAATGTCGAAGTACTGATTGCCATTTCGCGCGTTGCGGCCAAGGTGAACGTTTCCCCTTATCTATCACAGGTGAAGGTCCCAACGCTTGGGCTTTACCCCACCGCCGGCGTTGTGACAGGGTTCGAGGAAGCGCAGATCAGGGACGGCATACCAGGCATCAGGATTATCAATCTGCCGACGCGCTTTCACGCAATTCAGGTTCTCATGCCTGCGGCTTGCGCGACATCTCTCCTTCATTTTTGCGGTGAAATTGACGGCGTCGCGAACCGGGAATGAGAAAGAATCAGTCCTGACGTATCCCAAGACGCTGAATCAAAGCGCCCCAGCTAGCCAATTCTTCGCGCATGAGGGCGTTCAAGGGTTCCGGCCCAAGGTCTCTCGATTCAAGTGACTGGCTCGCGAATCTCTCCCGCACGGAAGACATGGCGGTCACGCGGCGCAGGTCAGCATCAATTTTTGCCACAATGGGCGCCGGTAGGCCAGCAGGGCCCAGCACTGCATACCAAGTACCGGCATCGAAGCCCGGATAGCCGGATTCCGCCAAGGTGGGGACTTCCGGCAAGGCCAGGGCGCGCTTCGCGCCTGTGGTTGCAATGGCGCGCAAGCGGCCTGCCTGCACAGCGGGTACCGCCATGACCGGATTATGGAACATGGCCTGAACTTGCCCTGCGAGAAGCGCCGTATGTGCGGGCGCCGCGCCTTGGAAGGGAACATGCGTGAATTCGAGACCAGCGCGAATACGAAACAGCTCAGCCGTCAGATGCGTGGGTGTACCCACCCCAGCAGATGTCATGGTGAGCTGCCCAGGATTGCTACGCATCAGTGCCTCAAACTCCCGAATGTTGGTTGCGGGAACTGAGGGATGAACAACAACCACCAAGCTGTAATAGGCGATTTGCGTAATTGGCGTAAAATCATTGATCGGATCGAATGCCAGGCGACGGTAAAGCGCCGCTCCCTGCACATGGGATGATGCGGCAAGCAGTAATGTGTGCCCATCGGGCGCTGCTTTCGCCACGACATCCGCGCCGATATTGCCGCCAGCACCACCGCGATTGTCGATAATGACTGGTTGGCCCCACATTTCAGCCAATCTTTCAGCGACGATGCGGCCAATAGCATCCGCCGGGCCGCCAGGTGGGAAGGGAACCACGAGGCGTACGGGCCGTGTGGGCCATGCCTGCGCGCGCGCTGATGTAGCAGTGAGCGCCACCGGAAGGCTCAAGGCAAGTCGGCGCGTAAGACCGGCACTTTTGAATTGAGACACCATGGCGTTCAAGCTCCCTCACTTTTTTGAGCGCAGACTATCTGCGCGATTGCGCGCAACGCTAACCCCGAGGCATCGTCAAGGCAATCCGCCTGATTGACAGACCTATCGCAAGGCGTGGAAGTTTGAGCAGAACCAAACTAGGGGGAAATCGTGGAACTTGGCTTGAGAGGCAAGACCGCCATTGTCACGGGCGGATCACTCGGTATCGGGCGCGCGATTGCGCAGGAATTGGCGCAGGAAGGCGTTTCGGTTGTCATCATTGCGCGTGATGCCCCAAGGCTTGAGGCGAGCGCATCGGAAATTTCGCGTGAGACGAATACGCGCTGCATGCCTATTTCGGCGGACCTGACCGATGCCGCGCAGCTTGAAGCCGCGCTGGCCGAGGCGCAGCGCATGCTCGGGCATATAGATATTCTGGTGAATAATGCAGGTGCAACACCCATGGGGCGCATTGGCGATACGGGTGATGATGTTTGGATGAAGTCCATCAATCTCAAATTGATGGGATACATGCGCTGTGCGCGTATTCTGACACCATCCATGCGCGCGCGGAAATGGGGACGCGTCATCAACATCATCGGTCGTTCCGGCCACCAGCCTCGGCCAAATTACATTACCGGAAGTGCGGTCAACGCATCGCTTTTGTCCTTCACGCTGGCGCTGGCCGCAGAATGCGCGCCCGACAACGTGCTGGTTACTGGGGTAAATCCCGGTCCAATCGCCACACCGCGTTGGGATACGGTGGTCGCACAGGGTGCGGCCGATATGGGAAGAAGCGCCGCACAGGAAAACGCAGCGGCCATTGCGACAGTTGCCTTGGGTCGGGTTGGTACGCCTGAAGAATGCTCCGGTCTGGTTACCTTCCTATGTTCGGACCGCGCAGGCTTCATCACCGGCACGAATATAGATATTGATGGCGGCGGCACCCGCTGCATCTGAAGGATAATTACCATGCCTATGCTGGAAACTGCGCCTGGCGTTCAGATCCACTATACCGTTGATGATTTTACTGACCCTTGGGTACCGGTACCGACAACCATCATGATTCATGGTTTGGCCGAAAGCGGAGAGGCCTTTCGCGCTTTTGTCCCCGCGCTCGCCCGAAGGACCCGCCTCATACGGATGGATTTGCGCGGCTATGGCAGAAGTCCAGCGCTACCCGCCGAACATCCTTGGCGTTTCGATGCCTTGGTTGAAGATGTAGTGCGGTTAATCGGCGCACTTGATACACCAAAGGTGCATCTGGTTGGCGGCAAGATAGGGGGCACTATCGCCCTGGCTGTAGCCGCGCGATATCCGGCGTTGATTGATCGCTTGGCTGTTCTTGGTACGCCGGCATCCTTGCGTGATATGATCACGCGAACCCCAGCCTGGCGAAAGCAGATTGCCGCGGAAGGCGTTATTGCCTGGGTGCGGGCCACCAATTCAGGGCGGATGGGTAGTCGTATGACGCCCGCTCAATTGGAATGGTGGGCAGCACTGATGGGGCGTACGGCTGCTTCGACGCTTGAGGGTTTTCTGCAAATGGTGCCAAATGTTGACGTGACAGAGGAGGTAGGGCGCATCACCGCATCCACCCTTGTTGTCACCACCACAGGCAGTGGCTTGGGTTCAGTCGATAGCGTGCGGAGCTGGCAGGAACGCATTACCAGTTCACGCCTGATGGTACTTGAAAATGACAGCTACCATGTCGCTGCGTCAGACCCGGATGAGGTTGCCGCGCTTGTGCGCGATTTCCTGTTCAAAAACTAATCCGCGCTGGCGCCAGATGTCCGCACTACGCGCCCCCAACGTTCACGTTCGGCAGCGACAAAGCGCGTAAAGCCTGGGACATCAAGGCGGCCAGGCTCAGCGCCTGCACCGGCAAGCCTTTCGCGCAGTAAGGGATCTGCCAGGGCCGCAAGAACCGCCGCATTTATTCGCGCGATCAATGCGGGTGGTGTCCCGGCCGGTGCCGCCATGCCGAACCAGGATGAAGCTTCAAAGCCTGGCAGCCCCGCTTCAGCCATGGTCGGCAATTCCGGTAATGCGGCGGCGCGCTCAGCGCCGGCAACGGCCAGGGCGCGCACACGCCCTTCCCGCACCTGCGGAAGCACGCCAGGCATATTGTCAAAATAGAGCTGCAGTCGCCCCGCAATCAGATCTGTCATGGCGGGCGCCGCGCCGCGATACGGAACATGGACAATATCAATGCCAGCGAGATTCTTGAGCAATTCACCAGCAAGATGATTGGTACCGCCGATAGAGGAGGATCCAAACGTGAGCCGACCTGGCTCTCGCCGTGCCATGGCAATAAGATCAGTAAGGCTACGCGCGGGACTTTCGGCAGGCACCATCAATACAATCGGTACCGAGGCAACAAGCGCGACCGGCATCAGGTCACGTTCCGGACTGAAGGGCATGCTCCGGTAGAGATGCTCATTAATGGCGAAGGCCGGCGGCGCGCTGATAAGCAGCGTATGGCCATCTGGGGTTGCTTTGGCGACGATATCGGCACCGATATTCCCCCCGGCGCCGCTGCGGTTTTCAATCAGAAAGGACTGACCGAGCCGATCGCGCAAAGCCTCCGCCAGAAAGCGCGCAATAATATCGTTCGATCCGCCAGGCGGGAAGGGCACGATTAGGCGTACCGGTCGCTCTGGCCAACTGGGTTGTGCCAAAACGCGGAAGGCAGGTGATGCGATTACGACACCAAGGATATGGCGCCTTATCATGGCTCTCATGTGACGTCGCCCCTTTCGTGCTGCTTTTGGGTAGCAGCGTTGCCCAAGATGGTAGAAGCAAGAATAAACTAGGTCTCAATGCGTGAGCCAGTTTGTCAAGTTGGAAATTCAATGATTTTGCAAATTCACACTCAATCGTCTTGGGCCGGTCTCGTATATCCATTGGACCGGCATCACACGATTCATCGCGTGCGCGTTCAATACTATTTGCGATCATTGCCTTTTAAGCCGGGTAAGTTTTCCGGTCGGCGTGACGGTTGAACCCATGGTCCGCGAGCGCCAAAGCCAGGAACACCTAGGGCCTGGGACAGTACAGGCTAATAGAGACAGCCTCACGGCGGCATGGGCTGGCGATGCTTTCGTCGCTGCAGAGGAACAGCCTTGTTTATTGTGGTTCTATACCGGCTGCAGCTACTCTCTGCCCCCAAACCACGATCTGTTCTTCCATATGGCGCTTCATCTCCGTCGGCGTTTTGGGCATGGGAACCAAGCCCATCTCCATCAGGCGCCGTGCGAGTTCAGCATCTGCAAGCGTCGCCTGTAGCGCCCTGCCGGCTGTCGCGATGATGTCAGGCGGCGTTGCCGCGGGCGCTGCCATGGAAAACCAAACATTTGCATCAAACCCTGGTAGAGCTGTGCTGAGCGGCGGGACGCGAGGCGCGAGCGGAAACGCCTCACCTGTTGTTACCGCAAGGGCTCGGAGCCGCCCGCCGGCATCCTGTGACATGGCGTGATGGAAATCAGCCAGGTTGAAATCAATGCGCCCGGCGGAAACATCGGCAGCCGCTTCTGCACCACCGCGATAGGGAACAGGTGTCACCTTGATGCCTGCAGCCCGGCCAAGCATATGCCCCATGATAAGCGATCCGGCATTACCAGTACTGAACGTCAACCCATTCGGGTTGCGCCGTCCGGCTTCAAGGAAGGATGGCAGATCACGTTCGGGACGGTTCGGATCAATCACGAGCACATAGGGCTGATGCGCAATGCCGCCGATGGGCGCGAAATCCTTAAGCGGATCATAAGGCAAACGCCTGATTGTATGCGGGTTGATGGCAGTGGCGCTTGTGCCAAGCATGGTGAGGGTAAGACCATTTGGCGCCGCAGTAGCCCCTGCTTGCGCCCCGACCACACCATTGCCGCCGGGCCGATTATCGATAACAACAGGCTGTCCTAGTTGCTTGGCAAAGGGCTCAGCAATGAAGCGCGCCAGAACATCCGTGCCACTTCCGGGCGGGAAGGGTACGATCAATCTGACTGGCCGGTCCGGCCAGGCGGCGTGGACCATCCTGGTTGATGCAAGGAAGGCCAATCCGGCCAAATACTGGCGCCTGTTGATCATGTTTTTTTCCTCCCCTCGCTGTTTTTTGAGTTAATTCAGGACATCTTCGTTGTTTCGAGCCAGGCGATGTATCGGCGAATGCCCTGTTCAAGATTGAACTGCGGCACCCAGCCCATCACCTCGGCCGCCTTGTCACGGCTGAATCCAAGATGCGTACCACCCGCCGATCTGACGCTACGCGTATCCGGGCGATATTCAGGTTCAAGACTGGAACCGCAAATGCGCAGGATGGTGTGCACCACGTCGGTCAGGTTTGTGTCGACGGCAGTGACAAGGTTCATTACCTCATCATGACGACCACTGATCATGGCGGCCACGCAGCCGGCTGCGATATCGCTAACATGGATATAGTCATGCACTTCGCGACCATCACCGATGATCACCGGGCGTTCACCCCTGCGGATCAACCCATAGGTTTCGGCGATGAAATTCGCATTGACGGCGCGGGTATGTTGCCTTTCTCCATAGACGGAACCGAAGCGGAGCGCGTTGAACTCAAGGCCAAATTTCTGTGCGTAAAGTCGGCAAAGGCTTTCGCCAAAAAGCTTGCTCACGCCATAAACCGCAGAGACGGGGGAGAGTGACGCAGCGGTGATCGGCGCATCTTCCCGCAAAGTCTCGGCTTCCGTATTTCCGTAAGCCGCCACTGATGACGAAAACACCACACGTCGCGCCTTTGCGAAGCGGGCGGCTTCAAGCGTGTTCAAAAGCCCAACGGTATTGACCTGAACGCCAAGCGATGGGTTCGCCAACATGGGAATGGTCAGGAAGCCCGCGAGTGCGAAAATACCATCAACCCCCGCGCTGGCTTCCAATAGATCCGAAAGCCGCAGGATATCGCCCCGCAGAAGCTTCACGCGGCAATCGCCCATCAGGTGGGCAATCATGTCGTTTGAACCAAGCGCGAAGTTATCGAGCAGCCTTACCTCCGCTGCACCCTCCGCCAATAGGGCATCGGCCAGATGTGACCCGATCAGACTGGCGCCGCCAGTAATGAGATAGGAGTTTCCCTGAACCTTCATGCGGGTGATCACCTTTTCCATTTCCGCGTAATGCTCAGGGCACCCAGCTTGTTTCAAGCGGCACGCCTTCGCGCTCGACTTCGGTAAAACGCGGTGCCTGCGACTGCGCCGGACATTCCAACAGCCGGGTCACTTCATGAATATCGCGCAATTCCTCGAAGCTTTCGAGTTTATCGAAGAGTGGCGCGATATTGGACCTTGGAATGCCGCGTTCGGCGCAATCGGCAAATTTCTCCCAGAGCTCGGCAGAGGACATGGGATTGTCACCGCCGCGCCCCACCATCTGATTGACACGACGTGACAGGCGCCTGCCGTCGATAGTGGTCACGATCACCTCTGCGCCCCATTGGTCCTTGCCATCGCGTGGCATATCCGGATGTGGCGCGGCGGAGGTGATGCCAAGCAGCCTTTGCACATCCGGTTCCAGTGACGCCGTTCCTTCAAAGTGGTTGATCTTCGGTGCACCGGACAGCAAGGCCCGTACTACGGCGTATTGCACGCTGAACTTTGCCTGCAATGGTGTCACGGGCCAGGGATTATCCGTATGCGGCATGCGTCTGGCGTGTGGAAGAATTTCGATCTTCGTCACATCGGCGGGTGTGATGCCTTCTTCCTTGACCAGCTTCAGCATCATGGCGATTGCCGGATGGGTGCTGCCGCAACAGGGGAATTGCTTCAGCGCAATGCCCGGCGCTTCCACTTCCAGCGGCTTGGCCCAATCAGCGAAAATCTTTTCAACATCATACAAGCCTGGGCCATTATATACGTCCAGGAAGCCTTGCTTATGTTCCATCACACCATGCCGCGCCTCAAACCCCTGTTCTGCCATCAGCACGGCAAGCAGGCCGTTGCGCGCGCAATGGCCGACATGAAATGGCTTGGTCATGCTGCCGAAATTCGCCTTGAGACCAGACGACATGGAGGCAGCGAGTGCAAAGGCTGTCGCCAGGCGTTCCCGATCCAGGCCGATCAAATGCCCGCAGGCTGCTGCGGCACCGAAGACACCCAGCGTTGAGGTCGGATGCCAGCCCTTGTCGTAATGGACGAAATTGACCGCGCGGGCGAGGCGTATCAGCGCCTCCATCCCAGCAATATAGGCCAATAATATCTGCTTGCCATTGGCGCCACGTTCTTCGGCCAAGGCGAAAAGCGGCGCCACCAAGGGTACTGATTGATGCCCGCCGAAATCACTACTGAAATCATCATAATCCAGCGCGTGGCTCGCTGTACCATTGATCAAGGCCGCGTCCAGCGCGCTGGTGCGCGTTTCCGTTCCAAAAATCAGTGCTCGGCCTGGCGCAGTCGCAACGCCTGGTGTTTTGAGCAAGATCCTTGTGCAAGATTCCGGTACACCGGCCAGTGTAACACCTATAGTATCGATGATACCGGTACGCGCAATGCTGATAGCCCGCGGAGAGAGGTTTTGCGGACCAATGGCCCGCACCTTATCCGCCAGACGAAGAGTGATGGGGTCTTGAGCCTGTGCCACTGTTCTTCCTCCTTCACGCATTGCCGGGCCGTGCGGCTTCCCGACCGGCGATGCGCCCGAAAGTCGCACCGCTGACCAGGCCCGTACCGGCCGGATAATTATCGTAGAACAATCCGCCGATCATCTCACCACAGGCAAAAAGCCCGGGAATAGGCCGCCAATCCGTGCCAACTACCTCGGCCTTTTCCGTCACGCGCAGCCCGCCAAAGGTGAAGGTAATGCCGCCAGTTGCGGAATAGGCGTGGTAGGGAGGCGCATCCAAGCGCCGCGCCCAGTTCGTCTTATCAATATCCAAACCCTCGGTTTTTACGCCATCCTTCCTGGAGGGATCATACTTATCTTCATGCATACGTGGGGCAGCGTTGAAGGCATTGAGGGTAGCAAGCGCTGTTTTCTTATCATCGATATCAAGCTGGTCGAGTAATTCCTCGAAGGTATTGCCGATGATGGGCTTGCTTGTGGAATAGCGCGGCTCAAGCAAATGCAGCACGCGGCTATCGAAAATCTGCCAGGCCTTGGCGCCGGGTTGGGCCAGGATGGCGCGGCCGAATTTGGCATAGGTGAACAGCGCACCATCTTCGCCTTCATCCACGAAGCGCTTGCCTTGGCGGTTCAGCATGACGCCATAGATGTAGCTCAGGCGGTTTGATTTGTCGGTCAGTTCGCGCGGCGCAAAATCGCCCCAATCCGCGCTGATCGGCGTGGCATGGCAACCGCTCCATTGGCCCCAGGGCATGGCGTGGATCGCCATGGCCATGCGCAGGCCATCGCCCTGGTTATGCGGCGTGCCGCGCACCTTTGCGGCGCCCACCAGGGGGCCGATGTGCTGCGTGCGCATCTGCACATTCGCTTCAAACCCACCACAGCCCAGAACCACCGCATGACCGGCGATATCGCTGATGCCTGAATCATCGCGCAGCCGCACGCCATTCACGCGCCCGCGACTGTCCTGCAGAAGTTCGGTCACCGCGCTGCCATAGCGAATTTCAATACCCATACGCTCGGCTGTCGCAAACCAGCTTCGCGAAAGTCCGACACCTTCGTGGGCCGCGCGAACAACCAGACCACGCGCCCAAACGAGCTTATTATCCTTCCTGACGGCAGACAGTGTCGTAGCGGGTTCCATTTCAATGCAGCCCACCTGCTTCATCCAGAAGACAGTGTCTTTCGAATTATCCACGAGAATGCGCGACAATACGGGATCTGTCCGGCCGCTAGTTACCCGCATCAGATCGCCATGGTAATCCGCCTTGGTATAGGGTTCTATGCCGGCATAGAAATCCTCATGCTCCTTTTCCGCTTCAGGAACGAGTGGTGCGATTTCTTCTGGATCATCAAAGGCAAAACGCAAAACGCCGCCGGACCAATGGGTGTTGCCCCCGCGCATGGAACGCGGTGCCTTTTCCAAAACCACCACGCGATCCGCACCATTTTCCTTGGCGGAAACGGCAGCCGCTAGGGCAGCATTGCCGGCACCAACAACAATAACATCATATTCGCTCATTCTTCATTTCCTCCAGAGCTTAAGCGCATTTTCTGTCGAATAGCCGCACCTTCGCGCACATGGGCGCGCATTTCAGCCTCGGCCCTGGCGGCATCCCGCGCGACAATAGCTTCAAAGATACGGCGATGTTCCTGTGAAGCTTGGGCACGCCTTCCATCTGTGGTGAGCGTGGTTGGTCCCAAAAGCGCAAGCGCATCGTGCAAGGCGAGAAGGCTCTTCACCAGAAAGCGATTATGGGACGCCGCAAGTATCGCCGCATGAATGGCACGGTTCTGCTGTTGCTGTCGCAATGGGTCATCCGGGAGGGCTGCCTCGATGGCTAATTCCGCTTCGAGCGCGGCGATATCGCGCGGATTCGCATAGCGCGCTGCAAGATAGGCTGCCGTACCTTCAAGTGCCTCACGCGTTTCATATAATTCAACAACGCCGGACTCATCCAATGCTGCCACCGCAAGGCCGCTGCGCGCCTGCATTGCAAGCAGGCCATCGGCCTGCAAGCGTGATAAGGCTTCCCGTACCGGGGTACGGCTCATGCTCAGGCTTTCTGAGATTTCCTGTTCACGCATGCGATGGCCCGGGAGTAGACGACCATTCATGATGTCACCACGCAACTTGGCATAGGCAAAATCCGCCGCGGAGGCGAAGGCTTTTCGATGAACCAAGCTGAGACCAGCCTTGGTCATGGTGCCACCGAAATAACGGCGACTTCGCCTGGCAATGCAGTGATATGGGTCATCTATCCACACTGCCGAGCAAGTGACTCAACTCACGCAAGCCAGAGGGGTCCATGATCGCGACAGTCTTCATCCTCTCCAAAAGATTTTTGGCGTTCGATGCACCATAGGCACCTGAGAGACAATCAAGCCATTTTGCTTCGAGTCTTTCCATTGGAACGGGCCTACCCCAAATGCCGGCTGGGCCGTCGCAATGGCCAGTATGGCACTCACCACTCTTGAGTGTCACCGCAATATCTATTGTCATTTCATCGAAGCGACCCTTGCGTGAGGGATCCGGTATCACTTCGATGCACGGCAATAGGGCGACCATATCTTCGGCATAACGGCGCTGATCAGTAAAACTCCCGACCGTTACAGAACCATCAAGCAAGGCAGCGGCAGCTGTGAATTGAAAACTGAATTTCCCAGCAAGCCCCGATGCAGGCAGGGGACGATTGACATAGGCCATGGCAGGGGCCGTGATGACCACGCGATCAATCTCTTGCAGGCCAAGCCATTTGCGCCGCGCCTCCAATGCTGCCGAAATGACAAAATGCGTACCATATTGGCTTGGGTAAAGCTTAAAGGCCGGGCCCGGTGAGACGATATGCCAGTCCTGCATAGGGGTCGTGAGCGCTGCGGGATCGAAGAGCGCACCGCCGAAAGCGCGGCCCCAACCCCTAGGATTTCCAATGGCATCGGCATCCGCGGTGAATCCCCGGGCGGCAAGCAGCGCCGCTTCAAGTCCGCCGGCCGCGGCATCGCCGCAATGCAAGCATTTCGTCATGCTGCCAACATTGGCGATCAACGCACCTGCGCGTGAGGCTGCGATACCGATCGCCATGGCAAGCTTCGCTGGATCAAGGCCGAGCAGAATACCACAGCCGACTGCACTTCCGATTGCGCCCACCATACCTGGTGGGTGAAAAATGAACTCACCAGGTTCAAACATGCCAGAAGCTCTGCGCAATCGCGCCTGCGCTTCAATCCCCGCAGCCAGCGCGGTCAGAAGCCTGTTACCATTGATATCGCCGCGCATTTCTGCCAAGCCGAGCAGGGCTGGTAAGGTGGTGGAAAGCGAATGATTGGCTGGATTCCACATGGGTTCATAATCCAGCACATGCATTGCAGCGCCATTCACTCGCGCGACCGCGACAGCCGGTAGCCGCGCCTTACCTTGCGCAATAGGCGTGGCTTGAGGGCCACCACTTGCTTCGACCGCTTGTTCGTAGAGAAAACGAGGCGCTGCTTCAGTAGCGCCTAGCGCTGCGACAGAGACGCCATCGCAAAAAAGCCTGGTTGCCGCCGCAGTCGCGCCCGGCGAAAGCCCATCCTTGGTGTACCCAATCAGGCAATCCGCAAAGGCCAGCGTCGTATTCATAGGTCATACAATGACGAGCATAGCCCCGCACCGCTTGGATGGGTCGGGGCTACACGCAGATACCCAAGCCTGTCCGATTTACTGGACATTGCCGGTTCCTTTCACAGCAAAACCGCTGGACGTTTCTTTGCATACGAGTGTATACATAATCCAATGCGCTTGCCAAATCGCCCCATCTAAGGGGCAAACTGCGCCATAAAAGCGGGTGTCGGTTCTGCCGTGACGCTCGGAAAAGGGGGAATCGGTGTCCATGCCAAAGCTGCCAAGCCATGGCCTTACACGTCGTGCTGTTGTTGGGACATTCATTGGTGCAGCCACATCCACTTCTGCCTTTGCGCAAGCACAGCAGGACTGGGCGCAGGTGGTCACCGCGGCAAGACGCGAAGGGCGTGTCGTATTTTATTGCAATCTTCAGCCGAACGGTATCGAACCACTATTGCAGGCTTTTCGTGAAGCCAATCCCGGTATCCGAACCGAATACATTAGACTTGGAAGCGCGCCCTTGATCGAGCGTTTTCAAACCGAGTTCAATGCCGGGCGTAACCTTTGCGATGTGATGATCACCTTCCCGGATGAGCGATTTGATGAGGGGCTCAAGACTGGTTGGGCCGCACGCTGGTCTCCGCCGGAGATGATCCATTTCGACCCAGCCATTATTCGTGAAGGGTCAGGGTTTGCGCTGCATCAGTCGCGGGAATGCATCATATGGAACCGCAATCTTGTGCGCGATGCCGATGCGCCGAAGGAATGGGAAGATTTAATGGACCCACGCTGGCGTGGGCGCATTGGCATGAACCCGCCATGGCGCAGCGTGTCGGTGCAGCAGATTGTCGCCTATTGGGAGGATATTGGCATTCGTGATGCTGCCGAACGGTTGCGCGCCAATCAAGTGCGCTTTTTTGAGGGGTCCGGAGGCATCATCCAGGCCGTGATTCGCGGCGATGTGCGCGTGGCGCATCTGACCGATTTGCCGCTCAATCCGTTGCTGGAGGATGGCGCACCGGTAGGTTTTGTCTATCCACGTTCCGGTACCACCACATCTTCGGGCGTGATCATGGTGGCGGAGCGTGCACCGAACCCGAATGCGGCACGCATATTGGTCAATTGGCTGATGACTGCCCAAGGGCAGGAAGCACTGCAACGCCTTGGTGGCTTGCCGGTGACACGGCGTGGCGCACCGCCACTCACCAAAATACCGGCGACCAGCCAATTGCCCAAGGTTTTGAATGGCGAAGATATTCTCACACCCGAACGGCAGACCCGTATTGTTAGCCATTGGCGCACAGTCTTTGGCGTACGGTGATGGATATGGAAAAAGCACACCTCTTGCAAAGTATGCGCTGAATGAACTCAACGGCGGATATCACGGTTACGCGAAGGTCCTTATGGTCGTCTGATTTAGTCCTTGGCCTCCTCTATAAGGCCACTTTCCTGCTTGTCTTGCTGCTTGTCTTTATCCCACTTTCAGCTCTGATCTACGGTAGCTTTAGAACCACCGCGCCAGGCCAGCCCGGGGGTGAGTGGACGCTTATGAATTACGCCAATCTGACGAGCAGCGGCGTTCTCACAACAATCTGGACTACTCTCTGGATCGGGCTCGTAGCATCTGCGCTTTGCATCATCATTGGTACGGCACTTGCGCTGATCGTGCATCGGACAGATTTCCGCTGGCCCAGGACGCTTACGGTCCTGATTGGTCTTGCCTTTTATTTTCCATCCTTCATTGTTGCCATGGCATGGATCATTATTGGCGCGCCGGGTGGCGTTATCAATGCGCTGTTGCGCGATGGCATTGGTATCGATTGGATAGAATTCGATATCTATAACGCCTGGGGTATCATTTATATCACCATTCTACACCAGGTTCCCTTTGTCTATCTGACGATCCGCGGGCCAATTATTCACATGGACGCAACTTATGAGGAAGCGGCGCGCACGGCAGGGGCTACGCCAGCCAAGGTCATGCGGCACGTCACATTGCCGCTTTTGGGTTATTCCATTGCGTCATCCTTCATCCTTGTCTTCGTGCTATCCATCGAACAATTCGCAGTACCGGCCCTGATTGGCATTCCAGGCCAGGTCACCATGCTGGCGACGCAGCTCTATCTTTTGGTTCGATTTTCGCCCGTGGATTATGGTCTTGCAGCGGCCATTGGCATCGCGCTTAGCGCTATCACAGGGGCCGCGATTTGGGCGCAGCGGCGCATTACGCAGGCGGGTCGGTTGACGACTGTCACTGGGAAGGCGGGACGCGTGACGCCGATCAAATTGGGCAGGTGGCGCTGGGCGGCGAATTTATTCTGCTTTGGCTTTATCGCCTTGGCGTTGCTGCTGCCGATGGTGATTCTGCTCTATACTTCGGTGTTGCGGTGGTTCACGGCTAATCCGTTCAACGGGATCTACACATGGCGCAACTACATCTTCATGTGGGAAAGCGCCTCCACTTGGTCGAGCTTTTGGAACACGCTTCTCGTTTCAGGTATTGGTGCTGCGGTTGGCGTCATTCTTGGCCTGATGTGTTCTTACTTTACCTTGCGTCTAAAGCCTGCGGGCCATCGTACCCTGGATTTTGTCACGGTATTGCCGTTTGGCGTCCCAGGCATTGTCATTGGGCTCGGCTTGCTATGGGCCTATGCCTTCCTGCCTATACCACTTTACGGAACGCTTGCTGTCATCATCATCGCGTTTGTTACACGGTTTTTGCCCTATGCGGTCGAAACAGTCGGTGGGCAGATGGTACAAATTGACCGGTCGTTGGAAGAAGCCGCCTGGGTTGCTGGTGCAACCCGCTTATCGGCCGCGCGGCGCATCATGCTGCCGCTGGTTGCCCCTTCAGTTCAGGGTGCCTATTTCCTGCTTTTCATGGCTTTTTTCCGAGAAATTTCGGCAGCCATTCTGCTCTATGCTGCGGATACCAAGGTAATTTCCGTATCCATCTGGGCATTTTTCGAGCAAGCCAATTGGGGCCAGGCGAGCGCACTTTCGGTCGCGGCAACCTTTATAATCTTTCTCTCATTGCTGGTCATAGGTTGGCTTGTCCCAGCAGGGCGGCGTTTTTGAAAGGGTAAATGGGGTGGGAATCTCGATCTCCGATCTATCGCGGCATTACGGGACGGTACGCGCCATTGATGGCGTCTCATTCAATATTGCGGATGGGGAATTTGTTTCGTTATTGGGTCCGTCCGGTTGCGGCAAGACCACGACGCTTCGCTGCATTGCCGGACTTGAGGACCCCACAGGTGGATCAATCGCCCTGCAGGGTCGCATCGTGTCAGCCCCCGCACAGGGTATTTTGCTGCCGACACATGAAAGGCAGGTCGGTATGGTGTTTCAATCCTATGCGGTATGGCCGCATATGACTGTGTTCGAAAACGTTGCCTTTCCGCTTTCCATTCGTGGGGCTGCGAAAACCATAATGGATAAGGAAGTGCGTGAAGCACTCGGGCGAGTGAATATGAGCCATCTTGCTGATCGCCATCCATCGCAATTATCTGGCGGGCAGCAGCAACGTGTCGCCCTCGCACGTGCCATTGTGGGTAGCCCAAGGGTGCTGCTCTTCGATGAACCGCTGTCCAATCTTGATGCGAAGTTACGAGAGGAGATGCGAGGTGAGATAAGGCAATTGCAGCGAAGGCTTGGTATCGCTGCGGTCTATGTCACACATGACCGTGAGGAAGCGCTTTCCATGTCAGACCGCGTCATTGTCATGGATAGCGGCCGTATTGCGCAGATAGGCACGCCGAAGGACCTTTACCGACGTCCGCTCAGCCGCTTTGTGGCAGATTTCGTTGGTAAGGTCGGCTTTATTCAACTTAGCCGCCGGGCGGATGATGCCTGGGTTATGGCGGATGAAACCGTTATCGCAACCGGTGACGGAGATGTAGCGACAATGACAGCCCTTGGTGCGATTCGTCCGGAAAGTATACAGATTGTCCAGGGTGCAAAACGCGAGTTTGGCAAGAACCATCTTCCTGCGCGCGTCAGCCAGGCTCATTACCTTGGACCTTACACCGAGTATGCCCTGGATACTGCCGGTGGAACACTGCGTTGTTTTGCACAGCAAGATTTTGATGTGGGTGCTCAAGTGACGGTGATGATCGCGCCTGACGACGTAGTTCTGTTGCCGGATGAAGTTAAGGCTTAGCGAAGTATAGCAATTTAAAAGTATTTTTCCATGGCAACTGCATCGATAGGTTTCCTTGGTGGCAGCTTGGTTTCTGGCTGACGTGTTTCTTATTCATAAAAAATAAATAATGGATGCTGGCGTGAGGGTTGGTAAAAATTTAGCGCTAACAAACTATCTCGGTTGATATTTTGAAATGCTGCTGGTGACGTGGTCCTGGCTCTCGATTGCTATGGCATTGCATTTTTCGCCCGAGAGACACGCTGGCTGGCGCATCCCGCGCTTACACCCACGCCGGTTACACACGAGGCTGTAGTCATACCAGCATCCACCCTTTTCCGGCGTCAGCGCCCATGGGACCAAATTGGCGATGTGAGTGACGGAGGATTTCTGGCTCATCGTAACCTCAAGAAAAGTGAAGATGAGCCAGAATTCCTTTGTTCCGCCGGCGCGGGTACCAGCCGCAAAACGGGTCCGCGCTATTCGCCGCCCGGTGAGCCAGCACTATTCCGCATTCTGCAGAGGATACAGCCCCATTTGTCATGCTTGCGCCACCTGCATTGGCTAAAATCTGGCCCAATCGGCCGATACGGATGGTGGTGCCCTTTCCGTCGGGGGGTGGCACGGATATGGCCGGGCGGCTGATTTCGATGAAGCTGGCCGAGATCCTGGGGCGACCAATTGTAATTGATAATTGATAATTGATAATTGAGGCGGCGCTGGCGGTATGACCGGCACAAGGGCCGTAGGGCAGTCTACACCAGATGGATATA
>CAZLBA010000055.1:0-19058 GCA_964557555.1 uncultured Beijerinckia sp.
TTTCGCGGCACCCCCGCGGACCATATTGGAGCGAATGTCATTGGCCGCCGGGACGCGATTGACAGCTCCCGCTGCGATGCCATCCACCAGAATGATACGCTTGTCACCTTGCGTAACTTTGGGAAGAAAACGCTGGATGACCCACGGTTCGCGGAAGGTGACGCTGAACAGGTCAAACAGCGATCCAAAGTTTGGATCTTCGCGCGAGACTTTGAACACAGCCGCACCACCATTGCCATAAAGCGGCTTCATGACAACGTCGCCATGCTCGGCGCGGAAAGCTTCAATCTCGCCACGATCGCGCGAGACGAGAGTCGGGGGCATCAGCTGCGGAAATTGCATCACAAAGAGCTTTTCAGGCGCATTGCG
The DNA here is from genome assembly GCA_964557555.1 of uncultured Beijerinckia sp. Taxonomy (GTDB): domain Bacteria; phylum Pseudomonadota; class Alphaproteobacteria; order Rhizobiales; family Beijerinckiaceae; genus Terripilifer. The sequence continues at coordinate 370 of CAZLBA010000055.1, forward strand.
TACGCTGGCTGGATTATTCACCACAAGCGTCCGGGGATGGATGCGCTCCAGCAGATGCGTTGTCGTGATATATTGCAGATCAAAAGGTGGATCCTGTCGCAACAGGACGACATCGACATCTGCGAGATTGAGCGCGCTTGTTTCACCAAAGCTGACATGATTGCCGACTTCATCGCGCACCGTGACAGCTTGCGCAGTCGTGACAATGTCGCTGCCGCGCATGGTGAGTTTATCGGGTGTGTAATAGAATAGTGAATGCCCGCGCGATTGGGCTTCCAGCATCAGGGCAAAGGTCGAGTCGCCTGCAATATTGATGCGCTCGATAGGGTCCATCTGGACCGCGACTTTCAGGCTCATGCTCTGACCTCTGTTTCAAACCCTAGCCCATCAGGTCGAGGGAATAGGCCTCGGCCAGATGGAGCGGCAAGCGGCGCGGCGCAATGAAGATCGCATCGCCGCGCATAGTATAGCCCACAGACCAGCGGTTGCGAGTGATCCATTGGCGGGCAGCGCGCTCAATTCGTCGGCGCTTCGTTTCGGTGATGGCGCTTTGCGCCTCCGATAAGGTGGCGCGTGCCTTCACCTCAATGAAGCATATGGTGCGGCCACGCTGCGCGATGAGGTCAATTTCGCCGCCTTGGACGAGAAAATTGCGATGGAGCACCCGATAGCCACGCAAAAGGAGCCAGATCAGGGCGATTGTTTCAGCCCGCAAGCCAAAGCGACGGGCGCGGTGTCGGTCGCGGCTGGGCGCGCTCACCGCCCTTTCCCGGCGGATAGCTCAATCGCCCGGGCATAGACCTGACGGCGCGGCTGTCCTGTCTCGCCTGCCACAACCGCGGCTGCATCTTTCACCGAATGGGTTTCGAGCGCCTTCAACAGTCGCGCATCGAGATCTTCGGCTGAGAGCGCCTGCGCGCCCTCCTGCGGCGGGCCGACGAGCAGCACGATCTCGCCCTTGGGCGGGTCTTCCTGGGCAAGAGCGGTGGCGAGGTCGGCCAGAGTGCCGCGCCGGACCGTTTCGAAATGCTTGGTCAGTTCGCGCGCAATGGCGGCATCGCGGGCGCCCAGAACGGCACGGAGATCTTCCAGTGTCTCGGCCAGTCGTCGGGGCGACTCGAAGAAAACGAGGGTGCCGGGGATCGCGGCCAGCTCGGCAATCCGCTGCCTGCGGGCGGCGCTGCGCGGTGGCAGGAAGCCTTCAAAGAAAAACCGGTCCGTGGGGAGACCTGCCACCACAAGGGCCGCCAGAACAGCCGAGGGGCCTGGCACAGCGACCACATTGGTTCCCGCGGCCGCGGCGTCTGCCACAAGCTTAAAGCCGGGATCGGAGACAAGCGGTGTGCCCGCATCAGACACCAGAGCCAGCGCCGCACCAGCCTCCAGACGCGCCAGCAGATGCGGGCGCATCACGGCGGCATTGTGCTCATGATAGGCCACAAGCGGGGTCGAAATGCCATAATGGGCAAGCAGCGTCTTGGTGACGCGGGTATCCTCTGCAATCACGGCATCAGCTGCCGCCAGCGTGGCCAGCGCGCGGAAAGAGATATCCTTGAGATTGCCGATTGGTGTGGCGACTACATAGAGGCCCGGCCGGATAGGCTCGGCTTCCATGCCAAGGCCAAAGGCGGTGAAGCTCGCCGGGTTTTTCGCCTGATCCATGAAATCGTTCTTTATAAAGCTCGGTGGTTCGTTTTATAGAACAAGCTCGCTGAAACCGCAACCGCCGCAATTTGCGCGCAAAGTGGGCTTTGTCTAAGGACAGGCTCCCGCGCACGCTTGCGGGGCAAGAGGGGGTTCCCGTGCAGTCCAACTTCGTCATAAGCCAGACGATCCCTGTTCGCGCCAGTCTGCTGGTCGCGGCGCTCAGCCTTTGGCTGGGCGGTTGTGGCCCCAGCGGGATCCCCGGCTTTGGCCGCAGTTCGGCACCCAATCCCTCATCGACAGCGGTGGAGGCGACCGAACTGTCCAGCCCAGGCGAGGTGGGTGCAGGTGCAGTCAAGGTAGCGCTGATTGTGCCACTCACCTCCGCAAGCGGCCAGAGCCAGATCGGCCAATCACTGCGAAATGCCGCAGAACTCGCGGTGGAAGAATTTGGCGGCAAGGATGTGTCGATCATCGTCAAGGATGATCAGTCCTCGCCCGCAGGTGCGCGCGCGGCAGCGCAAGCGGCTCTTGGCGAAGGTGCCGAGATTATTTTGGGTCCACTCTTTGCGGGCAATGTGCGCGAAGTCAGTGCGGTTGCGCGCGGCTCAGGCAAGCCTGTGATTGCCTTCTCAACAGACACGAATGCGGCAGGACGCGGCACATATCTTCTGTCGTTCCTCGCTGAAACTTACATCGAACGCGTGCTGGATTACGCCGCGTCGCGCGGCAAGCGCAGCATGGCTGCCCTCGTGCCGAATAATGAATATGGTCGCTTGGCCGAAGCGCAATTTATGGCAGTTGCAGCACGCAAGAAGATTCAGGTGATGACGGTGGAGACCTATACCACCACCACTCTGGCGTCAGCGGCGCAAAAAATTGCGGCACTGAATGATCGCATCGACTCGCTCTTCATTCCTGAACAGGCCGATGCCATGGCCAATGTCGCCGCAGCTCTGGCGACAGCCGGCGTCGATAGCCGCCGGATCCAGTTGCTTGGCACTGGCGTGTGGAATGATGCGCGCGTGCTGCAGGTGTCTGGTATGCAAGGCGCGTGGTTTGCCGCGCCTGACAATGCAGGCTTTGCCAATTTCGTCACCCGCTATCAGCGTAAATTCGGCTCAGAGCCAAGCCGTGTGGCCACACTTGCTTATGATGCCGCCGCTCTGGTGATCGTGTTGGCACGCCAGCAAAGCAGCCAGCGCTTCTCGGAAGCCATGCTGCAAAATCAAACGGGCTTCAGTGGTATTGACGGGATTTTCCGGTTCCGTGCTGATGGCACGACGGAGCGGGGTCTGGCGGTATTGCAGATCAGCAATGGCGCAACCAATGTCCTGAGCCCTGCATCGCGAAGCTTCTCAAGCTCCGGCATGTGATCAGGCAATCTCGGCCACAACACTGTCTAGAAGTGGAAAGCCCTTCACCGTCAGGCTCAGTCGGCCGGTTGAGCTTTGGGTGATCAATCCTTCATCCATCAGCATATTCAATCTCGTCTGATCGAGCTTTTTGCCGGTGAGGCTTTCATAACGTGTCGGATCAATTCCTTCACGCAGACGCAGTCCCATCAGCAAGAATTCATCGCCCTGCGCCTGCGCGCTGAGCACTTCCTCTTCGCTCAAGCCGTGACCCTGTTGCTCAACCTGTTCAAGCCAGCTTTCAGGATGTTTGATGGTTGACTGCGCGAGTCTTAAGCCATCATGCACCAGACGCCCATGCGCGCCCGGTCCCACCCCTGCATATTCGCCATAGCGCCAATAACAAAGATTATGTCGGCTCTCTCCGCCTGCACGGGCATGGTTGGAGATTTCATAAGCGGGCATGGATGCCTGTTCCATCACCTCTTGCGTCACATCCCACAAGGCGCGGCCGGTTTCCTCATCGGGCGGGGTGAGTTTGCCGGCTTCCACAAGCTTCTCGAACATGGTGTCAGGCTCGATCGTCAGCTGATAGAGCGAGAGATGTTCGGGCGCATGGGTCAGTGCCTTGCGCAATTCATCGCGCCATTGTTGCGGCGTTTGGTGAGGGCGCGCATAAATCAGGTCGAAAGAGGCACGCTCGAATGTGCTGGTGGCAATCGCCACGGCGGCCATGGCTTCTTCAGCCGAATGCAAGCGACCAAGCATTTTCAGGTCAACATCCGTCATCGCCTGCACACCAAGCGAAACGCGATTGACGCCAGCTGCGCGATAGCCGCGAAACCGTTCAGCCTCCACACTGGTGGGATTGGCTTCGAGTGTGATTTCAGCGCCCGGCGCAATGCTCCAGTTGCGCGCAATCTCATTGAGGATGGCATCAACCGTTTGTGGCTTCATCAGGGAGGGCGTGCCGCCGCCAAAGAAGATGGAGGTCACAGCCTTGCCGGATGACAACGCGGCGCGATGGGCAAGCTCACGTGCAAAGGCTGCCACAAAGCGCGGCTGATCAATGCCAGCTGCACGCACATGGCTGTTGAAGTCACAATAGGGGCATTTGGACAGGCAGAAGGGCCAATGAACATAGACCCCGAAACCCGGCTCATGGTTGGAAAGTGCCATGGCGCCTTATGCCATGGCGTCGGCCCCTTGCTCAATCAGTTTTCGTGTCACCATGGCCGGTGATCTTGTCCGACCATGCGAGAACGAGACCAGACAGCACAAAGACGACGTGAATGATGACCAGCCACATCAAGTCCCGGTCCGACGTCTTGCTGACATCCATGAAAGCGCGCAAAAGCTGAATGGCCGAGATGGCCACGATGGAGGATAGAAGCTTCAGCTTCAATCCGGTGAAATCAATCTTGGCCATCCATTCCGGCCAATCGGGGTGATCATTTGAATTGATGCGGGAGACGAAATTTTCGTAGCCGGAGAAGATGACGATGATGATCAGGCTGGCCGTCAGGCTGAGGTCAATCAGGCTCAGAATATCGAGCACCAGATCGCTCTCGCTCGCGCTCAGGATTGTGGGTACGAAATGGGCGATATGCTGCAGCGACTTCACCACCATGGCGAAGAGGCCGACCACAAGACCGAGATAAATGGGGGCCAACAACCAGCGGCTGTTGAACAGCATCTTCTCAAGCAAACGTTCCAACATCAATAATCCCCTGATTTATGATTTGCCTTGCATCATGCGTGCAATGACTTTTGCGGTGTAATCGACCATAGGCACGATGCGCGCATAATTCAGCCGCGTCGGGCCGATCACGCCCAACACACCCACGATCCGCTGCGATGGATCGCGGAAGGGGGCAGCAATCATGGATGAGCCCGAAAGCGAGAAGAGCTTGTTTTCGGATCCGATGAAGATGCGCACGCCCTCACCCTGCTCCGCGCGGGCCAGAAGATCAACGACATCTTTCTTGGTCTCCAGATCGGCAAAGAGCAAACGGATGCGCTCCAGATCTTCAACGGCCTTCAAGTCTTCCAGCAGGTTTGCTTGCCCGCGCACGATGAGTTGTGAGCTTTCACCCATGCCCGCCCAACTCGCGAGCCCCGCATCAACGAGGCGCGCCGTTAGCTCATCAAGCTCGGCCTGCGCATGGCTGCGAGCTTGCTCGATCTCATTGCGCACTTCGCCCAGCGTGCGTCCGCGGATGCGCGCATTGAGATAGTTGCTGGCTTCCACAAGCGCCGAGGCCGGAAGGCCGCGCGGAATAGCCACGACGCGATTTTCAACGGACCCATCTTCCGACACGAGGACGGCAAGCGCGCGCTCTGGCTCCAGCTGAACGAATTCGATATGTTTCAATCGCGCATTGTCTTTCGTGGTCACAACGACGCCAGCCCCGCGTGACAGGCCCGACAGCATGGCAGATGCTTCGGTCAGGACGCCTTCAAGGGTCTGGTTGCGCGAGGCGGCCTTCACCTGGGCTTCGATCCGCTCGCGTTCATCGGCAGGCAGATCGCCAATCTCCAGCATGGCATCGACGAAAAACCGCAGGCCCAATTCGGTTGGCATACGTCCCGCACTGGTATGGGGCGCGTAAACAAGGCCCAGCTCCTCCAGATCCTGCATCACATTGCGGACAGAAGCGGGGGAAAGCGTCATGGGCAGGACGCGGGAGAGATGGCGCGAGCCAACGGGCTCACCGGTTGCCAGATAGCTGTCCACCACATGGCGGAAGATTTCGCGCGAGCGCTCATTCAGCGCGGCCAGCGCGCTGCGGTCGAGCGCCAGAGGGTCAGTGAAGGGATCGGGGCCGGGCATGGTCTTAAGATGGCCGGGCCGACGCTGGCAGGCAAGCCCCAAAGCCGGGCCATGCGCCCGGATGCTTGAACCAAAGCCGCGAGCCAGCCATAAGGACTGCTACCAATCCGGGGGTAATCAATGTCTGCGACCAAGAAGGCCGGCTTCCAGTGGGATGATCCCTTCCTCTTCGAAGCCCAGCTCACCGAAGATGAGCGGATGATCCGCGACACGGCGCGCGAATTTGCGCAGGATAAGTTGCTGCCGCGCGTGCTCAGTGCCTATGCCAGGGAAGAGAGCGATCCAGCCATCTTTGCCGAGATGGGTAGCCTCGGCCTGCTCGGCGTGACATTGCCCGAAACCTATGGCTGCGCTGGTGCCAATTATGTCTCTTATGGCCTCATCGCGCGTGAGGTTGAGCGTGTGGATAGCGGCTATCGTTCGATGATGAGCGTGCAGTCCTCCCTCGTCATGCATCCGATCTATGCTTTCGGCAGTGAAGAACAGCGCCAGGCTTATCTGCCGAAGCTTGCAAGCGGCGAATGGATCGGTTGCTTCGGCTTGACGGAACCGGACGCCGGATCTGACCCCGCTGGCATGAAGACACGCGCTGAGAAAGTCGCAGATGGCTATCGGCTCACCGGCACGAAAATGTGGATCTCGAATGCGCCGCTCGCAGATGTATTTGTCGTGTGGGCGAAGTCTGCAGCGCACGATAACGCGATCCGCGGTTTTGTGCTTGAGAAGGGCATGAAGGGTCTCTCGGCGCCGAAGATCCATGGCAAGCTGTCATTGCGCGCATCCATCACGGGTGAGGTGGTGATGGATGGCGTGGTTGTGCCTGAAAGCGCGATGCTGCCAAATGTATCTGGCCTCAAGGGTCCATTCGAATGTCTGAACCGTGCGCGTTATGGCATTGCGTGGGGCGTGATGGGCGCAGCGGAAGATTGCTGGCATCGGTCGCGTCAGTATACGCTTGACCGCAAGCAGTTTGGACGTCCTCTAGCCGCCACGCAGCTGGTGCAGAAGAAGCTTGCTGACATGCAGACCGAGATTGCGCTTGGCCTTCAGGCTGCATTGCGTGTGGGCCGCATGTTTGATGATGGTAGCTGGTCGCCGGAAGCCATCTCGCTCATCAAACGTAATAATTGCGGCAAGGCGCTCGATATCGCGCGCATTGCGCGTGACATGCATGGCGGCAACGGCATCCATGAAGAATATCATGTGATGCGCCATTCCGCGAATTTGGAGACCGTCAACACCTATGAAGGAACGCATGATGTTCATGCGCTGATTCTGGGTCGCGCCCAGACGGGAATTCAGGCTTTCTTCTGATCTGCTTTTGTGGCTTCATCCGTAGGAGGTCTGCTGACCTTCTACGGGTGGAGGAAATCATGAAAGCTCTTGCCTTTGCCGCAGCCATCTGCGCGGCGCTTGTGACATCTGCTCAAGCTCAGACTATTGTTGATGAATGGGCCACTGCAAAGGCTCCGCCCCCCGTTGAGTTGAAGAAGGTGACAGTTGATCCCTCCACCACGGCCTTTCTGGTGCTGGATCTGCTGAATGCCAATTGCAATGAGCAACGCCGTCCGCGTTGTGTGGCTTCTGTTCCCAAGGTCGCGAAATTCCTCGCAGAGGCGCGTAATCGCAAAATGGCGGTCGTGCACAGCATCACCGTCACCACCAAGGTCGAGGATCTTGATCCGCGTGTGGCTCCACAAGCAGGTGAGCCCGTCGTGCAAACGGTTGCCAATAAATTCATCCGCACGGATCTCGACAAGATTCTGAAAGAGCGCGGCATCAAAACGGTCATCGTGGTGGGAACAGCCGCGCAGGGCGCCGTGCTGTTTACTGCATCAGAAGCTGCCTTTCTCGGCTACAAGGTGATTGTGCCGGTTGAGGGCTCGACATCCGAGCTGCTTTATGCGGAGCAGGCAGTCGCATGGCTCCTCGCCAATGCGCCGGGCGTTGGTCCCAATACGACCCTCACGACCTTTGACATGATCGGCTTCTGATCAGACGCTGCTGCTTTCGGATTTTCCGCGCACGCAGACATACATCAGAAGGAGCCCAGCTGCGGCGGGCAAGGTTGCCAAAGACACCTTGTCCGTCGCCAGCGCAACAGCGGCACCAGCAAGGCAGCCAAGTGCTGCGCCAAGATCCCATCCGCCTTCTGCGACAAAGTGGAAGCGAAAGGCTGCGCCGGAATTTTTTGCGCGGTCATAAATCATGCTCATCAACACGGTTGTGTAGATTGCCATAACCGCAGCGCCTGTTGCATTGGCAATGAGCGCAGCTGTGACGGACCAGCTGGCGCTGGCCCGAAACGCAAAGCTCGCTGCCAGACAGAGCGACACGATGATGAGCATGTGGTTGCGTTTGCCCAGATCAATGAATCGACCCACGGCCAGACTGGCCAACGCGCCGGCCAATCCCGCCACCGCATTGGCAAGACCGAAACTCTCAAAATGAGCGCCCAGAATCAGAAAAAGTGCCATGGGCCAGGCGAAGGCCAGCCCCGCGCACATGAAGCCATCGGCCGCGAAAGCCAGCGCGCCACGATGGTCGATATCACGATAGGAGAGGCGTGGCGCTGTGATCTCTCCGGCCTCGATCTGTGAAATGAAGAAGAGGGGCGTGATCGACAGCAAAGTGGTGATGCCTGCCAGTGTGAATGTCAGCGTTGCGCCGGAGCGTTCCAAAAGCACGCCGCCAACCAGCGGGCCAACGACATAGACAAAGGCTGCCACGGCATGACGCCAGCCAAGTTCGCGACCACGTGAGCCCTTGGCTCCGGTCATGGCGGCCATGGCGTGATAGGCGGGCCAATAGAGGCTCTCACCCAAGGCAAAGCAACACAGCCACACAAACAGCCAGAGCGGCTCATCGGCGCGCATCAAGGGAATGAATTGCAGCGCGATGATTGCAGCACCGAGCTTGGTTGCCCCCTTGATCCCCAGCCGCCGCACGAGCGGGATCGAGAATGTGCGAAAGATGAAACGGATTGCCAGAAGCGCCGCGAAAGCAGCGAGCGTCTGCGCCAGCGACAGCCCCATGCGAAGCAGATAGGCGCCCGCAAAGGCGCCTGCCATGGCCACCGAGAATTGGTAGAGGCCATAATGGGCGGTGAGCAGACGAAAATGACGGGCTTGATCCACGGTGGGCCTTGAGCTGAGACAGGTCTTTTATAGGTCGAGCGCGCTCCGGCACAAGCGGGGCCTTGCGGTCACGCCCGCGTGAGGCTAGGCGTGGACATCAAGGAGAGTGAAACGCAGATGACCATAAAGCCCCTCGCCTCTATTCGCGTGCTGGAGCTTGCGCGCATTCTGGCTGGTCCATGGTGCGGGCAATTGCTCGCAGATCTCGGCGCTGATGTGGTCAAGGTCGAGCGCAAGGGTCAGGGCGATGATACGCGCCAATGGGGCCCACCCTTCCTTGAAGGCCATGATGGGGAAAATCTCGGCGCGGCCTATTACCACGCCTGCAATCGGGGCAAACGCTGCATCGAAGCTGATTTTGACACTGATGAAGGGCGCGCACTCATCAAACGGCTCGCATTGCACGCTGATGTGGTGATCGAAAATTTTAAAGTCGGCGGTTTGAAGAAATATGGGCTTGATTACGCTTCGCTCAAAGCGATCAATCCACGCCTCGTCTATTGCTCGATCACAGGCTTTGGTCAGGATGGACCTTATGCGGAACGCGCCGGCTATGATTTTCTGGTGCAAGGGATGGGCGGCGCCATGCATCTGACGGGTCAGCCAGATGGTCCGCCCACCAAATCGGGCATGGCGATTGCTGACATCTATACCGGCCTTTATGCAGCCAATGCGATTCAGGCGGCTCTACTGCGGCGGATGCAAACGGGGGATGGCGCCTATATTGATTGCGCGCTGCTCGATGCGCAGATTGCCGTACTCGGCTATCAGGCTCTCAATTATTTTGTTACCGGACATGAGCCGCGCAGACTTGGCAACAGCCATCCCAATATCGTGCCTTATGACGTCTTTCCCGTGGCAGATGGCGACATCATCATTGCAAGCGGCAATGACGGTCAGTATCGCAAACTCTGTGACATCCTCGGCGCGTCAGAGTTGGGAACTCATCCCGATTACGCGCTCAGCAAGGATCGAGTGAAAAACCGCGTAGAGCTGACGCGCAAGCTACATGAGCTGACGCGCCGCTTCACCCGTGCTGATCTCTTGCCGCAACTCGATCGGGCTGGCGTGCCAGCAGGACCCATCAACACCGTTGGGGATGTGTTTCGTGATCCGCAGGTGGTGGCGCGCGGGATGCGGCTTGACCTCCAAAATCCGCGCGCGAAAGCCGGTACGACGCCGGGCTTGCGCTCGGCCATTGTCATGGACGGGGAGCCAGTCGCAAGTGAGCGTCCAGCTCCTGCGCTTGGACAACATGCAGATGAGATCTTGAAGGATCCGAATTGGGGAGGCGCGTGACCATGGAAAATGCACGCACAGGCGGCCAGATTCTCGTGGATCAGCTCGTCATTCAAGGCACGCGCCATGTCTTCTGCGTGCCGGGAGAATCCTATCTTGCAGCGCTTGATGCCTTTCATGATGCCAAGATCGACGTGACGGTCTGCCGTCAGGAGGGTGGCGCGACCATGATGGCAGATGCGAGTGCACGCCTCACTGGTCGGCCCGGCATTGTATTTGTCACGCGCGCGCCCGGCGCCACCAATGCATCGCCCGGCATTCACATTGCTGAACACGATTCCGTGCCGCTGATCCTGTTTGTCGGTCAGGTGCAGCGATCAGCGCAGGGACGTGGCGCATTTCAGGAGATGGATTATCGCGCAGTCTTTGGTTCCTTCGCGAAATGGGTGGTGGAGATTGATGATCCCGCACGCATTCCTGAAATCGTCTCACGCGCTTTCCATGTCGCAATGCAAGGTCGCCCCGGTCCGGTGGTGATTGCGCTGCCGGAAGACATGTTGACGGAACGCGCGAGCGTCGCAGATGCCATGCGCGTTGAGCCAGTGCAAACCTGGCCGGGCCAGACACAAATGGCCGAATTGCAGAAGCTGCTATGGGCGTCCAAAAAGCCTATCGCCATTGTGGGCGGAAGCGGCTGGAACGAGAAAGCAGTTGAAAGCCTCGTGCGCTTTGCCGAGCGGTTTGATCTGCCCGTCGTCACCTCATCGCGTCGCGCGATGTTGTTTCCCGGTGATCATCCCCTTTATGCGGGCGAACTTGCTATTGGTCCCAATCCGAAGCTGCGCGCTCGCATTGAGTCAGCCGATCTCGTTTTGCTGATTGGCGGACGCATGGCGGAGATTCCATCGCAGGGTTACGAGCTTTTCAATATCCCGCTACCGCAACAAGCGCTCGTCCATATCCATGCCGATGCGCAAGAGCTTGGCCGCGTCTATCATCCGCGCCTTGGCATCAATGCGACACCCGCAGCTTTCGCAGCCGCGCTTGAAAGCCTGCAGCCGCCTCATGTGATCACCTGGAGCGAAGAGACCCGCAAAGCCAATGCGGAGTTTCACGACTGGACGGATCATGCGCCCAAAGCCCCCGGCGATGTTCAGCTGGGCGAGATTGCCTTGTGGTTGCGCGATCGCCTGCCAAAAGATGCCATCATCACCAATGGCGCGGGCAATTACGCGATCTGGGTAGGTCGCTTCATGCGTTTTCGTCAATTCGCGACGCAACTCGCCCCTGTCTCGGGCTCGATGGGCTATGGCCTGCCTGCAGCGGTTGGCGCCAAGCGAGTACATCCTGAGCGCATGGTTGTCTCCTTCGCGGGTGATGGTTGCTTCCTGATGAACGGTCAGGAATTCGCTACAGCCGTGCAATATGATTTGCCCATCATCGTGATCATCATCGACAATGGCATGTATGGCACGATCCGAATGCATCAGGAGCGGCGCTATCCTGGCCGCGTGTCAGCAACCTCGCTCCGCAATCCCGACTTTGCCGCCCTCGCCCGCGCTTATGGCGGTCATGGTGAGAGCGTGGTGAAAACGGCCGATTTTGCGTCTGCTTTTGAACGTGCCATCGCAAGCGGCAAACCCTCGATCCTTCATGTGAAGGTGGATCCTGAAGCGATCACGCCCGCAGCCACGCTGTCGGGCCTTCGAAATGCAGCGCAAGCCAAAAAATAAATTGCGAGCACGCGCCGTTCATGCGAACGGAATCATAACAAATTGAAAAGCGGGCAAGCCCGCTTTGCGGGAGAGAAGCATGAGCCAAGCAACGGCTGACACGCCCTATATTCCAGAGGCGCTCAAAAACGCGCCGACACAGTCGCAACTCGCCTGGGTTTCGCGCAGGCGTGCCTTTTTGTCGGTGGTTGTTGGGCTCGTGTTATGGGAAGTCGTGGGCCGCTATATCGTCACCAACCCAATCCTGTTTTCACCGCTGTCAAAAGTGCTGGAAGTTGGCTGGAAGCTCGCAGTCACGGGTGAGCTTGCGCGTCACTTCGGCGTCAGTGCGCTGGAATTTGCTTTGGGCTTTCTTCTGTCTTCGGTGGTGGGGATTGCGGTCGGATTTCTAATGGCCACGAGCCGCCGCACGCAAGACATTCTCGATCCCTGGGTGTCCTTCTTCTATTCAAGTCCACTTGTCGCCCTGATGCCGTTTTTCCTGCTGATCTTCGGCGTCGGTCTCGCTTCCAAAGTCGCCATTGTCTTTGTGATCGCGGTCTTTCCGATTTTGTTGAATGCCTTTGTCGGCATTCGTTCCGCTGATCCGCATTTGCTGGAAGTGGCGAAGGCCTTCAATTGCACGCGCCAACAAATCTTCATGAAGATCCTGCTCCCGGCGGCTTTGCCTTATGTGATTGTCGGTTTGCGGCTTGGCATTGGCCGCGCCTTGACCGGTGTTGTGGTGGGTGAACTCTTCGCCTCCCGCGCAGGTGTCGGCTATCTCATCACTGCAGCCGGTCAGAGCTTTGATACAGCGACCGTGTTTTTGGGTGTGCTCATCTTCTCCATCATGGGCGTGATTTTGATGGAGGCGCTGAAATGGCTTGAAAACACTCTTGCCCCCTGGCGCAAGAGCATTGCGGAGGTTCGCTGATGGTCGCGAAACTCTCCGTTCAGAACCTGTCCAAATATTTTCTCACCCGCGATGGTGATCCGCGGAAAGTGCTGGATCGCATCTCGCTGGAGATTAGCGAGAATGAATTTGTCTGCATTGTCGGAGCAAGCGGCTGCGGCAAGACAACCTTCATTCGCGCCATTGGCGGTCTCATTCCTGCAGAGGAGGGCGAGGTCCGCATCGGTGGGCATCGTGTGGAAGGACCGGGCGGTGACCGCGGCTTTGTCTTCCAGCATGATTCACTGCTGCCCTGGCGCACGGTGATGGATAATGTGATCTTTGGATTGGAAGTGCGCGGCGTGCCACCGTCACAGTCATATCCGCTGGGCAAAAGCCTGTTGCAGCTCGTCGGCCTCACCGGCTTTGAGAAACATTATCCCAGCGAGCTTTCAGGTGGTATGCGTCAGCGCGTCAATCTGGCGCGCGCACTTGCCATTGATCCTGATGTGCTGCTCATGGATGAGCCTTTTGCCGCCCTTGATGCACAAACACGCGAGATCATGCAGCGCGAATTGCTCAAGATATGGGCTGAGAAGCGCAAGACGGTACTCTTCATCACCCATCAGATCGACGAAGCTGTTTATCTCGCTGATCGCGTGCTGGTGTTTTCCTCACGTCCCGGCAGAGTTGCAGCTGATATTCGCATTCCCTTTGCGCGACCGCGTGATCTCTCGCTCAAGCGCTCGCCCGAATTCCTCAAGATCGTGGATGAGATCTGGAACCTGATCGAACAGGAAGTCGTCGCCTCAATGCATGTGCAGGCCTAGGTCGGCTTTGGACGGCCCATATCCTTGATGCGCGTGGACAGGCGAATGGCACGCCGTTCACGCCTGTCATCTTCCTGCTTCTGCAGCAGTTTGCGGAATTCATCGCGCTTGTCATGGATGGAGGCGATGACATAGCCCATTGGCACGCCAATATCGACAAGGACCGCTTCGGCCAGTTGAAGGCTCGCCTCCAGCGTTTCAGGAATCGCATCTGTCACGCCCAATGCATAAAGATGCGTGGCGTGATGCGCATCGCGTGCACGCGCTACAATGGTCAAATCGGGCCGCAGCTTGCGTGCCATTTCCACAACCTGTTCTGAAAGGTGGTGGCGATCCATAGTCACGACCAAAGCGCTTGCCGTGTCGAGGCCGCAAGCACGCAGCAGCTCAATGCGCGTCGCATCGCCCCAATAGAGATTGGGATTGGTGGGTCGCTCCTGCGTGACGAGTTTGGTGCTCCCATCAATCGCGATGAATTCGCGATTATGCCGCTTCAGCATGTCGCCCACGAGTTTGCCGACACGCCCATAGCCGACAATGATGACGCGGCCTTTGGTCTCCGCTTCGCTGGGGCGTGCAGCAAGTTCAGGTGAGAGCGTTGCTGGATCAACCGGCCGCCGCTTTGCCCCAATCCATGACAGAAGCGGAATCAACATCATGGATAAGGTGACGGCCAGAGTGAGAAGATCAGCCGTAGCGGAGGGCAGGATCATCTGGGCCGTTGCAGCGCCCAGCATTACGAAAGCAAATTCGCCACCGGGCGCCGTGACCAATGCACATTCGCGCGCAGCGGGCGTTGGCAGACCGGCAAATCGTGCCAGCAGGAATGTGATCACAGCCTTCATGGCAATCAGGCCTAGCGCAATCCCGATGACAAGGAGTGGCTTTGCGCCCAGCAAGGCCAGGTCGAGACCCGCGCCGATCGACACGAAAAACAGACCCAGCAGGAGGCCCTTGAAAGGTTCGAGCGTGGTTTCGATCTCGCGACGATATTCTGTTTCGCCCAGCAGCAGGCCAGCGATGAAGGCACCCAGTGCCATGGAAAGTCCACCCATGGCGCTGACGACGCCCGTGCCGATCACGACGAGCAGACAGGCAGCCATGAAGAATTCGGTCGAATGGGTTTGGGCGACCTGACGAAACAGGGGACGCAGCAAAAGGCGCCCCACCAGCACGATGAGGGCCACAACCGCAAGCGCGGGAAGAGCGGTCGCGGCGAGATTGCTACTCCAGCCCCCATTCCCGGACTCGCCCGCCATGGAGATGGCAAAGAGCAGGGGGGCGACCATCAGGTCCTGAAAGAGCAGGACCGCAAAGGCAGCACGGCCAGCCGTGGTGGCAAGGCGTTTGCGGTCAATCAGAACTGGAATGACGATGGCGGTCGAAGAGAGGGCAAGCGCGGCTCCCGCCACAATGGCCGCGCCGGTGGAAAGGCCAAAGAGCGCGGCAGCAGCGAGCGCCAAAATGGCAGTTGAGGCAATCACTTGTGCCGCGCCGAGGCCAAACACAAGCCGCCGCAAGCGCAACAAACGCTCATAGGAGAGTTCGAGCCCGATCATGAAAAGCAGGAAGACGACCCCGAATTCCGCAATTTGCGCCACACGCTGCGTGTCGCTGAGCTGCAAGGCGCTGAATTGAGCCCATTGGCCAATGCCTTGTGGCCCCAGCAACAGGCCCGCCCCCAGAAAACCGATGACCGGGCTGACCTTCAGGCGGCGGAACAGGGGCACGACAATGCCCGCCGTGCCGAGGAAGAGAAGGACCTCCTTATAGTCGTCAGGGTTGAGGGTCGGTGTCACGATGGCTCCGTCAGTTGCGCGGACAGAGTGCCGGAAAGATCTTACCAAAACAAATAGTAAGCCTTCACCTCGCGGATCGGGGCTGACAAAAGAAAACGCCGGGCGTACATCCGGCCCGGCGCTCGGTCGCGAGATGCTTTGACTGACGTCGGCCTCATCGCGATTGAGCCTAGACTGGACGCCAATTGTGAAGCCATGATGACAGCAATCTGGCGAAAAGGAGACGAGGATGCCCAAAGGCTATTGGATCGCCCATAACGAGGTTCACGATCAGGAGACCTACAAGAAATATCTGGCTGGCTGTGGTGCAGCCTTTCAGAAATATGGCGCGAAGTTTTTGGTGCGCGGTGGAGCATTCACCTTGCTGGAAGGCTCGACGCGCTCCCGTCAGATCGTGATCGAGTTTCCAAGCTATCAGGCTGCACTCGATTGCTACCACTCGCCTGAATATCAATCCTATTGCGGTTTCCGACAGGCTTCCTCCGTCGGTGATACGATTATCATGGAAGGCGTGGAATAATCACGATGGTCTTGCGCCTTCCGGGGTCGGAAGGCGCAGGAACCGTGTCATTATTTGCCGCCGCGCTGAACGCGCCGCACGAGATAGTCGAAATTGACGATGAATTGTTCTGGACGGCTGATGTCGTGCTGCAACTTCTTCACGTCATCGGGGTGGAATTCTTCAGCAGCATTACCCGCAGCTTCCACGATCATCTGGATCTTGCAGGCTTCTTCCAGCATCAACACGCTGATGATGGTTTCTTCGATGCTGGCGCCAGCCACCACGACACCATGGTTCTTCAGCATGGTAGCGCGATGCGGTCCAAGTGACCGGGCAACGCCGCGTCCCATGTCGTGATCGCGAATGAGATTGATCGTGTCCGTATAGGTGCCCAGATCATTCTTGAACATCGCGCCACCCTGACTATAGGCGCGGATCGGGCGACCTGTTGCAGAGAAAGCGGTCGAATAGGTGGGATGCGTATGCAAGACGCAATGCACATCCGGCCGGACTTTGAAGATCTCTGAATGAATATAGACTTCGCTATGCCGCTTGGCCGTGCCCGCAACCACATTGCCTTCAAGGTCGATGGTGAGGATATTCTCCATCGTGATCTCATCAAGACCAACACTATGCGGCTTCATGAAGAAGAGCCCCGGATTGTCCGGCAGGCGGAAGGAAATATGACCGCGTGTAAAATCATCCTGACCTTCAGCGACCAGAATTTTGCCGGCCAGAATCATTTTCTGCTTGATGTCGTTATGCGCGCTCATTTCGCCTCCCGCTGAACTGTGAGCCTGCAGGTCATGCCCGCTTCGGCTGAAATCTGTAGGTGCTCCAAGGCCTCTCGGCAAGCGCAAGGCATGGGTGCGCTGCAACAAATCGCCTGACAGATTTTGCCACATCCGCCTGTCAGGCTCGCAATGTTTGCACTGAAGGAGGGTGTGATGGATCGTTACAGCAAATGTGTTTTGAGCGTCATTGCGGCTGCTCTGGTCATCATCGCCGCGCAGCAGGCTTTCGGTCCGGCTGTGGCGCAGATGGGCAGTTGCGGGGTCAGTCGCTATAGCCCCTGCTATGTCGAGCTTGTGCGCTAAAGCAAAAAAGGGCCGGTCGCGTGACCGGCCCTTCGATGGGAATGAGGCGAGTTCAGATCGCCGCGATGACTGCAATCTCAACCGTATAGTCGGGTGCGGCCAATTTGGCTTCAACCGTTGCACGCGCAGGCGTCTGTCCCGGCACAACCCATGTGTCCCACACAGAATTCATCTGCGGGAAGGTCGAGATGTCGGAGAGATAAATCGTTGCCGAAAGGATCTTCGTCTTGTCGGTGCCTGCTTCCTTCAGAAGCTCGTCGATGATGCCGACGATTTCCTTGGTCTGGTCGGCAACGCTCGCGCCCTTGGTTTTATCGGCCACCTGACCTGCCAGATAGACGGTATTGCCATGGACGACGGCCTTGCTCATGCGCGGGCCAGCTCCGATACGACGAATGCTCATAGGCTCAACTCTCTCTCGTTGGACGTCTTCAGGAGACTTTCAGGCTCGGTACGGCGCCGAGATAGTCCCACTTCCCGACCTCGATACCACGCATGCGCAAGATGTTATAGGCGGTCGTCAGGTGGAAATAGAAATTCGGCGTGGCGAAATGCATCATATAGTCAGCGCCCCGCATGGTGGCCTTGCGCGGGCCGACGGGGAAGGTGACTTCCTTGTCAGCATTGGCGTCAATCTTGGCCGCCGAAACGCTGTCCATAATCGCGATTGCCTTGTTGATGCGATCCTTGAGCTGCTCGAAGGAGGTTTCCTCGCGCGGCGGCGGTGTGGGCTCATCGCCATTCAGACGAGCCGCTGAATTCCAGGCATGGTCGGCGACATATTGGAACTGGCGCACCAGTGGGAACATATCGGGAAAGATGCGGTCATTGAGCAGAACCGACTGGTCGATCTTCTTGGCCGCGCAATGCGCAATGGCCTTGTCAAGAATGGTCAGCGCGGCTTTCAGATGCTGCTGATAGGCTGGAATGGAAGCGGTATAGAGCGACATGATCCCTCCCCAAGGGTTGCGAGGTCTTTGAGACAAGAGATTGATAGACCAGCAGGGAGGGGGGTTCAACTTGAAGCTTCGGGGAGGGGCATGTTCGGTTGCGGGAAATCCGGCCATGCCACATCGCGCACAGCACCGGCATGGGCGAGGAGCGAGTCACGCGGGGTGCGCACGGGCATCGGCATTTTGACGAGCACGACTTCCATGCCCGCTCGGCGTGCGGGTTTCATCGCCGGGATCATGTCTGTATCACCGGTCACAAGAAGGATGCCTTCAGAAATGCGTTCATGTGCCATCGTCGCAATGTCGAGGCCGATGCGCATATCCACGCCCTTTTGTTCGAACACGGGGCGGAAGTCAGCGTCTGTTAACGAGCGAGCGCCAGAGGGAGTTTGCTTTGCCTGCCATCCGCGAAAGGCAAGTGTGCCACGACGGACTGCAAAACGCTCGCATTGAGCAATTTTATCGAGCCAATCATCGCTTGCCATGAATATTTTTCTGGCACCACTAACAGGTAGCGGTACCACGCCGCGATATTGGGGCGAGTCGTAATAGAGCACGCGCAACAAATATTCATCCGGCGCCCGGCATTGCTTGCTGAAGCCGACGATAAGCGAGTTGTTGAACGAAATCTTCGCTAAGCGAGTCGAGGCGCGCAAAAAGCCACCATCAATCAAAACGACGACCTTCATGAAA
>CAZLBA010000056.1:0-19014 GCA_964557555.1 uncultured Beijerinckia sp.
CTTTGAAACGCAACAGCCTTGTCTCCAATTCGCTCAGCAAGGGATGGTCGCCCGTCACGAGCCGAGAGGCGGCAGCGCCTGCGCCATGCTCGTGCAGGGCGGCATTGGCGGCGGCCTTCAGGCGCGGATCATGCGCGAGGCCGAGATAGTCATTGCAGGAGAAGCTGACGAGCCGCTGACCCTTGCGCCATACATGCACTCCATCCTCCCGCCGCGTCGGCGTGAGAACGCGCTTCAGCGCGCGCCCCTCAAGGGCTGCGAGCTTGCGCTTGGCGAAGGCGTCGAGACTGTCCATGGCTCGTCCAAAGGTCGGAGGCAGGGCTTCAAACCCCACCTGCGCTTGCGAGGGGGACCCTAAAGAGGCATATAGGGCCGCGCAACCTCAAGGAGTGAGCATGAACGCCGTGGACGCATCCCTGCACCGCCAACAGCCCGCAGGCGACATTCGTCACGACTGGACCCGTGCGGAAATCCGCGCGCTGTTCGATCTGCCCTTCCCGGAGCTGATTTTCCGTGCCCAAAGCCTGCACCGTGCGCATTTTGATCCTTCCAAGGTGCAGCTCTCCACGCTGATGTCGATCAAGACCGGCGGCTGCCCTGAGGATTGCGCCTATTGCCCGCAAAGCGCGCATCATGACACGGGCCTCAAGGCGTCGAAGCTCGTTGATGTCGAAGAGGTGATGAAGGCCGCGCAGCAGGCAAAGGATTCAGGCTCGACCCGCTTTTGCATGGGCGCCGCCTGGCGCTCACCCAAGGATCGCGACATGGATGATCTTTGCGAGATCGTCGAAGGCGTGAAGGCGATGGGCATGGAAACCTGCATGACGCTGGGTATGCTCACGCGCGATCAGGCCGGTCGCCTGAAACAGGCGGGCCTAGATTATTACAACCACAATCTCGACACCTCCCCGGAATTCTATCCGCAGATCATTTCGACCCGTACATGGCAAGATCGTCTTGATACGCTGGAAGCGGTGCGTGATGCCGGCATGAGCGTGTGTTGTGGTGGCATTGTTGGCATGGGCGAAGAGGTTGATGATCGCGTCGGCATGGTCCATGCGCTCGCCACCATGCCTGTTCATCCCGAAAGCGTGCCGATCAATCTCCTTGTGCAAGTATCGGGCACGCCTCTGACGGGTACCGGCCGCGTGCATCCCATCGACTTTGTGCGCACCATTGCCGTGGCGCGCATCACGATGCCCGCTTCTATGGTGCGTCTGTCGGCGGGGCGTGAAGATATGAGCGATGAATTGCAGGCACTGTGCTTCATCGCTGGCGCCAATTCCATTTTCGCTGGCGAGCGTCTGTTGACGACGCCCAATCCCGGCGACGATCGTGATGGCGCGCTCTTTGCGCGTCTGGGCATGAGCAATGATGCCGCAGCCGGGCACCGCTGAGCCTGCGTGGCTCACTGACGGCTTTGACCATATCTGGCTGCCTTATGCGCAGATGAAAACCGCACCGCGTCCGCTGCCTGTGGTGGCGAGTTGCGGATCACGGCTGATGCTTGATGATGGTCGCGTGCTGATTGATGGTATCGCGAGCTGGTGGACTGCCTGCCACGGTTACAACCATCCCCATATTGCTGCAGCTCTCACCGCACAACTTGCGCAAATGCCGCATGTGATGTTTGGCGGCCTTGCGCATGAGCAGGCCTACAAGCTGGCGTCGCGTCTTTCTGCTTTGTTGCCGGGCGATCTGGAGCGGGTCTTCTTCACGGAGTCAGGCTCTGTCTCGGTCGAAGTGGCGATGAAAATGGCGCTGCAATACTGGATGAACAAAGGCGTTGCAGGGCGTCTGAAATTCCTGAGCTTTCGGGGCGGTTATCACGGCGACACTTTTGCCACCATGGCGGTGTGCGATCCTGATGAAGGAATGCATAGGCAATTTGCAGGTGCCCTTGCGCAACAGGTGATTGCTGATCTCCCGCGTGATGCTGCCTCGCTTGCGGCGCTGCGCGATCTCATTGCGCGGCATCGCAATGAGCTTGCCGCCATCATCATTGAGCCGCGGGTGCAGGGTGCGGGTGGCATGATCTTTCATGCCGATGATGTGCTGCGTCACTTGCGGGCGCTTGCCGATGAATTTGACCTGCTTTTGATTTTCGATGAAATCTTCACCGGCTTTGGCCGGACAGGCGCACTCTTCGCTTGTGCTGCTGCCGGTATAGTGCCTGACATCGTCACGCTCTCGAAAGCGCTGACAGGCGGCACCCTGCCGCTTGCCGCCACCATTGCGCGCAAGCACATATTCGACGCGTTTCTTGATGATGATGCAGGCAAGGCCCTCATGCATGGTCCGACCTATATGGGCAATGCGCTAGCTTGTGCAGCAGCCAATGCGTCACTTGACCTGTTCGAGCGTGAGTCTCGCTTGCAGCAAGTGGCCGAGATTTCTGCTGGGCTGGAACAGGGGCTCAATCCCTGCAAGTCCCTGCCCGGCGTGAAGGATGTGCGCATCATGGGTGCGATCGGTGTCGTCGAACTCACCCAGATCCGGGATCGTCGCATCCTGCAGCGCGCTTTCATCGACCAGGGTGTCTGGGTCCGGCCTTTCGGTAATATCGTTTATCTCACGCCTGCTTTTACGATCTCGGCTGATGAGCTTGGTCAGCTCACCAGCGCCATCTGTGACGTGCTCAGCGCCTAGGGGCGTCGCTGTTCCTTGTTGTGACCACCTTTCAATGCCGGATCATGTGTGTGGTGGCTGTCACGTTCGCCTCCACCACCCGAAACGCGTGAATCCTTGCGGCTGGTTGAGGTTCCGGGTTCCGGCTTGTGCTGCTCAGTCGGGTCCGGCAGATCCGAACGCTGATGCGAACTGCCCGGCCCGCCATGGTGACGGTTGGTTTGTGGTGCACGGGTGGACATGATCAACGGTCCTGCTGGTAGCCCTGATTGGTTGTGTTCTGTTTGATATTGCCGTAGCGGCCCTGTTCGCGCAGGTTGTCGGTTGGATCCGAGGTTTTTTGCTTGCCGTCATTGCGCTTGGGGTCAGAACCCGGTCCCTTGTCGCTGCGGTTTTGCGGTGGCACGGGCGGTGGTTTCTGCGTCATTTGCATCTCCCTTTGCAGAGAGGATCAACGATGCGCAGAGCCAGCGGTTCCCGGCCTTGACGCTGATGGAGTCACGCGCCTAATCAGGGTCACGCAATCAATGCCGCCAAGGCCGGGAGAGAAGAATGACCGAGGTGTTTCTGTGTGCAGGCGTCCGTACGCCCGTGGGCCGTTATGGCGGCGCTCTGTCTTCGGTGCGGCCTGATGACCTTCTTGCCCATGTGCTGAAAGAACTCGTTGCGCGGGTGCCTTCGCTGCCGACCTCCGCCATTGATGAAGTCTTTGCGGGTTGCGCCAATCAGGCGGGCGAGGATAATCGCAATGTCGCGCGCATGGGTCTGCTGCTGGCAGGTCTGCCCATCGAAATTCCGGGCACCACAATCAATCGCCTTTGCGGCTCAGGTCTTGATGCTCTGGGCCAGGCTGCCCGTGCCATTCGTGCAGGCGAGATCGATGTTGCGATTGCAGGCGGTGTGGAAAGCATGTCGCGTGCGCCTTTCGTCATGGGCAAGACGACGGAAGCCTTTGCGCGCACCGCGCAGCTTGAAGACACGACGATCGGCTGGCGCCTCGTCAATCCGAAGATGAAGGCTCAGTTCGGCATTGATGCGATGGGCGAGACTGCAGAGAATGTTGCACAAGAGCGCTCCATCTCGCGCGAGGATCAGGATGCCTTTGCATTGCGCAGCCAGAGCCGAACTGCACGCGCAATAGCCAATGGTCGCCTTGCACGCGAAATCGTGCCGGTCGAACTAACTGACCGCAAAGGCAATGTGACGCGGGTTGAGCGCGATGAACATCCGCGCGAGACGACGCTTGAAAAGCTGGGTGCGCTGAAGCCCATTTTCCGCAAGGATGGTTCCGTCACCGCAGGCAATGCGTCAGGCGTCAATGATGGTGCGGCGGCTTTGCTCGTAGCTTCACGCGCAGCCGTTGAGCGTTATGGTCTCACGCCCATTGCAAGGCTGGCGGGCATGGCAACAGCAGGTGTTGCGCCGCGCATCATGGGCGTCGGCCCCATTCCTGCCACGCAGAAACTGATGGAGCGACGTGGCCTGAAGATCTCGGATTTTGATGTGGTCGAACTCAATGAAGCTTTCGCAGCTCAGGCGCTTGCCTGTATGCGCGGCCTCGGTCTGCCGGATGATGCAGAACATGTGAATCCCAATGGCGGCGCGATTGCAATTGGGCATCCTCTTGGCATGTCAGGCGCGCGGCTCGCACTTACGGCAGCCCTTGAGATGCAGGAACGCAAGGCCAAGCGCGCATTGGCGACCATGTGTATCGGGGTTGGCCAAGGCATCGCCCTTGCATTGGAAAATGTGAGCTGACTGGCGCAGCCGCGCCTTTCATGCTTTGCTGTGTCACCTGAACAGAAATTGGATCAAGGCTCATGAAGTTCGCTCTCATCCAGATGAATTCCGGCATGGACAAGGCCGCCAACATTGCCTCGGCAAAGGCGCTGATGGAACAGGCTATCGCGGAAGAAAAGCCCGACTGGATCTGCTTGCCGGAAGTCTTCGACTTCATGGGTGGTTCATTTGAAGAAAAGCGCGCAGCTTCCGAGACGCTGCCGGGCGGCCCTGCTTATACGATGATGCAGGAGATTGCGAAGAAGCATGGCGTCTATGTACATGGCGGCTCGATCCTGGAGCGGCTGTCGGATGAGCCACGTGTCGGCAACACCACGGTTGTCTTCAATCGCAAGGGCGAAGAGATCGCGCGCTACAGCAAGATCCATATGTTCGACATCACCGCGCCTGATGGCAAGCAGTATAACGAAAGCGCCGCGATGCGTCCCGGTGATGCGGTTGTTACTTATGACTGCGATGGTGTGACAGTTGGTTGCGCCATTTGCTATGACATCCGCTTCCCCGCTCTGTTTCAGGCGCTCGCAGACAAAGGCGCACAGGTCATCGCCTTGCCTGCCGCTTTCACGCTGCAAACCGGCAAAGATCATTGGGAAGTTCTGTGCCGCGCACGCGCGATCGAGACGGAAACCTATTTCGTCGCAACCGGCCAGACAGGAGCGCATCTGCAAGGCAATGAAACGCGCTTCACCTGGGGCCACTCACTCGTGGTTGACCCATGGGGCCATGTGATTTCGCGTGCATCAGACGGTGTTGGTTACACTGTCGCGCGCATCGAGCCCGATCGCGTCAAGCGCGTGCGCACCATGATCCCGGTCGCGCAGCACAAGGTTGATATGGCGAAACTGAAGAAGTGAGCCTTGCTGAATGCGGTTAGCCTCAGTGGAGGCTAACCGTCTGCAACTGATGTTCCCATGCATTGGCAACTGCCGCATCGCGCGAGTCAGTCAACACAATGGGCGTGCCGTCTGCGCTGAGCAAAGCGAAGAGCTGCAAGCCTGAGGGGATGCCTTCCACCTGCGGGAAGAGTTTGCGCGCTTCTTCCGAAGGCATTTCTTTCACATAAGCAATGTGACCGCCGCCCAGATGGGCCAGCTGCTCGACGGTCACAGGCAGAGCCTTGGTGTCATCGATCATTGTCATCTCCTTTGCGGTCTCACTGCGAGCCCCGCTGTGATTGCGCGCGCACTGATCAGTCACGTTGCGCAATATCAATCTTGCGGATGATGCGCTCAGGTTCGGGCCGCGCGAGATCAACCGAAAGAAGTCCGTTCTTGAGATCGGCACCCAAGACCTGCATACCATCGGCAAGCAGAAAGGTGCGCTGAAACTGGCGGGCAGCAATGCCGCGATGCAGATATTGCCGCTCCTTGTCATCCACCTGACGGCCGCGAATGACGAGCTGATTTTCTTCTACCGTGATGTCGAGCTGCTCGCGGGTGAAGCCGGCAACTGCCAGCGTGATTCGCAGGCGCTCAGGCTCCATCTCGCTGCGGGCGAGGCGCTCGATATTGTAGGGAGGATAGCCGTCGGAGGTCGTCCGGCTGACCCGGTCGAGCGCCCGTTCGATATCGTCAAACCCCAGAAGGAAGGGGGAGTTCAAATTTGGCATTCGCGTCATCTTCGAAGCCCTTCAGGCACTTCGCGGGCGGCGGACCCCGATGGGCGTCTGCCCCGCTCCCCGAATATGGTTGGCCGAAAGGTTCCATTCAAGACCACCCTCCGGGAGGCGAAAAAAGTGCGCCTTTATGGTTGTGCTCAACCTCGCGAAGCTGCGGAGGAGGGTCTATCGTGCATCCGGGCAGGGGCCTTGGGAATGCAGGGAAGGTGGGGTCCGTTCATGCGCGTGCAGCCATATCTTTTTTTCGACGGCCGCTGTCAGGAAGCGCTCGATTTCTACAAGTCGGTTTTGCAGGCGGAAGCTTTGAGCATTATGCGCTTCAAGGAAAGTCCTGTGCCCCCTGATGAGGCCATGGTGCCCGCCGGTTCAGACGACAAGATCATGCATGCCACGTTTCGGATCGGGGACTCCATCCTGATGGCTTCAGATGGGCGGTGTCAGGGCGAGCCCAATTTTGAGGGCATGGCGCTGACCATCACCCTCACCGATGCCAGTCGTGCCGAGGTCATCTTTGCCGCTCTGGCCGACGGCGGTGAGATTCAGATGCCAATGACGCAAACTTTTTTCGCGCAATCCTTCGGCATGGTGGCCGACCGCTTCGGTCTCTCCTGGATGGTATTGGTAGAGCCCACTGAAGGGCTCTGATCACTTCAGGCAAGCGCGGGAGAGCATCTGGAAGGCGCGCGCGCGATGCGAGAGCGCGGTCGAGCCATCTGCAGGAATGCCGTGCTTTTCTTCAGACGTCATTTCGCCAAAGGTGCGTTCATGCCCTTGCGGCAAAAACATCGGATCATAACCAAAGCCCGCAGTGCCACGCGGCGGATTGACGAGAACGCCATCAATGCGCCCTTCAAAACATTCCGCATGTCCATCTGGCCACACAAGTGCAAGGGCTGAAATGAACCAGCTCTTGCGTTGATGCGGCTGTGTACAGCCTTTTGCACTCACTTCTTGTTCGATGCGCGCCATGGCAGCGGTGAAATCTTTGCTCTCACCGGCCCAGCGCGCTGAATAAATGCCTGGCGCACCGTCGAGGGCTTCAACGCAAATGCCGGAGTCGTCAGCCAATGCAGGAAGACGGGCAGCATTGGCTGCAGCGCGCGCTTTGATCAGGGCATTTTCCATGAAGGTCACGCCGGTCTCCTCCGGCTCCGGCAAGCCAAGCTCACCGGCGGAGACGCAAGTGATGCCATAAGGCGCCATCAGCTCATTCATTTCGCGCAGCTTGCCTGCATTATGCGTGGCGATGACAAGCTTGCCGGAGAGTTGACGATGTTGGCTCATGCGCTGATCGCAGCCTTCTGCAAAGCAACGAGTTCGGCCACGCCCTTGCGTGCCAGACCGAGCATGGCGTCGAGCTGTTCTTGCGTGAAGATCGCGCCTTCGGCAGTCGCCTGCACTTCGACAAGGCCGCCTGCACCCGTCATGACGAAATTTGCATCGGTCTCGGCCACTGAATCTTCATCATAATCAAGATCCAACACCGCTACGCCCTTGCTGACACCGCAAGAAATGGCAGCCACATGATCCTTGATGGGAATGTCCTTGATGATGGAGCGCTGGCGCATCCAGCGCAGGCAATCATAAAGCGCAACCCAACCACCTGTGATGGAAGCGGTGCGTGTGCCGCCATCCGCCTGCAAGACATCACAGTCGATGACAATCTGGCGCTCGCCCAGCTGTTGAAGGTCCACCACAGCACGCAGGCTGCGACCGACCAGTCGCTGGATCTCCTGCGTGCGGCCGGAGGGCTTGCCCGAACTTGATTCGCGGCGCGTGCGCGTATGTGTCGCACGCGGCAGCATGGCATATTCCGCCGTCACCCAACCGCGACCTTGGCCACGCAGCCATTGCGGTGGCTTATCCTCAAGCGAAGCCGTGCACAGCACATGGGTGTTGCCGAATTTCACAAGGCAGGAGCCTTCCGCATAGCGGGTCACGTTGCGTTCGAAAGTCACCGCCCGCAATTCATCTGGAGCGCGTTTGGAAGGACGCATGGAAGAAGCCTTTGGTTCAGGAGATGCGCGCTTCTAGGCGCTTCGGCGGAGGGAGGCAACTGGGCGCTCTATCACAATTTTCTCATTTTTTGGGAATTCCGTTGACAGTCTGGACGAGCGGGGTCTAGACTTGCCCGATCTGGTCGAAGGGAGCGCTGGCTGTGGATTTTGATGTCGCCATCCTTGGCGCGGGGCCGACGGGTCTCACGCTCGCCAATCTTCTGGGCACCATGGGCATTCGCACAGTGCTTGTTGAGCGCAATGCTTCGACTGTTCCCGCCCCGCGCGCTGTTTCCATCGACGATGAATGTCTGCGCACCATGCAGGCCGCCGGCGTGGTCGATGCGGTGGTGAAAGATATCGCGCTTGATTACGGCGCCCATTATTTCACTGCCAAAGGCATCTGCTTTGCCAAGGTCGAGCCGAAGGATCGCGAATATGGCTACCCACGCCGCAGCGCTTTCAGCCAGGTTAAACTTGAAGCGACCTTGCGTGACGAGTTGAAGCGCTTCTCCCATGTCACAGCCTTGTTTGGCACCAATTGCGCGAGTTTCAGCGAAGATGATGAGGGTGTGACGCTGTTTCTTGGGGAGGAAGGCGGCCCGATGCGCGAGATTCGCGTGCGCTATCTCGCGGCTTGTGATGGAGGGCGCAGCGCCACGCGGCGCGCGATTGGGGCCGAGCTGAAAGGCTCCACCTATCGCGAACGCTGGCTCATCGTTGATCTTGCCGACACCAAAGAGCGCATGCGCCAGACGCGCGTGGGGTGTGATCCCGATCTGCCTTTCATCTGTCTGCCCGGCCCCAATGGCACGCGGCGTTATGAGTTTATGTTGCAGGAAGGCGAGGATGAGAAAGCAGCGGAAGATCCAGGGCATGTGCGTGAGCTTCTCGCAAAGTCTGGCCCTGATGCAGATGCAACTGTCATTCGCCGTCAGGTCTATACATTCCATGCGCGCATGGTGGATAAATGGAACACGAAGCGCGTCTTTCTGGCGGGCGATGCCGCGCATCTGACGCCGCCTTTTGCGGGGCAGGGCATGAATAGCGGCGTGCGCGATGCGCATAATCTGTCATGGAAATTGGCCGCTGTTTTGCGCGGGGACTTGGGACCCAATCTGCTTGAAACTTATGAGAAGGAACGCGCACCCCATGCATGGTCGCTGATCGAGCTTGCGATCAATATTGGCCGCGTAATGATGCCAACCTCAAAGCTGCAAGCTTTCTTCGTTCAGAACTTCTTTCGTCTCGCGCGTTTCATCCCGCCGGTGCATAGCTATTTCGCGATGATGAAATACAAGCCCAAGCCCTTTTATGGCGAGGGTTTCTTGTTAAGTGATCAGGGCCTGAACATCACCGGTCGCATGTTACCGCAGCCGAATTTCGAGGACATTCATCGCAAGGTTTGCAAATTTGACGAAATGCTCGGCAGTGATTTCGCACTTGTTGCTTATGGCGACCAAGCGCAGGCTACCATTGCTGCTGCCCGTCAGGAGAATTTCGGACTCGCCAATCTGCGTCGGATTGCGATTGTTCCAATGCGTGTCAATCTTGATCGTGATGCTGACCCAACCATTATTGCTGGCCGTGATGTGGATGACACGATGGCCAAGCTCAATGTCGAGGGACGTGAGCTTTTGATGCTGGTGCGCCCCGATCGGTATGTGGCCGGCGCCATTGATGCCTCACAACCCCATGGCGTTGCAACTTTCGCACAGCGTGTGCGCGATCTTGTGGCGCAAAGCTATCCAACGAAATGAGCGGGAGAGAAACCATGAGCAATACTGTGCCTTTGCGGGGCCATCTCTTCTATGTCGAGCTGGGATCGCCAGATCCGGAGAAGCTCTCGCAATTTTATCGGGATGCTTTTTCGGCAGAGGTGGAAGCAAGAGGTCCTTCGCGGATCTGCTGGGGCCCTGAACGCTGCGTCATGATCTCCCCAGGTGAAGCCAAGTCGATGCTGTCGGCTGGCTATGAAGTTGAAAATCCCGCGGCCCTTGATGCTTTGATGCAGCGTCTCGCCAAGGCCGGTGCGCCGCATGAACGCGGTTCAACACCCATTTTCTCGGATGCCGTTGGCTGGACAGATCCAAGCGGCAACAAGATTTGGTATGGCGTGCCGCATCCGCGCAACAAGAGCACGAAGGGGCTTTCAGGTCGTATTCAGCATGTGGTTGTGGCGAGCCGCAATTGTGAAGCCATGATCAATTTCTACACGGATGTGATTGGGCTGACGGAATCTGATCGCGTGCTCGACGATCAGGGCGGAATCCGCACCAGCTTCCTGCGCTCCGATCATGAGCATCATAGTTTTGCGGTGTTTCAGGCTTCTGAAGATCGGTTTGATCATCACTGCTATGAAACGAATGACTGGAACGCCATCCGCGATTGGGGTGATCACTTTGCTGACTTGCGTGTGCCAGTGAAATGGGGTCCCGGTCGTCATGGTCCTGGCAATAATCTCTTCCTCTTCGTGCATGACCCTGATGGCAATTGGGTCGAGCTTTCGGCAGAGATCGAGGTTGTCGGGCCAGATCGCCAACGCGGCATCTGGCCTCATGAAGAACGCACGCTGAATTCATGGGGCTCAGCGCCGCTGCGCTCCTGATCAGCCGCCGCCCAGCAAACGTTCAATCAGGCCCTTTGATTCGGGCGCCTGTTGCGGCGACCGTGGCTGCACTTGCGGGATCGAAGCGGGTGGCAGCAAATCGGTCGTGTTTCCCGGCACGGGTGGCGTGCGCGAGAGGGCCTCCGCTGGTATGTTTGGCGAGGCTGGTTCCTGACGTGGCGTCGTAACGGGCAATGGCACAGGTGGAATGCCTTGCAGCGCCTCGCGCATGAAGCGGCTCCAGATATCAACGGGCAGATTGGCGCCTGATGCGCGCCGTGTGGGTGAATTGTCGTCATTGCCGAGCCACACACCGCCGACGAGCAGACCTGTATAGCCAATGAACCAGGCATCACGATAATCCTGACTTGTGCCCGTCTTGCCGGCAGCTTGCCAGCCGGGCAATTCGGCGCGCTTCGCGGTGCCTGTTGTCAATGTTTCTTGCATCATGGTGTTCATCATCGCCACATGTTTGGGCTCGATGACACGGCCGAAACTTGCCCCCTTGCGCTGATAAAGCAATTTGCCCTGCGCAGTCTTGACCCGCAGGATGATATGCGGCTGCACCGCAATGCCGCCATTGGCAAAGGGTGCATAGGCTGTCACCAGCTCAAGTGGTGTGACTTCTGATGTTCCAAGTGCAATGGATGCATCGGGGCGAAGCTCTGAAGCAATGCCCAGACGATGCGCGCTGGCAATGACATTTTTAGGTCCGGTCTCCAGCGCCAGGCGCACCGAGACTGTATTCAGCGAGAGCGACAAGGCGCGCGTCAGCGTCACGGGGCCGAGATATTCGCGTGTTGAGTTTTCTGGCGCCCAGCCCCGCACATTGATGGGTGAGTCATCGCGCAGCGTGACGGGCGTTAGCCCTTTCTCAAGCGCCGTCAGATAGACAAATGGCTTGAAAGATGAGCCGGGCTGCCGCTTGGCAGCAACCGCACGATTGAACTGGCTGTCGGAATAATTACGTCCACCCACAAGCGCCTTGATCTGCCCATTGGGGTCAAGCGCCACAAGCGCGCCTTGCGACACACCAAAGCGCTGGCCCTTGCTATTCAGCTCTTCCGTCAATGCCAGCTCAGCTGCACGCTGCATGTGACCTGAGAGTGTAGTGCTGACGATGATATCCTCATCAATGGCGCCAATTGTGTCATCGAGAATGTCCATGACGTAATCAGCGGCATAGTTGATCGAGCCCGCGCCCTTGTTCTGATGGGCCTGTGCTGGATTGGCGAGTGCAATACGCGCCATATCCTGCGTGATGAAGCCTTCGCGCGCCATGGCATTGATGACCTGGCTTGCGCGTTCGGTCGCGCCGGTGGGGTTGCGATTGGGGGCAAGTTTCGTGGGGGCTTTCATCAAGCCGGCCAGCATCGCTGCTTCCTGCAGGGTCACATCACGCGCGCCATGACCGAAATATTTACGCGCCGCCGCTTCAACACCATAGGCACCTGAACCAAAATAGACGCGGTTCAGGTAAAGTTCGAGGATCTGATCCTTGCTGTAGCGATGCTCCAGCCAAATCGCGAGGATGGCTTCCTGGATTTTACGCGAGATGGTGCGCTCTTGTGTCAGGAAGAGATTTTTGGCGAGCTGTTGCGTCAGCGTCGAGCCGCCTTCCATGCCGCCGCGCCGCGTCACATTACGCACCACGGCACGCGTGATTCCAATCGGATCTATGCCGTAATGGTCATAGAAGCGGTGATCTTCAATCGCCACGAAAGCTTTTGGTACATAAGGCGGTAGATCTCTGAGATTGATCGCAGGTCCGCCCGTGTCACCGCGATTGGCGAGCAATGTGCCATCATCACTCATGATCGCGATATTGGGCGGCCGCTTGGGCACTGCGAGCTTGTCGATGGGCGGTAATTGCACCGCATGCCATGCCACAACACCAGCAATGATGATGAAACCCCAGACAGCGGCAACAGCGCCATAATAGAAGAGGAAGCCAAGGAAAGAGCGACGACGCTTCCTCGGTTTCTTGTCCTTGGTCGCGGCCTTGCGCTTTCGCTTGCGCGGGCGATGCGCGGCTGCGTCTTCCTGATCAAGCCGCAGCCGTTCAGCATCGCGGCGATCATCGAAAAATTCCGGCTCGATGCGCTCGCCTTTCTTGCGGCGGGCGCCAGGGCCGTAATGGTCACGCGGATCGGCGCGCAGATCATCATCACGCCCTTTGCGGGGCGCGCTCAATGTCGGCTCACGTCTTTTGCTGAACCAGCCCTCGGCCATGAACTCCTCATCGCTCAAAGCGATGAAGAGAAGCTAAAGGCGGCGAATTAAGGGCTGGTTAAGGTTTTATTCCGCCGCCCGGGCAGCCTGAGACAGTCCGTTGAGATGGGCGACCACATCTTTCACATGCAGAACATCCGCATATTTGTGATGCAGGTCGAAGAGATTGACCTTGTGGCTCAGCATCGAGCGGTCAAAGCAGCATTCTTCCACCAGCACATTGTGGAAGCCATATGAATAGGCATCAACCGTCGAGGCGCGTACGCAGCCAGAAGTGCTCTCGCCACAAATGATGAGGCTTTCGACGCCCAGACGGCGCAGATGAGCAATCAGCGGCGTGCCAAAGAAGGCGGAGGCGCGTTCCTTGTAAATCACGAGATCGCCGGGCTGTGGAGCAAACTCCTCCTTGATCGCATAAACATCCTCATCCTCGCGACCCATGCTGCGATTGGTCGAATGCACGCCCGCCGTGTCCGCATGGCGCGTGGAATAGATGATCGGGATGCCTGCGCGACGCGCTGCGGCAAAAAGGTCCTGAGTTGGCGGCACGGCCTTCCATGCATTTTCCCCGCATGAGCCCGAGAATTCCCGGTTCACCTCAACCACAGGCCGATTGCCACCCTGATAGGCTTTTTTATAGAGGTCGATTGCCAGCAAAGCCGGACGTTGCCCGACATAGAGCTTGCGGCGATAGGCGCCGTAGATCTCGATCACCTCATCGCTGACGATATCTTTCCAGCAATAGTCTTCAAATGCATCGGTCATGGCGTTGCTCCCTGTTTGACGCAATTAAAGATCAGGTTGGGCCCGGCGTCAAAGGCGCATGAACAAGTGGGGAACAGGCATTGCGGAGAGGCGCGCCAGTCTGTAGAGGCAGAGAGGCAGTTCGAGGAGGTCACTATGAGCGGTATGCGGATCGTCGTGGCAGGCGCGGCCGGGCGCATGGGGCGCATGCTCATTCAGACCATCCATGCGACCGAAGGGGCGCAATTGGGCGGTGCGCTGGAACGCGCGGGCTCGCTTGCTCTGGGGCAGGATGCCGGCCTGCTTGCGGGCATTGGTGCGACAAATATACAGGTCACGGACAAGCCGCTTGAGGCTCTGCTTCATGCGGATGCACTGATTGATTTCACGACACCTGCCAGCACGGTTGAGCTTGCAGCCCTCGCCGCACAAGCGCGCATCGTCCATGTGATCGGCACCACCGGCTTGAGCGAAGATGATATTGCCAAGATTGATGCAGCTGCACGTCACGCCGTCGTTGTGCGCTCGGGCAATATGAGCCTCGGCGTCAATCTCCTCGCGGGCCTCGTGAAGCGGGTGGCTGCGACGCTGGGCGAGGAGTTCGATATTGAAGTTCTAGAAATGCATCACCGCATGAAAGTCGATGCGCCCTCTGGCACGGCCTTGTTGCTGGGCGAAGCGGCTGCCGAAGGTCGCAAGATCAAACTCGCTGAACGCTCGCAGCGCGTGCGTGACGGTCATACTGGTGCGCGGACGCCGGGCGATATTGGCTTTGCGACGTTGCGTGGCGGCACAGTTGTGGGTGACCATACAGTGATTTTTGCCGGTCCCAGTGAGCGAATTGAACTCGCACACAAGGCAGAAGATCGCGGCATCTTCGCCCGTGGCGCTGTGCGTGCTGCCTTATGGGGCAAGGGCCGCAAGCCGGGTCATTATTCGATGGCAGATGTATTGGGGCTCAACGACTGATGGAGCTTGCTCCGGGCCTCATCTATCATCCCGCTTTCTATTCGCGCGAAGAGCAAGAAGCGCTCGTGGCCGCCTTGCGGGCTTGTGTGAAACAAGCGCCGCTTTTCACCCCGCGTATGCCGCGAACGGGTAAACCCTTTTCGGTGCGCATGACCAATTGCGGAACGCTCGGCTGGGTTAGCGATGAGGCCCGCGGCTATCGCTATCAGCCAGACCATCCCGACACTGGCACGCCATGGCCGGCCATTCCAGAGCTTGCGCTGAAAGCATGGGCGCTCAGCGGCTATGGTGCTTCGCCGGAGGCCTGTCTTGTCAATTTTTATGATGCAAAAGCACGCATGGGCCTGCATCAGGATCGTGATGAGGCGGCGCTGGATGCGCCTGTCGTTTCGATCTCGCTGGGTGATACATGCCTGTTTCGCTATGGCACGAGCGAGCGCAATGGCCCTACAAAGTCGGTGCGGTTGCAGTCAGGTGATGTGGTGTTGATTGGTGGTGCATCGCGCCTGTGTTTTCACGGCGTGGATCGCATCTATGCAGGCACGTCGAGCCTGTTGAGCGACGCAGGGCGCATCAATCTCACCCTGCGTCGTGTCACTCAGCCCTCAGATTTGGGCTGATCCTGCGCAGGCTTCGGCCCGCCACGTGCGACCCCGACCTTAGCCGGCCGCAGGCAGCGTTCACCGATGGCATAGCCAGTTTCAACCACCTGCACGACCGTGCCATTGGGCACGCTGGGATCAGGCACTTCAAACAAAGCCTCATGCATATTGGGGTCAAAGCGCTGGCCTTGCGGTTCCAGCTTCTTTACGCCCTGACGATTGAGGCTTGCCAGAAACGCACGCTCGGTCAGTTCAATGCCTTCGATGAAGCCCTTGAGGGCTGGGTCGGCAGCTTCTTTCACTTCCGGTGAGATCGTCTCCAGACCGCGCCGCAGATTATCAGCCAGCGTGAGCATTTCGCGCGCAAAACTGGTGACGCCATAGGTTTTGGCATCGGCCACCTCGCGTTCCGTGCGGCGGCGCAGATTTTCCATATCAGCCAAAGTGCGCAGCACTTTTTCCTTCAGGCTCGCATTTTCAGCGTGAAGATTTTCAAGCTCGGTAAAGGGCTCCGGCTCGGTAATGGCAGATTGTGGCGCCTCGCCTGAAAGCGCGCTTTCAGGGGCGGCAGCCGGGTTGGCAGACTGGTCTTTGGGATCTTGCATGGGTCAACAGTCCATTCTCGTCTCGCCGGGATATCATGGCTCGGCCGGGAAAAATCAAGTTCAGCCTGAGACGCAGCCGTTAGCTGCCAGTCTCCGACTTTCGCTTGGGTGAAGGCTTGGTCTCGCCTGCGGCAAAAATATCAATGAGGCGACGCTGAATGGCATTTTGCCGGGCAGGATTGGTGATCTTCAGTCCTGTCAGATCGGTCACGTAGAACACGTCCACGGCCTTTTCACCAAAGGTGGCAATATGGGCTGAACCGATATTGAGATTGAGATCTGACAATGCAGCGGTTAACTCATAGAGCAGGCCCGGACGGTCAAGACCTGAAATTTCGATCACGGTGTAACGATTGGAGAGGTTGTTATCCATCATCACATCAGGCGCCAGCGAGAAGGCCTTGCTGACACCCTTGGCCTGTTCACCACGCGCCGCCACCGCATCGCGCAGGCGCATCTCGCCCCGCAAAGCTTTTTCGATACTTTGCGCCACGCGCCCGGCACGCCGCAGCTCATCCTCATCCTGATCAAAAGCGCGGCTGATGAAGATCGTATCAAGCGCCAGACCATCTGTGGTCGTGAAGATATGTGCATCAACAATATTGGCACCGGCTGCGGCACAAGCTCCCGCAATGATCGACAGCAGGCGCGGATGGTCTGGTGCAACGACAGTCAATTCCGTGACGCCACGAAAGGCGTCGGTGGAATATTCCGTCATCAGCGATTTCACTTCCACATCCACAAGACGCAGCAATTTTGCATGGGCGATCTTGTGCTGCAGATCAGCCTTCAGCCAATAGGCCGGGTAGTGGCGGGCGGCATAAGCATCAAAGTCAGGATCTGACCAGGTGGCAAGCGCCTTGCGCAATTCATTCTGCGCAATCAGCACGCGCTGTTGACGATCAATAGCGGAATGACCGCCAGCCAGAACGATTTCAGTTTCCCAATAAAGAGTGCGCAAGAGCTGGCCCTTCCAGCCATTCCACACGCCGGGACCAACCGCGCGAATGTCACAAACGGTCAGCACCAGCAACATGCGCAGGCGCTCCAGCGTCTGAACGGTGGCAGCGAAAGTCTCAATGGTGATGCGGTCAGAAAGGTCACGGCTCTGGGCCGTATTCGACATCACAAGATGATTTTCGACGAGCCAGGCAACGGTTTCTGTTTCCGCTTCTGACAAGCCGAAGCGTGGGCAGATGTCACGCGCGACACGCGCGCCTGCGATAGAGTGATCTTCCTTGCGGCCCTTGGCGATGTCATGCAGGAAGAGGGCCACGTAAAGCGCGGTTCGATTGCGGATCGAGGGCAGGATCTCACTGCAAACGGGATGATCTTCCTTCAGGCGGCCGGTTTCAATGCCGTGCAGGATCCCGATGCTGCGCAGCAAATGTTCGTCAACCGTATAGTGATGATACATGTTGAACTGCATCATCGCCACAATGCGCCCGAAATCAGGGATGAATTGCGCCAGAACGCCTGCTTCATTCATCTGGCGCAGAATTGTTTCGGGGGCTTCGCGTGACGTGAGAATTTCGATGAAGAGGCGATTGGCCTCCTGATCCTCGCGCAGTTTTGCATTGATGCGCTTGAGCGACAAGGTAACTAGTCGCGTTGCATCCGGGTGGATCGGCAAGCGATGCTTGTTGGCGATCCAGTAGAGGCGAATGAGATTGACCGGATCGCGTTCAAACACATCGGGCCGCGCAACCGTCACGCGGTCGATCTCAACCGAAAAATCGCCACCGGGCAGCTCGTAATTCTTGCGGCGAAAACGGCTGACAAATCGGTCAAGCACAGGACGGGATTTCGCTTGTTTCTCTTCCAGTGCCGCGCAGACAATGGCGGTGAGATCGCCCACATCTTTCGCAATAAGGAAATAATGCTTCATGAAGCGCTCGACATCCGACAGGCCTGCATGGGTCGTATAGCCGAGGCGTGAGGCGATCGTGCGCTGATGGTCGAAGGAGAGGCGATCATCCGAGCGATTGGTGACGAAATGCAGATGGCAGCGCACGCGCCACAAAAACTCTTCGCAGCGGTTGAAGAGCTGTAATTCACGCTCACTGAAGAGGCCCGCGCGGACAAGCTCCTTGGTCTCGCGCACGCGATAGACATATTTGGCGATCCAGAAGAGCGTATTGAGGTCGCGAAGCCCGCCTTTGCTTTCCTTCACATTGGGCTCAACCAGATAGCGCGAATTGCCCGCGCGCGTCACGCGCTGGTCACGCTCGGCCAGTTTCGCCGCCACAAATTCGCGTGCCGTGTCGCGCACGATTTCCTCATCAAAGCGGCGGCGCATGTCTTCGAACAAAGCCTCGTCGCCCAGAATGAAGCGGGCTTCGAGCAGCGCGGTGCGCACGGTCATGTCATCGCGCGCTTGACGCAGACATTCATCAACCGAGCGGGTGGAGTGGCCGACCTTCTGGCGCAAATCCCAAAGAATATAGAGAATGGCCTCGACCACGCTCTCACCCCATGCGGTTTGCTTATAGGGCAGCAGGAACAAGAGATCGATGTCAGAGCCCGGTGCCAAGGTGCCGCGCCCATAGCCGCCCACAGCAGCAATGGCCAGACGTTCACCTGCAGAACGGTTTTCAGCGGAATAGAGAAATTCCGTCACGAAATGATGGATAGAGCGGATGATCTCATCTTCGAGATAAGAAATCGCCTGCGCGCAGGCTATGCCATCGCCGCCAGCTTCCAGAGCTGCGCGTGCTTTCGCGCGTCCATCTTCCAGCGCCTTGCGAAACACTTCGACAGCTGCCTTGCGAAGATCGAGTGCCGTGCCTTTATGGATGCGTGCAACGTCCGCCAGCTCTTGATCGAGCTTGGTACGATCAATGATCTCTTCGAGTTTGGTCGGTATGCGATTGCGCCGACGGCTGCGGGGCGCTTCTTCGCTGGCGGTCATGGTCATGGCTTATACCTTTGCCTCGATCGCGTCCCAGATGGTGGCTGCAATGTCAGGTCCACCGAGCCGCTTGATCGCGCGAAGCCCTGTCGGTGAGGTGACATTGATCTCAGTCAGATTGCCGTCGATCACGTCAATGCCGACAAAAATGAGACCCAGCCGCTTCAGTTCAGGCCCGATGGTTTCGCAGATTTCCATTTCGCGCGGACTGAGATCAGTCGC
This sequence comes from uncultured Beijerinckia sp., assembly GCA_964557555.1. Taxonomy (GTDB): domain Bacteria; phylum Pseudomonadota; class Alphaproteobacteria; order Rhizobiales; family Beijerinckiaceae; genus Terripilifer. Next base: position 18,937 of record CAZLBA010000056.1, read on the forward strand.
TTTCGCGGCACCCCCGCGGACCATATTGGAGCGAATGTCATTGGCCGCCGGGACACGATTGACAGCTCCCGCTGCGAT